>JBDKKY010000038.1:0-3673 GCA_039795875.1 Candidatus Parcubacteria bacterium | reverse complement strand
TCCACTTTCTACATGTTCTGCTGCCAAGACACCGTCAACGATGTCTTCAACATATGTAAAACCTCTTTTCATCTTACCTTTGTTATACAAGACGATCTTTTCGTCAGTCACAATCTTTTGGGCAAATTTTAGCATCGCCATATCTGGTCGAGACCACGGACCGTACACGGTGAAGAATCGTAAGTTAACTATGGTCATTGGATACAAGTGAGTATATGTATGTGCCAGAGATTCTACTCCTTTTTTAGTTGCGGCATAGACAGAGATAGGAGTATCAGTCTTCGAATCTTTTTCGTGATATGGAGGCTTACTGTTTCCATATACAGATGAAGATGAGGCTGAGATGATGTGAGGAATCTTTTTCTCTTTAGCACACTCGAAAATATTCAAAGAACCAATGTAGTTTGAATGAGCATACTGCCATGGATTTTCCATAGAATACCGCACGCCAGCTTGCGCACCTAAGTGAATAATCACATCAATATTCTTATGTGTATCAAAAACCTCTCTAATCTTCTTAATGTCCTCTAGATGAACTTTGTGGAAGTGATATTTTTTAAATTTTAATAAAATGTCGTTTCTTTTCTTTTTCAAGATGACATCATAATAGTCATTCATGTTGTCGACGCCAACTACTTTATGGCCCGTTTCAAGCAACCGTCTTGCGACTGCAAAACCGATAAAACCGGCGCTACCGGTTACCATATAAACCTTCTCTTTAGATTGTGTTTTTGTCTTTTTTACAGGCATGTCTTGAATAATGTATTAAATGATTGGCCAATATCCTTCCATTGATATTTGCCAATAACTGTATCATAAGCTGCTTGAATAAGGAATGTCTGGGATTCTAAACTGCCCAATCTCAATATGGCCTCCTTGGCCTTTTCTGGGCTCTCTGGAGGCACCAGAAAGCCGTTTTTTCCATCCTGCATAAAGTCTACTATACCACCAACATTTGTCGCTACAACCGGTATACGGGCTGCCATGGCCTCTATAAATGAGTTCCCAAACCCCTCAGACCGCGACAATCTAATAAAGATTTCAGAGGACTTCAAGTATTTATAAAGATTTTCAAAGGCCTTACGGCCTGCAAAAGTCACCCTATCCTCCAGTGACAATCGGGCAACTTGTGCTTTCAAAGTTGTCTCATCTGGACCGGCACCGATTAGTAGTAACTTATATTCAGACGGCAATAATTTGACTGTATCAATCAGTGTGTCAATACCATTTTTATGAGTTAAACGTGAAGTGGTGACGATAACTTTATCCGTCGGCGCATATCCAAAACCAGCCCTGATAGAGATCCTTTCTTCGGCAGAAATCTCTTTATCAAACAATGCAATATCTACGCCATTTGGTATCACCACAACTTTGTCATCTTTTTTACCAAGCACGTGCCAGGCAAAATCTTTTAGGAAATGAGAAATGGTTTGTATTCTGTCCGCTCGCACAAACATCTGTTTAAAGAATGGACCGGCTCGTCGTGCACGTTTTTTGACATGCTCTAGGCTATCCCCTTCTTGTAGAGTAAGAATAAATTTTGTTTTCGGAGTCAGTATCTTAGAAAAGATCGCACCTCCACCGGCCTGATTGGCCATCAGAGACCAGATGGCAGAAAATTTTAACTTTTTATTCAAACGCAGATATTCCAGACACGATGAAAACGGGAACAAGCATTTAGAAATAAAAAACAAAAACTTATTTTTTCCTAAAAGTCCGGTGTAGTGAACTTGTATGTTGCCAACTCGTTGTGTTTCGGCAAATGGACTACCTAACGTAATCATATGAAAATCATACTCATCGAGAGCTGATTGTTTGGTAATCTGATCCATAGCCACCTCTGCCCCACCGACATACTCTGGCAAGTATACCAATGAAAAGATTATTATTTTTTTCTTATCAGGAGTATCCATGTACGTCTATTATATTCCCAAAATATCCTTGAGTGTTCCCTCCTCCACTTCTTTTTTCTTTTGAGCAGTCTCTACTGCCGCTCGCAATGTGTCAGTTGAAGGCTCAGCTGGTTTTGACAACTCCGTGAAGGCTGTCTTGAATGGATTGTGAACAGCTGGTTGATGCGTTGGCTGTGGCTTCCGAGGCGATGGTGGGATCTCAGGCATAGGTGGTAACGGGGCAAATTTTGGAGTACTTTGAGGCTGCTGTGATTGCTGAGGCAATTCTTTTCTAGATTCTTGTCTGGGTCGTGAATTTTCTCGATGATGCTCAGAAGATCTCTCGTGACCTCTGTCACCTCCTCGACCTTCTTCTCGTCGTGGAGAAGAGGATCTTGGCACATCTGATCTGTCAGACCGAGATTCACTTCGCGGTACCTCAGACCGCTCAGACCGTGGCTCTGACTTTCGCTGTCCTCCACCGTCTGCTCTCGCTGCTGATTGCTGTCCAACAGGAGCACCCGAGTTGTTGGTAGAGTTGTTCGCACCTAAAGTCCATTCTAGGATGTGCTTTTCCACTACTTCTCGAGGGCGTGCATATGTGGCACGTGATTGATCGATGATCTGTTTTACAAATTGTTCAGAAGCTTCAGGCCATGGACCAAGTCCAACAGCAGAAAAGGCGGACGATGTTACACCATCGATCATCAGAGTTAAGTACATCTGGAATCGTCCCAAGTTTACGAAATCTTGAGCTACGAAGGCCGGCTGAAATTCTTTTTCCAAAGCTTCGCCGTCTTCAGCACCCACACGAAAGGCTATCATCGTTCCAACGTTTCCAAACACAGCATCTCGTACAACCTCTGTCATCTGCTTCACATATTGGTGAGCTACGATCAATCCAAGTCGATACTTTCGAGCCTGGGCCAAGATCTGGGCAAATGAATCGTTGGTAAAGTTTTGAAATTCGTCCACATACAAGTAGAAGTTTGGAATATCTTTCATCTGCCTATCAGTCTTATCGGCACGTGACATGGCAGCAAGATAGATCTTGGTTACGAAGAGTGATCCAAGCAGGTTAACAGCATCTTCCCCGATACGTCCAATAGAAAAGTTAAAGAGAATAATCTTCTTCTCATCCATGGCTCGCCGTAAGTCGAAAGAAGAAAACTTTTGTCCAATAATATTTCGAATCAAGCTGTTTGAGATAAATTGTCCTACTTTGTTTTGAATAGCTGGTACAGCTTCCGCCACAGTCTTTTCTGTATATCCCGCAAATTCTTTTTCCCAATACATACGCACGGTTGGCTCTTTGAGTTTGCTGATCACATCATTTCTAAACTTCTTATCAGAAAGCATGCGGTTAACATCGAGCAGTGTCGCTTCCGGAATCTCTAAAAGCGCGAGTAGTGTATAGTTCAGGATATATTCCATACGAGCGCTCCACTGATCTTCCCAAATCTTTTTAAAAGTTGACATCAGTCCTGACACGATCAGCTGTGCACGAACTGGATCCAGCACAACGTCTCCCGATGTGTCTTCAAGCACATTGAAAGCAATAGGGTGTTCTAGATCAAATGGCGCAACATAGATCACGTCTTTCATACGATGTTCCGGCACATATTCCAAAAGCAAATCCACTGTCTTTCCGTGCGGATCCAAGAAGGCCATACCTTCGCCATTTTGAATGTCTTGAATGGCCATATTTTCCAGCAAAGTCGATTTACCCATACCGGTCTTACCGATCACATACATATGTTTTAGGCGATCTTCTCGACGAA
>JBDKKY010000037.1:0-3976 GCA_039795875.1 Candidatus Parcubacteria bacterium | reverse complement strand
ATCGCATTGTCAGCGTGGCGCGGTGCTGCTTCGACCAATACAGCCGCTCCCGCAGATCCTGGTACCGTTGTTAATTCATCGTTTCGTACATATCCTACAGGCGCAAAACCTTCACTTCGTAACTCACCTTCTGGCACAGTTACTTCTTGAATAGTATCAATAAAACCTAAAATAGATTCGATATCTTTTTTGAAAAAAGCCTCTTCTTCTGGTGCGACAAACACCCGTGCCAAATTGGCCAATCTTTTTACCTCTGTATCGTCAATAGTATGGGAATTCATGTAATTTACTCTATCACACCTTCATTTCTTTATCATCTCGAGAAACTCAGTCTCATTCAACACCCTCACTCCCAGTTCTTGAGCCTTGGTCAGTTTTGACCCAGCCTCTTCCCCAGCCACCACAAAATCTGTTTTACTTGACACACTACTTGACACACTGCCTCCTTTGTCGCGAATCATGTCCCCAGCTTCATCCCGGCTTAGACTTGAAAGCGTCCCGGTCAATACCACAGTCTTATTGGCAAAAGGTGAGCTTTTAGCAGCAGCACTTACTCCCTTAGCGACATATGTATTGATCTTTATATATTTTAAAATTTCATTAAGCTCAGCCAGATGTTTTTCATCTCTAAACCAATCATAGATATGTTGGGCGATCACCTCCCCCACTCCATATAAGGCCGACAGTTCAGCAAAAGTCATTTTCCGTAGTGTTTTCAAATCCCCTTGGCAAGCTTTGGCCAAATCTCGTGCAGTTTCTTCACCGACCTGTGGAATTGATAAAGAAAAGATCAAGCGGTATAGGTCAACCTGTTTAGCTTTTTCTATTGACTCGATAATATTCGCCGCCGACTTCTCTCCCATACGTGGCAATATCTCTATGTCTCCTTTTTTTAAAGTAAAAATATCAGAATACGAACTAATCAACTCGTGTTCCAAAAATAGATCAATTTGTTTTGGCCCTAGCCCGTCGATGTTAAAACATTTCTTTGACACAAAATGATATAAACGCCGTTTCCGAATAGACAACGTCTCAATGTGTACACAGCGATATGCGGCTTGACCGGGTATACGCTCGATCGCTCCATCTCCCCCACAATCAGTTACATGAGTCGGGAATTTATATTTTTTCTCTTTACCGGTTCGAAGCTCAGTCAAGACTTTGACGATGTCTGGAATCACATCTCCAGCTTTTTGTAGAATAACCGTGTCGCCAATCCGTATATCAAGACGGTTGATTTCGTCCTCATTGTGAAGAGTGGCACGAGCAACAGTTGAACCCATCACCGATACGGGTTGCAAGATAGCAACAGGTGTTATAACGCCAGTCCGCCCAACTTGAAGCTTGATGTCCAACACTGTTGTTGTCACTTGTTCTGTTGGAAACTTGAAAGCAATACCAAATCGTGGGGCCTTACCCGTATAACCCAACTCTTTTTGTAAAGCCTGATCATTCACCTTTATAACAACACCGTCGATGAGATAGTCTTCTTTCTTGTGTTTATGTTTCCAAGTCTCCCAAAAATTGATAATACCCTCTGCGCCCTTTACTTTTTTGTGGTGAGGATTTACTTTGAAACCAAGTTCTTGTAGGAGATTCAACTCTTCTTCTTGAGTGGTAAGCGATCCAAGGGCGCTTTCGGCTTCGCCTCCAGCGGCCCAAGCAATGTCATATATAAATGTATCCAATTTTCTTGAAGCAGCAATCTTGGGATCGAGTTGTCGAATCGAACCGGCAGCAATATTTCGTGGGTTGGCATACAGAGGTGCGCCAAGTGCTGCTTGTTTTTTATTTAATTCTTCAAACACTTTTTTACCTACCCATACCTCTCCTTCAACAATGAGACTGCAAGGCTTCTTGAGTATGAGTGGTACGGACTGGATAGTTCGGACGTTCTGTGTGACATCTTCCCCTATCACTCCATCTCCACGCGTAGCGGCACGAATCATGACACCCTTCTCATACTCGATGACTACTTTTAACCCGTCGATCTTAAGCTCACATGTATATTCGATAGGCGTTGTTAAATCTCGTTTAAGGAAACGATTGATCCGTTCATTAAAATTCTTAATATCCTCTTCTGTAAAAGCATCATTGAAAGACCACTGTTGTACTTTGTGCGGGACCTTAGCAAAAGCGTCCAATGCTTGCCCGGCAACACGTTGTGTTGGTGAATTCTTGTCGTAAAATTCTGGGTGAGTTACTTCCAGCTCGCTTAACTCTTTCTTCAGAGAGTCCAACGCCTCAGCCGATATCTCTTCTATATCAAGCACATGGTACTGGTACCGATATCTCTCCACCAAGGCTCGGAGTTTCTGTATTCGGCTGTGAATGGCGGATTTATCCATACCAATACTATCTCATATTAGTGGGCATATTGCATGCCTCTCTCTACCAGCCGTCGAGCTACCGCATCTGTCACATCACAGCCCGCGCCGTTGACACCGGTGTTGTATCCTCTGGTTTCGATATACGTTCGATCGGTATTTTTAACCACTCGGACATAGGCACAGGCTGGATAGGCAGCATTTGAATAATCGAGATAAAATGTACTGGTTGCTACATTGTTAACAAGATCTGTTTGTTTGAGAAAGACGTAGGGGTTTGAAGAGTTTGGACCACATTTTATACGAGACTGAGTAGCTGTTGAAGTTCCAAAGACATAGTTACCACCGTCGGTGTTCATAGTATCGGCTTCTGTTTCGATATCCCAATACAGAACACATTCAAGCGCACTATCGGCCGCATAAAATGCTGCCTCTGAACTAATACTGGTATTGATGATCCGAAATTGCCTGAGGATAATTCCACTAATAGAGAAAGATATCGCCAACAAAAATGTAATAGTAAACAAAGAGATCAACAAACTTATTCCTTTTTGTGTGTTTTGTTTATTCTGCATAACTATTATATTGAAGATTATGTAAATATTCTGTCAGCGTATAAATCTTATCAGTACCATGATCGTTCCACTTTATATTCACTACAATACGCAACTCCTTCTGAGGATTGTTTGTAGCTGAAGTATCCTGCGGGGCAACTTCTATATAGAACTCTCGAATGAATTTTGAGAATGGGGCTGAAGTGTCATTGGTTCCATAATATGAAATCGTGCCGTTGGGTGTAAATCGTAACTGAGAACATGTAGCACCACAAGCGACAAAACTGTATGTACCGACGGTAAAATCTCGCTGCATCTCACACTTACTGGTATTAGATCCTTTGGGATTAAAACAGCTCACTCCGCCTGTAAGCGTGTCCGCACCTTTTTGAGCCCATTCTGTTTGACTATAAACAGTCTTGTTCAAAGTCCGATTGTCACGTCGATTTCGGATTACTTCGACAACCTCTTCGGCCAAGTACCGGGCACTGATACCGTCTCGAGAACCAGCAGCAGTTCGAAGCGCCAAAGTCGCAATATAGATAGGACCTGTTAAAGCCAACATCAAAATAAAGATTGCCACCATTGTTTCAACCAAAGTAAAACCTTGTTCTTGTTTAACTTTCTTCACCGGCATCTTTTTCTTTTTATGTATAAAGGTAAACATATAGTAGATTAGATAAGATTGGGCAGACGCTGTGAGATAAGAGTCTGAATAAAGAAATCAGAAATATTAATTGCATTTACTTTTGCAGTACCTTTTATCAACAATGCAACTGCCGGCTGAGAAGGACTAGGATTAGTTGCACCCGCATCATCGTACAACGAAGAGCCTGCGTTTACCGTAAAACTCATGGCCACGATATCGATATTGAGCTTATCGGTTAGTGGATAAATCCCAGCAGTAATAGAAGTGCCATTATCAGTATAAACAGTTTTTTCAATATAACCGGTCAGATTTCCTACTGGTGGTTTGTATTCATATTTTACAATCTTCTCATTGCCGGTGATTGTTGATACCAAAGCAATGTTGGCACCGGGAGTACCTGCGATACAGCCACCGGCATTATCTTTGAACTGAGCGACGGTTTGCCC
>JBDKKY010000036.1:0-4050 GCA_039795875.1 Candidatus Parcubacteria bacterium | reverse complement strand
AGGAAATAATATATGATCTAATTCATCTTGACGTAAGGTCCAGAGAAAGTACGACTGATCTTTATTTGCATCAGCTCCTTCAAGCATATCTCCATCAACAATCTCCGCATAGTGACCGGTCGCGATATAATCGGCCCCTTGAGCTTTAGCCCAATCCCAAAAAGCTCCAAACTTTACCTCTCTGTTACACATAACATCTGGATTAGGAGTTCTGCCAGCTTTATATTCAGCGATCATATAATCCACCACACCCTTCTTGTATGCATCACGTAAGTCTAGTGTAACAAAAGGTATATCTAAGTGCGCAGCAACACGCATAGCATCTCGCCGCTCATCTTTCCAGGCACACTCTCCGTTATCAGGTTGCCAGACACGAATAAACACTCCAGTTACATCGTAACCAGCTTCTTTTAAAAGCACAGCCGAGACGGATGAGTCTACTCCGCCAGACATGCCGAGATATACCTTTTTTTGTACAGATCTCTGCTTCACTATTATGTATATTACTGTTTAGTCTGGTTTATGCAAACCCGCCTTTAGTTCGCCTAACAGGCGACCGGCGAGACATTGTGACCCTTGAGGTTATGTAATAAAAAAACTCGCCGTCGCACTGGGATGCGAAAGCGAGATTTTGCCGAGTACGGATTACTCATCATCGTCATGGTGGGTTGGTCTCCAATCAAGGCTGTCCAGTTCACACCCTCTCTGTATCACGAAACACCAAAGGCATAACATGTTGAGAGGACTGAAGAAGATGCAGGCAATGCTCCAGTGGACTGTAGACCACCAAAACCAGGCCAGCCTTACGGTATTGAACAACATCGCCAGCAGGATAAGCCTTGGGAAAGGCTGAAGACAACTGCCTTTCATAAACACTATGCAGACGAGAAGGATCTGCAAAAATCCGTACCAAGCCATTTCAGGATTGAATTTCATGGGCTTGAAGGTGCACACCATGCTCATGCATGGATTAGTCAAACTCTCGCATACCCTGCCCACCGAGTCAATAAAACACTGTCGTTCGGGTGCAAATCGAACGACAGGTAGTTGAGGCCAAACTTTACGCTTAGCTGAGAGTGCGCAGGTGTGACGCCTTGCTGTTGATGAGCCGGCGTAGCCAGCAGCGAGCGGCCACAAAGGTCAGTACGAGCAGCACTGCGGGGACAGGGCTGATCCAAGTCCAATCGGCTAACTTGTGCATGAGGCCAAGAGCTAGGGCCGAAACAACCGTGATGAGCATCAGATCTGTGCGATCAGAGGTGGCCTCAGTACTGAGCTGACGAAACATGAACCACAGCAACACAAAAAAGCCGAGGTCGAGAACGAGCGTAATGATTTGGATTGCGGTAAGGTCGGAGAGGAATGACATAGGATGGGTTGGGTGCGAACCAGGCAGTTCATCTGACTGGATATGTATATGATTATACGGACTAGTCCCAAAGTCAAATCTTATTTGCCCAGATACAGCTTCCGGTTTCTCAAGTGCTCCGCGTAAGTTTTAGCATAATGGTTGTCGCTATTTTTATCAGATAAGAAAAACAGATACTGGTGTGTCTCAGGTTCTAAGGCAGCTTTGATTGCGTCTTCTCCGGGGTTACCGATCGGTCCTGGTGGTAAACCTTTGGCAACATATGTGTTGTATGGCGAATCACTCTTTAGATCATCTGTGGTCAATTCTAGTGAGGCCTTACCAGTTATATATCCAAGTGTACTATCCATCTGCAGCGGCATACCTATCTTTAAACGATTGTAAATAATGCCAGCCACAATCTTCATATCACTGTGTCGTGGAACTTCCTTTTCCAAAATAGATGCAACTGTCAAAATCTCATCTTCTGAATGGGTTGAACTAGCAATCTCTGGTCGAAACTTGGCAACCCGTTTTTCATACTCTGCTTGAGTTGTTTTTAAAATATCATCTAAGGTGTTAAATGGTGCAAACATATACGTCTCTGGAAATATTTTTCCCTCTGCAGCCTTCAGTTTTGCAAATACTTCTGTTGGTGTTAATTTTGGAAATAAAGACACAATCCGATCTGCGATGACTTTCGAATCCTCTCCTTCTTTGATTGTAAGACGTACAGGCACATACTCATATTTTCCATTTACCAATTTGTCCATAGTTTCTAACATGTTCATCTGCCTCTTAAATGTATACTCTCCTGTTTTCATAGAGGCTTCTTTGTGAGTGAGTAACATGATCATCTTAAAGACAGTTGGTGACGTGATCAGATCGCGGGCTTCAAGCTTATCAACAATCTCATTCAATGTAGAGCCTTTGGGGATATCCATAATAATAGGAGCTTCTTCAGATACCGCCACGCCGACTGGAGTAATAATCTTCTGGTATACAAATAGTCCACCAACAATCACAATCAAAACAGCAAACACAAAAGCCCATACCAAAAACCTGACGAGTGGATGTCGTTTTGGTCGTGGAGCTTGTGGCGTCATAGGTTTGATTTTATCAACAGGCATAATGAGAGATTGAGAGGTTTCTGGAATATGCACAAAATCTTTTTCGTAACTCATGCATACTATTATAACTTAAATGCGAACCATTCCAAAATATATGTCCTATTAAATTGGAAGATTGAATGGTGCCTCTCCTTTTTTTGCTTCCACACGTGTAAGTGTAGGAGTCTTGGCCACATCTCCTGGGAAGTGAAAGATCGTTGCTAACTCTTCAGTATTCATGATAAATGGTTTTCCTGGCACATGCTTACTACTTTTCCAATGATCTTTTGGTAAATCTCCTTCTCGTCCACCAATCGGTAAAAATTGACTGTAAAAAAATGCACGCGCTTGATATTGTAGGAAAATATTTCGCTTATCAGTTTCTACTTTCTTACCTCCAGGATCTTGCCATGGATACGATACGTTTGGGATTTTTAATTCAAAACTGTTCAAGTTCAGTGTATTGTATTGTTTAAATGTTCCAAGAATACCGGCTGAGTTTGCAGGTAAGAAATTATCTTTCTTAGCGACATACACTATGCGGATATTGGTCTCGAATGCCACTTTAGCCATCTGTCTCTCTACCGCGGCAACTTTCTCCTCCTCTTCTTTGGTCAACTTCATCTCGGCAGCACTAGGTGGATTTTCCTTATCGATCTTTATGTCTCGTTTTGTCAATTTTTTGATCTCGTCTTTAGCGGCATCAGTCCAATCAACCATCTCATGACCTTTATACCACGGAATTTTCTTATCTTTACGAGCAGCTTTTCGTTTAACTTTATCTTCAGGAAGGGCTTTGACGGTCTCCTTACTTGGAGCACGTACACCGATCTGAATCCAAGCCTGCTCACCAGCGCCCAAACTACCCAAATACTCTAGAACTGGAGTGATCGGGTCAACTTTAAATTCTTCTTTAGGATCTTTATGCAAATTAAACCCTTCATATGTTCGGATAGGATAATGGCCACCATTTTTCTTTTGAATCTCAGCGCAGGTTGCCTTGTGAGTCCCTGCATCATAATTTATCTTTCGAGCATAATCTCCTTCACCTGTTTCATCAACATCTACAACCTCTATATCAGGGAACTGTCCATATAACTGGGTTTTGATCAATTGGGCAAATCCTTCACGCGTCCAGATAAAAAAACGAACTCGTCCTTCAATAGAAACCATTTCTAAACTAAACCAGGTCTTGGTCTGACCTTTCCAGAATTTGTCATACCATGTTGCTTCTCCGCCTGGTTGAAATAATGCATGTAAGAATACTTCCATAGACAATGGCGACTTTGCTGATCCTCGAGGAATTCGCATTTCCAAAAGCTTATAGTTTTGTTTTGCATAAAAATCACCTCGAACATACCCGACCCAAGACTGCCAAGCTTTTTTAAATAACCAGGCCGGAAACCAAATCAAAAATCCAAACAATGCGAAATATAGAAAGAATGCAACAAATTTTTCACCGGATGTCATAATGGGTTTATTGTAACATTGCAGCAGGTTTTCTGCCAAAGGCTTAAATCCCCTCTTCTTTGGCACTATTATACAACACTCTATATTGCTTTGATTTCGCCAAGAGCCCGGCTCCGACAAGGA
>JBDKKY010000035.1:0-4277 GCA_039795875.1 Candidatus Parcubacteria bacterium | reverse complement strand
CGCCACGCTGACAATGCGATTAAAGTTAAAAAGATTCTAAATTAAATCTATGTCTATCGATTTTTCAACCCATACACTTCCAGAATCCATTGTTGATTTCCATACGATGTTGGTTGAGGGCAAGACAACAATTACAGCAGTGGTCAAAGCATACTTAGGTATTATTGATTTACGAAATAAAGATGTAAATGCCTATCTGGAGGTTTTTGATGATGCTATAACTCACGCAGAGAATTGTGATGCGCAGTTGGTTGGTAAATCTAAGGCAGAGATTGAAGCTTTGATTCGTCAGCACAGATTATTTGGTATTCCTTTTGCCGTCAAAGATAATATTGTTTCTGCTGGTAAAAAAGCCAGCGCAGCCTCTAAGGTCTTGGAAAACTATGTGGCTAGTTATGATGCAACAGTTATGACCAAGCTACGAGAAGCAGGTGCAATCTGTCTTGGGCGGGTAAATATGGATGAATTTGCTATGGGAGGTTCAACAGAAAACTCGGCCTATGGAGTGACTCACAATCCTCTCAATCTAGAGTATGTGCCCGGAGGAACATCAGGAGGGTCGGCCGCTGCCGTAGCTATGAATGGCTGTCTATTTGCCCTTGGATCGGATACAGGGGGTTCTATTAGACAACCGGCTGCTTATTGTGGAGTGGTGGGGCTGAAGCCAACATATGGTAGCGTGTCTCGTCATGGACTGATAGCTATGGCCTCATCATTTGATGTTGTGGCCCCAGCTACTAAAAATATAGAGGATGCCGAACTGATCTTTGATGTTATACGAGGCAGAGATCCACTGGATAGTACTTCTCATGAGACCAAAGGTTTTAATATAACTGAAACTCTGCCACATACTGGACTCAAAGTCGGTGTGCCTCGAGAATTTATCTTTACAGACGGTGTATCAGAAGAGGTAAAGAAAAGCATAGAAGAAACTATAGAAAACCTAAAAGGCAAGGGAGTAGAAGTTGTTGACATTTCTATCCCTCTATTGAAAAAAGCTTTGGCAATGTACTACATCCTTGTTCCGGCGGAAGTTTCTTCAAATATGGCGCGATTTGACGGAGTACGATACGGTCAAAAGGTAGAGGGTGCAGACCTATTGGGAGACTATATGAATACTCGCGGACAATTGTTAGGTAAAGAAGTACGGAAACGAATTATGCTAGGAACATATATTCTGTCAGCGGGATATCACGATGCCTACTATCGAAAAGCCAATATCTTGCGAGAACAACTAACGGCTGACATTAAACAAGCTTTCTCGAAAGTAGATGCGATTCTAACGCCAACTGCTCCTGACACTGCTTTTAAGATTGGTGAGAAAGCCGGAGACTCGGTCTCTCTCTATCTGGCCGACATCTTTACTGTAACTGCCAATCTGGCAGGTATCCCAGCAATCTCGGTGCCAGCCAAGACTCAAACTGCTTCTGGTTTGCCACTTGGCATACAATTCATGTCCAATACTGATCGTGAAGACGTTCTGTTTGCTCTAGGAAAAATGATATACTAATATCTATGGCAGACGAAAAAAAAGGTGATAAGAAAGACGATAAGAAAGCCGCTCCGGCCAAAACAGGAATCTCATGGGAAGAGATAACTCTGCTTATTTTAGGCTTGATTACCATCTTTTTTGTGGTTATTCCACGATTCAATCCAGAGACAGCGAATGAACCGGCAACGATATACACCTCAGATACTGACGGTGGTTTCAATGTTCGAGGTTTTTATGACAAATTGGTCAATCCTCGTACAGAAGTTGTAAAAGATAGTTCTGGTCAGGTTGTAGTAACCAATACCGAAGCTAGTCTCGTAGACGAAGCTACTTTTCGTGCGCGTGATCTATTCCAGAACACATTTTATTTTATCTTCTTTTTGTCAATTTTCTTAAGTTTGTTGTTTGGGCTGATCTGGTATCACAATAAAGTTCGGCTGAAATTTATCAAAGACGAATATTTAAAAAAAATAGGCCTAGTAAAAACTCCAGAACAGATCAAGGTAGAAGAGGCTGCCGCTTTGGCCAAAGCTCAAGAATTATCAACACCAGATACTAACGGCATGCGTAACCAGCGCTGGGAGACAGTAGAAAAATATTATAATTCGGTTAACCAATCAGACTGGCGAACGGCCATTATCGAGGCGGATATCATGTTGTATGATCTGTTGGACACTATGAGCGTCGAAGGCATTTCCATCGGAGAAAAACTAAAGAATATGAATAAAGCGCAAATGAGCACTATCGACTTTGCTTGGAGGTCTCATCGGATTCGAAATGATCTAGCACACCAAGGTTTAAATTTTGAATTGACTCGACGTACTGTAGAAGAGGCAATCGAGGGCTATAGAAGAGTATTTAACGAATTCTCTTATATATAGTATATTTGTTATATAGACATGTCGAATTTTAACTCCTATTTATCTTCATTAAAATCAGCTCTGGACAATACTACTGAACAAGCCGTTGCCAATACTCCTGCGGTGGACTCAGTAACAACTCCTGTGATTTCGCCACGTTTGTTTACAGGTAAGTTTATCCTTTGGGGAATAGGTATATGTATTATTGGCGTGTCGGTTACGGCCTTTGTTACACAGTTGGTTTTACTTGGAGCAGACAATATCCGAGAAGGTAAAACAGCACTCACCCCGAGCACGGATACAGAAGACAAGAAAGATAGTTTAGAAAATATGTATGTTCGAGCCGATGCTAAAAATATTTTTGGTACAGAGTTATCTCCAACCGAAAGTACCTTGGATACTGTTGATCTCGGCATACCAGGTGTCTCCAAGATTGGATTTGATACGAAGACTCCCAACAAAGTCTTAACAGATAATATTAATAAATATTCCCAGACCACTTTTGTTATCGGCGGCCGACAAGGGGAAGCGGGTGGTGAAAGTCTGATCGGTGGTGGAGATGATTTGTCTTTGCAGGGAAGATACTCGCTACTTAGCACGCCGGTTGCGCCTATACTGAGCAGCAAGGCTTATCTGGTTGCCGATGTAGAAACAGGTGAAGTTATATTGGAGAAAAATGCTGATACGGCGTATCCACTGGCTTCAGTTAGTAAATTGATGACCGCGGTCGTAGCTCGAGAGAATATGGATCTGCAAAGTATTGCTATTGTCTCGCGTGATGCGTCAAACGCGTATGGGGCGCAGGGGAGTCTGGGTCTAGGAGAGAAGATTCGTATCTCGGACTTATTTCCACCACTGTTGATGGAATCAAGTAATGACGCGGCTGAAGTTTTTGCTGACCAATATGGCCACGCCAAGTTTATGGAAGCGATGAATAAAAAAGCTGTAGAGTTGAATATGATGGATACATACTATGGTGACCCAAGTGGTCTGGATCCTCAAAATGTTTCTACTCCACAAGATTTGCTCAAGCTGGCCCGGTTTATTGCTAAAAACGATCCACAGATTTATGACTTTACTCGGGTCAAGCAATTTTCTATCAAGGGTCATACTTGGTACAATCGAAATGCTCTGCTCCTGACGCCAGGATTTACTGGAGGTAAGAACGGGTATATTGACCAATCACGACAAACAACAGTGTCTTTGTTTGATGTGACCATGGCCAGAGGTGGGGTTCGTCCGGTAGTGATTATCATCCTCAAGAGTGAGAACAAGAATGGTGATGTGGCTAAGCTCCTAAATTATCTGAAGAGAGCTGCTCTCTATGAGGCAAAATAACTTTGCCTTTTATCAATCTATTTGATCCTGACTTTGCACAGCCCCCGACGCAATATCCGACTTGCATATATTCAGCATGACCACCGAGGGCTGTTTCAAGGAGTGCCTCGGTAATTCCTAACTTATATTTTTTAAATACTCCCACTTGTGGGTTTTTTACATTTCCCAAAAAAAGCTTTTGTAAAGGTGTGCCGTCTTCATCAAATGTTAAAAAATAAATCTCGATAGGGGTTGTGGCTACTGCGTATGAGCGGATATTGATAGTGACAAAATCCCCTAGATTCACATATAGATCTGGCACAACGGCAGGAGCTTTTTTTGTAGCAGTTTGAGCTTGGGCTCCGAAGTTGAGAGTCTCTATAGGAGTAGTTGCGGCTGCTGTTGCTCCATAAGCAAAAGTACTCGGCAGACAGGCAAAGGCCGCCAATAAGGCCAATCTGGCAATAGGTGAGAACGTTTTTTGCATGTGATTATTATATACCAATATGCTAATATAGTCTCATATGGATGACCCAAACAGAGTAACATATTTTGGCTATACAGACGCCAGGAACCAGAAGATCAAATTTGGTATTCGTCGAGAAGAT
>JBDKKY010000034.1:0-5015 GCA_039795875.1 Candidatus Parcubacteria bacterium | reverse complement strand
TTCTCTGATTTAAATAAAGACCAACCACACAAAGTCGATCTGAAAAATAAACGACGGGTGATCAGAGCTATTGAGATCTTGAAGTCACTGGGTCACATCCCTGCCCTACAACCCGAATTACCTTATGATGTTCTCTATATAGGCCTCGATACTTCTGATGATGTGCTGAAGGATAAAATAAAAAAACGAATCAATGCTCGCCTAGACCAAGGCATGGTTGCCGAATCAGAGCATTTACTTTCCTTAGGACTACTCACCCATGAGCGCATGCAAAAACTTGGATTAGAATACACATTTATTTCCGATTTACTTAAAAAAGAAATTACCTTGGAAGAATTTAGAGAGAAATTATTTTTTGCGATTTGGCATTATGCAAAGAGACAACGGGTCTGGTTTAAGAAAAATAAAAATATTCATTGGTTGGATGTGAGCGATGCGGACATGTATACAAAAGCGATGGCGTTGGTCGATGCCTTTGTGAAATAGGTATAAAAATAAAACCCGGCCGGTTCCGACAAGCTGGTGGGCGAGCGGAAACGGACGCGGGTTTCTGCGGTGTCAGTGCCAGACAATACGGATGATTGTCCACAGCACCGCTCCCAAGGCCAGGACGCTGTAGAACGTGAAGTTGGGACAGCTTCCCTCTTGGACTCTCACGCGCCAAGTGTCGAGATACTGCAGTTCGGGCACAGCTTTCACTCCTCGAAAGAAGCGAGCCATACGGAGAACGACGATCCCTGTCAGCAATCTTTTCATAATCGTAAGGGGGCTGGGGTTTTCGTACTGCTCGCAAGTCGTCGTGACAAGCGTTGGGTACATTTATTTTATACTCCTGATCACAATATTCGTCAATATGTGCATAAACCTGCCTGCGGCATAAAAAACAGGCCGGCCCCCTCGTGAGTGAGAGAACCGACCGCAACGCCAATGGAAGTAGGGTCTTAGCGATGTTTGACGACAAACGACCAGAATGCGGCACCGAGGACCACCAGCCAGAAGACAAGCTTGGCGGCCCAATGGAAACCGGGCTTTTCTTCGTCCAGATCAGAGTACGACATGATATCCTCCTGGTTAAGTTACATTCCCGTCACAGCGACGAGAATACTGTATTATTACCGCGATCAAATCTCCAAGTCAATACTTTTGTGTGTTCGACGAATACGCCGGAAAAGATACAATACCGTCATAGCAATAACAGCACCGATCCCCGCCAATAGCATGTCCTTCTGAGCATCCCACATATCCCCTTGGGCACCAATGAATGCCACTCCCGCAGTCTGATGAATAAATATGGCCGTGATCCACTCGGCGATCTCATACAAAGCCGAAACCGCTAAAGTCATCTCAATCGGAATATAATAACTCAAAAATCCTCGGGCTTTTGAAACCTTTTTAAACACATCCATAGTTGGATAAGATAAAAGCAAACCATAAGAAAAATGAATAAGGCGATCATACATATTTCTGCTGCCACCAACCCACTCTTGCAATGTATATCCGAATGGCACTTCCGAGTAACTATAATGAGAACCAATTATATGCAGAATCAAATATATCGTAACCAGACTATACGATAATCGAGATAGTTTAAAATATTTAAATGAGAAAAGTGCTGTAATAACCCCAGCCAAAACCAAAACATTTTCCATAAACCAGTCTATAGGGTCGTGAGGATTGATACTGGCCCACGTCCATACACCTATCAAGGCTGCAACAAGGAAGAGGTCATATTTTTTCATATATACGTATCACTCTACACCAAATCCACCGCGAATCAACGTCTTCTTTCGTTTATTGATCGAGTCTGCTATGCTCGGTATATGGACATCAAGTCAGCCACGTTTGTACGATCAGTCACAAACGATGAAAACCTCATACATGACGATATCCCCCAGATAGCCTTTGTTGGTCGGTCCAACGTGGGCAAATCTTCAGTGATAAACTCTCTGGTTGGTAGAAAAAGTCTTGTGCGATCAAGTTCGACTCCGGGGTTTACTAAAGAAGCCAACTTTTTTCTGGTAAACGAACATACATATATCGTCGACCTGCCGGGTTATGGATTTGCCAAAGGATCAAAGGCTGACAGAGAAAAGATCATGTCATTGATACAGTGGTATGTGTTTCATCCTGAGATCCAACAAGAAAAAATAGTAATCATTCTCAATGCTAAAACAGGCCCGTCATATGATGATTTGAGCACGATCAAAGAGTTAGAACAAAACAAAAAAGATATTGTCGTTGTTGTAAATAAGATAGACAAGATCAGTCAGGGTGAATTACATAAGATGCTTAAGACTATTGAAAATCTTATCGGACCGCACTTGACTATCCCCTATTCTGCAGAGAAAAAGATTGGTGTAGAAAAATTGCGAAATGTACTTTTTAGGTAATACGAACTCATCTTCTGAAATACAAGTTGTGGTACAGAGTCATGTCTTATAATCCTTTCTTTTTCAGATCAGCCTGAATCTTCCGTTCGATGATCTCTTCTGCCTTAGCCAAATCCTCCTCAAAATCCTGTAGAAAAATAATCTCATCCTTGATACTAGGTTTCTTACGTTTTATATCTCTAAGTATCGACAGATGATCTTGCACATCTTTTTTCAAAAGACCAAAGGATGTTTCTGTCAGTTCGGCAACCTCTCCACCAGCAGATCGTATATGGCGCAACACTCTATGGCATCGATGCCATACGAACATTGTTAGACACACAACACCAGCGACTGCCAATAAGCCGAGAATGAACACTGATAAAAGGTTCAGAGTAGATGCTGTTATATCCACCAAGAATCTAGATTTTACCTCGATCTGTAGCGGCACTGTCTCTACACTCTTTGCACCCCGGTCATCAGTGACTCTGGCTGTAAAAGTATATGTACCTTTTTCTAGACGTTTAGAGGCGATGATTTCAAAATCTCCTAGACGGTTACTTCTTGTATATTCTTCAGATACAACCTTATCTTGCTCTTTGATAATGATGTAGACATCAGCATTTGGATACGTAGTTCCCCTAATCTTTAAAACATCTCCTGCATTTATCTCTTCAGGATAATATGCAATAATAGGAGGCTCTATACCCTCAATCATGAATTCTGTAGAGGTGCTGGTTGTGTTGCCAGCACCATCTACTGCAGTAACAGTTACGATGTGCGTACCTGGATCCTGTAGGGGTAATGGATATGGATTAGACAACGCCAAGGGAGCCGCTCGGGCTGGGCCGCCATTACCTATCTTGATGTCGTAATATTGAACCTTAGATCCTGTATCTGTTGTATTAAACAAAATAACTGGCTGTGGCTCCAAACTATCCTTTCCATGAGGAAACGTAATAGCGAAAGATTCAGGAGGTTGCGTATCGATATTAACCTTGTAGCGTGAAATGGACCCCCAACCAGCACTAGTACGGACTTGTAGATTGAAATAATATACACCGTCAGGTAGGGGATCTAGTTTTTTACGTGATATGGGTGGAATATATCGCACCGTTGGAATGCTGTTAGAGGATTTACCAATAGAAGTACGAACCTCTAGAGCTCCTAGAGGTAGAGTCCACACAAATTCAGGGGTATTGTTTGAATACCATTTACTCTGGTCTGGATGCGTTGCGGAAGTAATGGCAGGACCTTGTGCTCTAGAGTCATCAGTGACCTCATCCACAAGGACAGTCTCCGGTTCTGGGTCTGTTGTACTTTTTGATTGAATGACTAAAGAAGAAGTCTTTAAACTTTCTAAAATATTTGAGCCGGATCCGTCGTTAGCCAAAACTGATCCTGATGAAAAACTTAGATTGACAGCACCTTGATCTTTGGCTTTGAAATTTATAGTGATAATCTTACCTCTACTGCCAGTAAATCCAGGATTAAGGATGACTCCTTCAAAACTGACGGTACCCGCAGCATTTGAGGAAGATGGATCTTGCACCCACAGAGATACAACTGAGCCAGATTTGGATACAGATACTACCGACAGCTTATCTTTAGGAAAGGAAACAGTGCCAGATACAGCATTTACTGACTGACTACCACTATCGACATTAACAGAAACAGAAAACGTATCGCCTATATTATATGAATCCTTGGTCTGGGAGAAAGATAGATTGGCCGCTTGGACAATATGAGGTACCGCAATAAAGATAACTGCAACAGCAGCTATTTTAAGGCCCTCTGTAATCTTCTGAGCAACAACAAACATACTAGTATAAGTATACATAATATAATCCATTTAGGATACCCTGACCTTTCATGTGTTGCCAACAATACAGCCACACGCTTATTATTTGATCTATCAACCGCTCTGACATACAGATCTTCGGTCAATGATTGATTGTGTATCAAATATGGACTCTCAGCTTTATGGAAAGACCCCCATGAGCCTTCACGTATCTCATAATATTGAATGCCGGATCCCTTATCTTGAGTAGCAAATAGAAGCGTACTCTTACCATCAAACAAATCAGGGTCCTGTGCTACCTCTGGCCTAAAGTCTTCCGGAGGCTCTTGGTCCTCTACCGCACCTATAACAGACGTATTTGAGTTGTACTCATCAGAGACAGAGAAAGCAAATGGTGGCGCTTGTACCGGAACAGCCGTGCCAACACCGTCGTTTTTTAAAACACCGAGGTCATCCAATCGTATCTCTCCTTCTCCATCTTTTTTAACACGAAAAATAACAGTATATATGAAGGCTTTTGATTGTATGAAGCCAGCTGGCGTTATGCCAGAAAAAATAACTGTTCCAGGTGTAGAAACCTGTGGTTTTTCAATCCAAAAATTTATGCCTGAATTTCCATCCCTAATCTCTGTAAGCTTAAGGATATCTTCGGGGTACAATAACTTGCCCTCTACAGCGTTAATCGACTGATTTTCTGTATCTAAAGAGATGACCACAGCTAGATCTTCTCCCTCTACAAACCCACGTTTACTGGTCTCAATAAAAAAATGAGCAGCAAAAGAATGTGCTGGCATGAAGACAACACAGATAATTATGATATATATATATTTTTGTAAAAAGGTATT
>JBDKKY010000033.1:0-5334 GCA_039795875.1 Candidatus Parcubacteria bacterium | reverse complement strand
GGATCTTTGATGACTGTTCCAAAAGATGTCCAACACACCTATTTGTGGGGAATCACCAAACGGGCTTGTGAAGTAGGTAGACCAGCTGTCCCTTGGGGATGGATACCACATGATAAAGACAATTGTTATTCAATGATAGGTGAATGCTTTAGTTTAAATAGGTATACCCCATATTGCTTTATGGGACGAGATGTCAAACAAATTACAAACATATCTCAATGTGATATTTTCCCTGATGGTAAAGATATGTGTCAGAGAGATTTTGCCATCAAGACCAATAATATAGATTATTGTAAAAATATTCCAACAGATGAATCAAAGGTTGGTGATAGAGAGTGGGAACGGTTTTCCTGTGTAAATGGTATTGTATTCAAAGATAGGTATCTTGATGGTGAATTAAGTGAGGCTTTTAACAAAAAGTATGTTCCAGGCACAGGACCTTCTGAGAGTGTAAAAATCAGAGCCGCTACCTCATTCAAATATTGTGATTCTATGAGTGGTGTAGAGAGGGATGTGTGCCTGTATCAAGCATCTATAGATGTGATACCAACCTATAGTTTATGTAATGAGATTGGTCTAGAGTGGTTAAAAAACAGTTGTGTGGCGTATCAACATGACAAAGAGAATGAAAACCAGTAAGATGGGTAGTCTATGGAGCCTCTAACTTTTGTCTTGTTTGGTGCTACTGGTGATTTAGCTAGACGTAAAATCTTGCCGGCTTTGTTTCTGTTGTATCTAAAAGGTGTTTTTGTGTCTGGGTCAGAAGTCGTTGCTTTCTCTAGAAGAGACTGGTCCGACCAAGAGTATAGAGATTTTGTTCTACCTGTTTTTAAAGATGAAGATCAAAAAAAGGTAAAGGATTTTTTAAATATTGTTAAGTATGTTTCTGGTGTCTTTGAGGATCAAAGGGGGTATGAAAAGCTTAAACAAAGCATAAAAAATGACCATGTAATATTACATATGGCAGTGCGTCCAGAATCTCACATCCAAATCATTCATGGTTTGGATAAGGCAAAAGTCAAAGGCAAAGTATTGATTGAAAAGCCTTTTGGGCATGATTATGCATCGGCGGATGCTTTAGAAAAAGAGTTGGAAAAGTATGTATCAGTACAAAATATTTTTAGAGTTGATCATTATCTTGGTAAGAAGGGATTGGATGAAGTATTAAGAAAGAGAAAAGAAGATGTGGGTTTTTCATCAACTTTAAACAAAGAGCATGTTGAGTCAATTCATTTTAGATTTATAGAATCAATCGATATAGAGGGTCGAGGAGAGTTTTATGACAGTGTTGGGGCAGTGTCAGATGTCGGACAAAACCATTTATTATCAATGGTATCTAGTTTCTTTGTTGATATAAAGGCCTCTAAGAATGTGTGTGGAGCTCGGGCAGAGGTATTAAAGGGTCTTTCGGTCATACGTGTAATCCGTGGACAATATAGTGGATATGTGGAGGAAAAAAATGTTGATAGAGATTCGAAGACAGAGACTTACTTTAAAGTACAACTCGCTTCTCAAAATGAAAACTGGAAGGGTGTGCCGATGTCTATCGAGGGAGGAAAAGCTTTGGTGGAAAAAAGAAGTGATATTACTATCAAATTTAAAGACGGAAGTGAATATGTGTTTGATATAGATAATCCCAAGAAACCTGATGCATATGAAGTCATATTGGACGCGGCGATAAAAGGAGATGACTCTAGATTTGTGTGTGGAGATGAAATGATGGAATCTTGGAGATTGGCTGATGAGGTTAAAAAAAGAATGGGAGAGGTGGAATTGATGGTGTATGAGAGAGGGTGGAATATTAAGTAAAAAAATAACCCCGCCGCCGATCTCCATAGATCGGGGCAGGGTTGGGGGGTGAGGCAGCTTCAGATGGCCGCTACGACCGTATAGAACGGGTCGGGGCGCCGGACTTGTCTCATCCGATCGAAGCTGTCGAGGATGACTCCGACTGTGATCCAGACGAAACTCATCCATGGTGCGCTCTTAAACATGACGCGCACCCAGAGCTGGGCTTCATCAGCACCGGGCGTGAGAAGGAATCCGATCAGTGCCGCCGTGGTCAGGACCATACACACGGCTGCTTTGAGATACAGCCCCATGAATCGGTTCCATTCCGAGCTTTGTGCCTGATCCCATTGCTTGGTCTGGTCCGGTGTGGGCCAGCAGAACAGGTGGAAGAAGGGCAGCGCGGGTGCCGGCAGAGGAAGAAGTTGTCGCCGAGCGACAGTCCTTTCCTGCAAGAAGTCACGGGCCCGAATCACCTCGGGAGCCTTTTTCAGTCCAGGATCCGACAGCCGGATTATCACCGTGGCCTTTTTCAGTGGCTGGAAGTGACACACGATGCGAGGAGCGGTGGGGGTTGAGGCCGAACGACGTTTTGCGCCACGGCGCTTATAGCGGAGTTTTTTGTGGTATTTCATGGGATAGGACTTGGGTGGTTGGGATTGTGTTTTACCTACGTCTGGATGGTATGTCGCAGAGGTAAAACCTACTCTTATATTATATCATAATACACCCCCTAAGTCAATACCATGTATCTCCATAAAACCCTTATATATCAAGCCAAATCTACCAGTACATGTATATAACCCCAAAAAACCATGACTGCGATGAGAAGGATATTCATGTCTTTAGTATATCATTTACAATTTTCCCTCCCACTCAGCCAGAAACTGCTCGATATATTTAACCATATAGGCGTGTCTTTCCTCGGCAACCTTGCGAGCTGCGGCTGTATTCATCCTATCTTTCAACAACAACAACTTTTCATGAAAATGATTGATGACCGTTCTACCCTCAGCGCCCTTAGCAATAGAATAACTTTCTTCACTGTCATGTTCTGGTACGGCAATGTTTGGATCATGAAAGATCTCATCAAACTTTGCTCCGGTTGCAAACGCTCGGGCAATACCGATAGCACCCAATGCATCAAGCCTGTCTGCGTCTTCACAGATCTTGGCCTCCAATGTTGCCGCCTCAGAAGAGAAAGCTGCGCCTTTGAAAGAGATGGTTCGGATGATATTACACACATGAGTAATGGTTTCTTCTGGTGCACTAAATCGCTCCAATATCTCTCTAGCAGTTTTTGGACCGATCTCATGATCACCTCCATAAAATTTATAATCGGCAATGTCGTGGAGTAACAAAGCCAATTCAACGATTTCAACATCGGCTTTTTCTTCCTCAGCAATTCTTTTTCCCAGTTTAACCACTCTATATACATGCCACCAGTCATGACCAGACCCTTCACCGCTTAGTTTTATTTTTACTTCGGTTGAAACTTGATTAATAAGACTTTGGCTCATACATAGAGTATACTACGGGTTTACCGGGTCACAAGTAAATCATTTCTGTGGTCGGCTGGTATCAGGTGATTGTGATATAATATATATATATATATATATTATGATTATGGAATCTGTGGTCCGGGTTTCATCCCCAGAGGCTGCAAAAATAACTATTGAAAGACCTGGATTATTAAAAGTGGTTGGCTCACTATTGCTACAACTGAGCGGTGCCGAACCAGGTCAATCGGTGTCCTCGGTAGACTCAAAAACCACTCTTATATTTTTAGGCAAACACAGTGACGAAGATCGAAACTACTACAAGCTTGAGTATATAGCAGATAGTGGATCAACCGAAACTTTTTTCTCAAAGAGATTAATGATAAAAAGAATGATTCTAAATTAGAAAGAGACAAAGAAAATTTATATAAAAAGAAAAAGTCTCTAAACTATAAGTTTTTATCTAAGAAAAATACTGTCCGCAATTTTGCTTTATATATCATGGAGGATACAGTCAGTATTATGTCGATAGAGAAAGGAAATCTTGTCGGTATTAAGATCGCCAACAAGGAAATGAGTAGGAATTTTAAGAGTATGTTTGATGGATTGTGGGGGTAGAAAGAAAGTGGAAAAACTGGCCAGAATTTTTAAAAAGTATTTTATTGTATTGTGTTGGGAGTTGTTAGGTAAGATGCTATTTCTTACCCTTCTGAACCTGAGAAGTGTTTCGAGCGCTTCGGGCACCACCATCATATCGTGAAGCCATAACTCTTTTATCGAGCTGGCGAACCAACCCTCTTTTGTTAACTAAGTTTTTGTTATTTAGTGTGTTTGGTTTGGTCATGAGTAAATTATAGCAGGGAAATATTAAAATAGGGTTAAGTTTACTTCAAGGTCTTCCACAAAAAATTAAAATGAACCTTCATCAGATGAGCAAATGACTTACTGTGCACTATAAATCCAAACAACTCAGGCGAAGAGTCAAAGAATGCTACCTTGTCACCATACACCCAATAACTCATTTGAATCCCAAAATCTTTGGGTAAATATTTTACAGTACGTAATGTAGAAGCATCACCAATAATGCTGGGGTGTTTCTTTTCATCCAACACTTTTCCTTGTCGAATTACTTTAATACTGACATTCTGCTCAATACGTCTCCTGTTGTGCCAAGTGATGTAATCATATCCAAGTAGATCAATCACTCTCTGTGTCGGCCACAATGTATATGTTTCTATGTCTCGAGACCAAAGAATATCATTTTGTACACTTTTGATTCCTTCGATTCCATTAAAGAATTGTATCTTTGGTTCAACAGACCTGTCTCCTTCCTGTAGAGAAGGGAGAATATCTGCAAACATTTTCTTGGCTTTCTCATATTGTTCTTTCTTTTGATCAAGAAGAACTTGGATGGTGTTTGGATCATTGGCAAAGAAAAAGGTTTTACCATCCTGCTTTTTAGAAATGATTAGATTCTTCTGTTGCAGCAATCGAATGTGATCATATACAGAAGGGCGGGGGATATCGACTAGTTCAGACAACATTCGGGCTGTGAGGCTTTTACTACCTAAAAGCTGTACGTAGATAGTCTGGGCTATTGTGGGTATATCTAGAGAAGTCAGGACCTCTTCAAGGTTATTCATTTTTGACATATGCTTATATTATAAGGCTTTCTTTTCTAATTGTCGAAATTCGACAACATATATAGACTACTAGACATATATAGTATTGTGTTGTTAAGTCACTAAAGAGGTGACGCGAACCTAACGAAAACAACTTATGAAAAACTCTACAAACGCTATTATCGCCACAAAACTACTATGGGCCCTGTCTGATCAGCAGGCTGTCGCCTTGGCCAAAGAGGACTTTGTTGGAACCTTCACAGATCTAGGTCAGAAGTTGGTTGAGGCCAAGAGGTTGACTGACTTCATTTTCCAAAATCTGAACGGAGTGACTGAACAGACTTTGGGTGCGAGGGAACAGGTTATTGGAGAGATCATCAGATGCTGTAAGGCAGGAGAGGTGACTCTTCCTGAGGTGCTCAACC
>JBDKKY010000032.1:0-5779 GCA_039795875.1 Candidatus Parcubacteria bacterium | reverse complement strand
GCTCCGATTGATATTTGGTATGATGCCGATTTCAAAAACTTATTTTTAAAGATCATACGAGAGGCGAAAGAAGTCGGTGGCACATACATAGCTTGGGACGAGGTCTTGAAAAGAGTCGAGGCCAAAGAAGCCTGGCCGGGCAAATGGGTTCATCTATATCTATCACTGGCTATACTTTCCAAAAAATATAAATTAAGATTATAATACATTATGAAAAAAACAGTCTACATCCACACCAACAATAAACAGAGACTCGGAGCAAAACTAGCCAAGTATGCCATAGAAAAAAGCCTGAGCGACACAGAGATTCAGGTGCAGCAATTGAACGTTGACTCTTTGGAAATGTTCAAACAATTTGCCGGTACACAGTATCTTCGGGGAGGCAAGGTAAATGTTTATGATCCTAAAGACCTACAATCTTTCACCCTCTCTCGTTTTATGCCGCCAGCATTGAACGGCTATGAAGGTCGTGCCATGGTGATAGATCCCGACATCTTTGCCTTAAAAGATATCTCTCCCCTCTTCAATATGGACATGGAGGGCAAAGATCTGATCTGTTGTGCCAAAAAAGATGCATTTGATACATCAATGATGGTCATGGATTGTGGCGCTCTGCGACATTGGTCTATGGAAAAGATTCTGCAAGACCTAAAAGACAAAAAAGCTGATTATGTAAATATTATGACTCTCAAGTGGCAGATTGCAACTAAGCCCGGTTCGATCAAAACCGTGCCTCGGATTTATAATAATTTGGATACTATAACTGACGATACAGTCTTTTTGCATACAACCGACCGACTGACTCAGCCTTGGTCAACCGGTCTTCCTATAGATTTTAAAAGGAATGATCCAGGAAGGTATTTTGGCTTTATACCAAAAGTCTGGTTATTAAAACTACGAGGCAAATGGCCAAGTACCTACCAACCTCATCCAGATAAAAAAGTAGAATCATTTTTCCTAACACTCTTCAAAGAAGCCTTGGATAAAGGGGTGATCACCAAAGAAGAAATTGATGCTGAGATCGCTGTCAATCGGCTTCGAAAAGATATCTGGGAAAAGATTAAGACTATTTAAGACGGCACGGAGATGTGGCGCAATATAGCAGCAACTCTCTCTTTGTATGTGTATTTTTCTACTTCTGCTGCGGCACGTTCTGCTTTTGCCAGAGCCGCGGCATAATCTGTAAACACAGTCTGTATCTTTAGACTTAAGTCTTTGCCATCATTGGGTGTAAAAAATGTGGCGATAGATTCATTGAGCACTTCACGCATACTTGGCAAGTCAGAAGAAATGATTGGTACTGAACTAGCCATATATTCAAAAAGTTTCATCGGGCTGGTATACAACTCACTCTCAGGAAATCCTGATTTATTTGGTATGACCAAGATATCACTTATCTTTTGATACACTGGGATCCTCTCAGGTGATTGATGTCCCGCGAAGATTGTATTGGTGTTCTGATATCTTTCTTTTAAAAGTGCGATGTCTTTCTCTTTGCCTCCAACAATCAAAAAAGTATATTCTGGCAATAACAGACTACTTTCTAGAAACGTGTCAACACCCTTCCAGCCGTATAACCCTATGCTTCCGATATATGTAACGATTCTCTTATCTGTTGGCAGACCACTCTTTACCCTCTCGGTCGTTTTATCAATCTCTATTTTAAATTTTCCTACTTCAACAGCATCGTGTGCAACATGTATATTATCGGCCGGAATATATTCTGTATATACATCTTTGAGCCCTTGAGAAATAGTAACTATTCTCTTAAGTTTTTTTAAAATAAATCTAAAGAAAAAGTTAGTCTTGACGGCATGGGCTTCGAAGACTAGGTTCTTGAATCGAAAACTGTATATAAATAACAAAAATTCGTCACGACTGTAAATATATGTATCCTTGTCATACTTTTTAGAAACGTACCAGAGCGATTTTAGAGCAAAGTGAATCCGTTGTATAAAATAGAACAATTGTTGCGGATTGCGCAGGTGGACAGTTTCTATTTTTTTGATTGGGTATGTATGTGATAGCCGATAATATTCAAACAAATCTTCTGCGATGGTCTTTTCACGGGCTGCAAATATGAGCTCAAAAGATCCGCCTGCTCGTCCTATCTGCTTGGCAAATTCTTCACTCGTATGCGTTATCTGCACTCCATGCGCTTTCTCGCTTGGAAGACGGACATTGGCAAGGTAGATTAAATTTTTCATACTATTTGTTTATGACAAAAAAGTGATGGTACGTATTTTCCGTCGGCACAAAATCACGTTGTAGCTTCCCTCCAGCTTGTGCTATGGCTTTTTTAATTCGACTGACTGGATATGCATCTTTACCTATTTCCCAATGATGTTCCCCATTGAACTTATGCTTTATTTTAAACAAAGCGTATGGAAGCTTAAAGTTGAATTTCTTAATACCAATAAAAGGAAGTTGTATACTAAAAGCAAAAGATCTACCCCAATGAGGCATCGAAATAATGACATTTTTCTTGGCTACTCGGAGCAACTCTCTGACACTATGTTCAAAATCTTCAAACGGCAAGTGCTCCAACACTTCGAAAGCACACACAAGGTCAAACTGATTGTCTATAAAAGGAAGCTTCCTGACATCTGCCACCACATCCGGATTGAGCTTGGCAGAGTAATCAGCCGATACATACCTCATATCAGTGTTGTTTTTTATATACGAAGCAATTACCTTGTCCCCCACCCCAATCTCGAGCAGGCTCTCTGGCTTCAAATTGAATATCTCCCGTAGCTGATAATAGTAACTACTGAATCGGTCGAGGCCAGAATTTTTACTGAAAACGTAATACATGGGACAATTATATCATAAAGCTGTTAACTATCTTGACTGCCAATTTATCGAGATTATGATTTTCTACAACTAAGTCTCTAGCTATTTTTTTAAATCTGGCTAAACGCCCTTCGTCCCAATTGAGCACCGTCACAATATTTTCTGCCAGCTTCGTATAATCGCCTGATAGGAAATACATATCATCATATAAATCACCAAAATATTCTTTATACACCGGCGTACTGAGTACTGTAGGGACAGCTGTTGCTAATGCTTCTAGATCTACCTTGCCGTATCCTCCTTTGGCCATAGAACGGATAAACATATCTGCTTTTTGATATACCAGCGTAGCATCAGTATTTCTCAGTTCGCCGTGCCAGATTATATATTTTTCAAGATGAAAATCAGTGACCATCTGCTTTAGCTCAGCCAAATATGCATCGTCCTCGACTCGAGCTGGTGCGCCGTATATGTTCAAAGTAAAATTCGTAACATCCAAAACATTCACCACATGGTTAATAGCTTTGATGATAACATCGATATCTTTTATCTTAGAAATTCGACCAATGTGTACCAGATTTTTTACTGGCGCTGAGACAAAGCCCGGATCGGGTTTAAACACTTCAACATCCACCCCGTGACCAGTACTAACAAAATTTTTTCCTTCAGCTAAAAAACTTTCTTTTGATGGACTGAGTACGGTATTAACTCGAGCGCCCACCCAGGCGGCCAAAGGGCTCATCTTCACATGGGCATACCAAAGCGTTACCTTCTTTCTTAGGAAGAAATTGAGTGGGTATATTGCCTGAAAATATTCTGGGCACATGTGCAAGAATACCCCGTCGACTCTCCACATAACTCGAAACAAGTGAATATAAAATAATATGTATCGTAAAAAGCGCGGATATCCTTTTTCTTTTTTCAGGGAAAATAGTTTTACATTTTTAGGTAGGTCCGTGACACCTTGATACAATGTAATGACATACAATGTGTCAACTTGTGCCGCGATCTTTTTAACCCAGGCATGACAAAAGCCCATTACTGAGTCATTCATGTCTACTTTTTGGGTTATCATTAATAATTTCATACTATAGTAGAGCTTTTTTAAAAGATTGCATAAGAATATCTAAAGTTTTTTCTTGGGTTGGCAAAGACTCAAGGGATTGACGTAATTTTTCAGGATTATACTGGTCTAAATTTCCCAACACTTTTTCCAATCTCTCAGCAACTTCATTACTTGTAAAAGTATACACTATTTGACCATTGATATCGGCAAAGATGCACTCGTTGGCACATCCAGTATTGGTCATAACCACCGGTACGCCGAGTGACACAGCTTCTATTGGCGCCATACCCCACCCTTCATAGCTTGAGGTAGACAAAAAGACTTTGGCTCTTTGATACTCCTGTCCTGGCTCTTTGGTCCAGTCTCTCCAGATAATATTGGAGTACTGCTTGTATGTATCAGTTAAAGACATCTTTTGGCTGCCACCGCCGACTATTTCTAGCACATAATCCTTGTAAGCATCTTTTTTGATGAGCTGAAGAAATCCTTCTATGCCTAATTGTATGTTTTTCACTTTCTCGATCCGTGACATCATCAAAATCATATTTTCTTTTTCTACGGCAGACATATCCACTGTTTCTGTTTTTAAATCTCCGGCAAATATAGGAGCAACAAATATCTTATCTGACGAGACCTTAAGCCTCTCTTGAATAAATTTTTTAATACGATCTGATACAACACGTATAGCTTTGGCTCTCCGTAGTATAAACAAGCTGAGAATATACTGAATCCGGTTTCTTAGACTCTCGTTTTTAAAATATGGTGACTCTATAGCTGTATGAACCTGCACATGTAGCGGCACTCGAAGTAATTTACAAAATATATAGGCTAAAAATCCAACTTCGAAAGGGTCTTGGGATGATATAAGTGTCTCTTTTGGCAACTTTGTTTTCAGGAGTGTATACAGCTTACGTAATCCCCCCGATAGACCCTTCTTGGGGACCTGTACGACCCGTAATTTGTCCGACTCAGTCACTTTGAACTCCTGGCTATTTTTGGAAAAAATCACCGCCGTATACCCGTCTACCAAGGTTGTATATGACAAAAGCCGCTGATATTGCCGGCTGTTTGCATCCAACATATGTTCATCGGTGCCGAAGGTGATTATGTTCATAAATCTATCAATTTATTATGTCATGGAGGAGCCTGGGATGCCACGCGTTATACTTGACATATATGATATATCGTGCTAATCTATAATGGTCTACTCAGATAGTCTTGAGTGTAGCACCATTCCCAACCACCAACCACACCTACCCTACCATGATTGATTCTATTCCCACTTGGCTTTTTGTGATCATCTTTAGCTCCTTCTTGCTCATTGGAGCAGGGCTCTGGTGGAGAGAAAAGCAAGGCGCTGCCATTTGCAGCTTCATCGTTGCCGGTATCGCCGCCATCTTCCTGCTCTGCTGGATCGTCTCGAGCGTCTGGACCTGGATGGAGCGAAACGCCAGCCTGATACTCGCAACAGCGGTGATCATCGGCTCCATACTTATTGCCTGCGGCCTCACTCGGCTAGCCAGGGCAATCTACGTCTTGGCCCAGACCACCAACACCAAGAAGAACCCTCCCTCCTGACCCCCCCCCGACCCTGTCCCTCACCTCCTCGCGGAGTGCTGAGAGACAGGGCTCTTTTTTTATATATTATTGCTTAGCTTTCTTTAGCTTCAACAGCCAATCTTTGTGCTCCAAAAACCATTCACAGAAAGCCTTTACCCCTACATCAAAAGATGTCTTTGGATTAAAATTTAATTTCTTTCGCGCTATATGCTGCACTGCAATAGTGTCTTTCACATCACCTTGCTGCATCTCTCCCAATTCTACAATCGCTTTCTTGCCGAGATGCTTCTCCAGTGTAGCCACCAATTTATTCAAAGCAATAATCTCATTACCGCCGAGAAAGCGATTGTAGAATTGGGA
>JBDKKY010000031.1:0-6350 GCA_039795875.1 Candidatus Parcubacteria bacterium | reverse complement strand
GTTCCTCGTACCTGGGCACTTAGGTTAATGTATGTAGAATAAGGGTTATTTGATTGTACTTGAGACACTTGTAACCAACTGTTCCATCCCCCCTGATTGAAATTTCCGGACAAAAAGCTTCTAAAGTTACCCTTGATATCATCCAAACTACAACCCCCGTATGTTCCTCTTCCGTTTTGCATTTGTAGATTTCGGTTTGCAACCGCGTTGGCTCCGGCTACATTATTGGTGCTTGGGCCTGCCCCAACTTTGACTCCTGTGCCTCCATATCCACCGGTGCTATAACCGTTTGTTGGTCCACCTCCCACCACCTGACTTCCGGGTTGGGTCGAGGTATATCCCCTGGCAATATTTAAAACAATCTGAGCCTTGAATGGCTGACAAATATTTTGTCCAATGGTTCCATAAGCTAGACTTTGTAAGAAAGTACTTGCTTCTACATCTGCTAGTTGTTTGAAAAATTGGCCTGGATTGTCGACAAATGAAGGGTTTCCTTGGAAACCAGATCTTGCCCAGGCGATAGTTGATCGTGCGATGTAGTCGATCATTGAGTTTACAATACAATATGCAATACCATCCCAAGAGATGCCTGCCAAAGCGTTTATACCAGCAAAACCAATACTGGTACCAACTTGGGCTGAGTTTTGCAGCTGAATCTGCTCCTTTGTTCTCTTTGTGTCGTATTTTACAGAACCGAGTTCGTTTGTTGGAACACTGATGATTGCTCCCACCACACCAAGCGCTTTGTCTGCAACAATTTCAGCAAGCCTCCCAACAGCACTGGTGATCGTTGAAGCAAGAATTTTTCCTAATAGTTGACTTCCAATACAAGAAGCTGCAGATAAAGCCTGCCCCTGAGTACCTGCTCCTGGGGTTGTTGTGCCGACTCCTTTGTTCCCTGTTGCGTAGGTGTATGCTTGTCCTTGTGTGCCAGCCCTTCGTGATGCCGCACTCAGTTCTGACCGTATTGCTGAATCGGTTGGGCTCGGTAATTCATTGCCTCCAGTCCCCAACATGTTGCCGTCTGGGTAATCTGGTGAAATGCCTGGTTCTGTGTTTGATGTATCTGGTTGGCCTCCACCAGTGTCTCTCAAGGCTTCATTTTCATCTGTGAAAGGATCGTCCTGGCCAGGCTGCAAAACAAAAGGATCGTCGCCGGGCGCGTTGTTTTGATCGGCAAACGGATCGCCTATTGGATCATAGTTGGGTTGGTCTCCTTGTTGTTGAGGAGAATCTTCTGGAAAAGGTCCGGTTCTGAGCGCCGCTGGATTTTGATTTGGTATCAAATCACTTGCTGGTCCTTGTGCAAATGTTGTCACAACAGGAGCCAGTATTAAAAAACAAACCATCGCTAGAGTTGTTTGTATTTTTAATAGTTTTCTTTTCATAGTATGTCAGTACCTATTCTGTTGATGTCTTAATAATCTTACTATCTTCAACAGAGTTTATCCACTGATATGCTGGATCTGTTTTCTTATACTCAACCTTATTTAATCTGGCGACACTTCTGATCTCTTCTAGGTTTGAAGAGATCGCTTCACCCGCTTTTTTTGCTTTGTCGACGCCCAATAGTGCTTTGGCAGGATCTTTTTTTTGCAGGGCAAGAAGGTTAAAACCTGTCACAGCTTGTCGATATGCGTTGATAATATTGGCATGATAGTCGGCCAAAGAAGCAGGTACAGGCTGACGGAAATATAAGTTTGACGTTGCTATATAAAGGTTTTTTATATATACATCAGCATTTTGTTTGTTCGCAACGGCGGCGATACTTTTTGCTAAAGCAACTTGGATCTTGGCAACTTGGTTGGTATAGATTTTTAAATTTGCAACACTTGAGGCGGCCAATTTAAGATTTCTGGATGTAACAGTTGGTGCATCCCCCAAATCTTGTCCTTCAAAATTGTTTGCTGTCATCTGTTGGATAGCGGCTGTGTCCAATGTTCCAGAGGTGTTGTATTGGATATATTGGCTGAACACATCTTTAGCAACTTTATCACTCAAAGTATCAGAATCTTGTTTTTTAAATGAAGCAGATACTTGTTCAAACGATTCTAATTGTTGCTTTGTGATTGACTCTAAAATTTTTTGTTGATACTCATCTTCTGATACTACGCCGGCTATTTTATTTCCACCCTCAACAGCAATGTTCCCTTCTTTTGCCGCTTCTGCGCCACTCCTTTTTTCAGTATAAATAAAAGTCACCAATAATATAACCAAACACACCGCAGCGATGTTTAACGTCTTCTTATGCATTGTTTATATAATATCACAAATTTTTCAGAGATATTTCTTTTGCAATCTCTACCCAATCTCTTGGCAACAACTCCTCAGGTCTTTGTTTTGCAAATCGGTTTAATGAGGTATCTCCATCTTTTAAAACATCTTTCAGTACAGTGCCACCAACCTGTTTTCGTTTGCTATTAAATGCTTTTTTGGCTGTTACCCAATATGTCTTCTCAAGATCCATAGAAGCCTCGGTGTTACCAAATAAATCTTTGTTGATCTCGTCGATCACCAGCACAGAGGAGTCTACTTTGGGCATGGGAACAAAACTACCCTTAGAAACATGGGTTAATATAGAGGGTTTTCCATAAGTTGTGGCACAAAGAGACAACAGACTTTGCTTTTTATCAGTCATCCGCAGAGCAACCTCCTTTTGAATCATGACTATAATTGCCAAAGGTTGGTGTTCTGACTCTAAAAACTGTTTAAATATATACCCTGTAAGGTAATATGGGATATTGGCAACCAATATGTAGGGACCAAAGACCTCTTTTGGTGAGAATTGTCGTATGTCTTGGTGGATAAGGGAAAACTGTTCGTTTGCAAGCTCTTTTTGGAATTTATCGGTTAAAAAATCAGTCATCCTCTCATCAGCCTCTATCGCTTGAACTGGATTACCTATTTTAAGTAAAGATTCGGTTAAGGCTCCTTTTCCTGGCCCTATTTCTAGTATTTTTATTGGTTTCTTAGGGCCTTTTTGGTTTTTGTTTAGGATCTCTTGAGTTTTTCTTGAGATTTTCTCGATAATTGCAGGATTTTTTAGGAAATTCTGTCCCAACGACTTCTTGGCGGTTAGGTCTAAGGCTATTTCATTGGGGATTATGTCGTCCATATAGGTTATATTATCTACAGTATAACCAGAAATCTCTAAAAATCTATCTCTGATAAGTCGAGAAGGCCTCCTTTCCTCCTTTCGCCGGGTGCATATGTGGTTTTACCAGAGGCGAATGCATTCGTATTATCTATACTGTCTTGTAGGTTGGCAGGTATATCATTGAGGAATTCAGATTCAGTTCGGAATTGTCGAGCACCAAAAATAGTTCGCATCATTACATGGGTGAGGTACAATTTTTTCTTTGCTCGGGTAACCGCAACATAAAATAATCGTCGTTCCTCTTCCTCTTCTTCAGGTGTTTGGTTTTCAGACTCACCCATTCGCTCGCAAGGAAACAAATTTTCTTCCAACCCTGTGATAAACACTGTATCGTACTCTAAACCTTTCGACGCATGTACAGTCATCAAGCGAACTTTATTTTCTTGATCTTTGGCGTCAAGCTCATCTTGGTCAGACATCAACCCTGCCTCTTCTAAAAATAAGGCCACCCCTTCTTCAGGGCTCAACAAGTCATACTTTGCTGTTAATGAAACCAACTCTTTGATGTTCTCAAGTTTTTCATGGTCGTCTTCGTTGCCATCTTTGAATATTTTTTCAAAACCAGAAGCTTGTAAAATATATTTAAACACATCAGACAGTTTTTCAGCCTCGCTTTTTGTTTTTATAGTGTCGAGTAACCGAAAATAATCATAGACTTTTTGTTGTGTGGTGGCCGGAAGCTCGTGTGTTTTTTCTGTGACAACTTTGATGACTGTGACATTTCCAATACCGCGTGTGGGTGTATTGATTGTTCTCTTTATATCGGTCAGAGAGTTTCTGTTGATAGCGGCGCGCAAATACGAAACCATATCTTTAATCTCCTTTCTCTCGAAGAACTTTGTTCCTAAAACCTGATATGGAACACCATAAAACAAACAAGCCTCCTCAAGGGCGCGAGATTGGAAATTTGCTCTATATAGTACAGCAATATCTTTTGGAGAAGAGCCATTTTGTATACAACCCTTGATTTCCCTTGCAACATAATGACTTTCATCGGTTTCATCGAGGCCGGTGTAAACAGTGATCTGCTCCCCTCCCTCTTTATCTGTAAATAAATTTTTCTTTTTTCGACAAATATTCTTTTCAATTATTGCGTTGGCGGCCTCGATAATATTTCCGGTTGAACGGTAATTTTGTTCCAATAATACAACCTCTGTGCCAGGAAAATCATGTTCGAATTCTAGAATATGGGAGATATTTGCTCCACGCCATGTATAAATAGTTTGGTCTGCATCACCAACCACGGCAATATTTTTCTTGTCACCGGCGAGCAATTTGCACAGTTCATATTGAATAGGGTTTGTATCTTGGTATTCATCAACATGAATGTATTGCCATAAGCTGTTGCAATATTCTCGTACGTCAGGAAATTCTTTTAATAATCGTACCGGTAACATCAGAAGATCATCAAAATCAACAGCTTTTTCTTTTCGTAGGTCTCTATCGTAGTCAGCCCACACGATCGCTGCGACCTCCTCTCCATATCCGTTCTTGGTGGTCCTGGTTTTGGTTGTAAATTCAGCCAAACTTATATTATTTCCCTTCTGTTTTGAAATAATATTTAAAATTTTTGAAGGTTCAATCTTTTTTGGATCATGGCCTTTTTCAATTAATATTTCTTTAACTTTTTTCTTGCTGTCGTCCCGATCCAGAATGGTGACATGTTTACTCAGACCATATTTGTGTCCAAATTTCTTTAACAAATGGACTCCTAGACTGTGAAATGTAGACACAAAAGGTTGTTGATACGAGAAAACCTGGCCACCTTCTCGGTGGGTGTTCAAAGCCTGAAAGACCCGCTCTTTCATTTCCTTGGCAGCCTTATTGGTAAAAGTGATCGCTAAGATGTTTTCCGGCGCTACCCCGTTTAGGGTCAGGTGTAAGATCCGGGTGGTGATAGTTTTGGTCTTGCCCGCCCCAGCACCCGCAATGATCAAAAGCGGCCCCTCAGTTTTGAGTACCGCTTTTTGCTGCGCTTTATTGAGCGAATCTAGATAAGAAGTATCCATTCCCACATTATACACGTTGTGTGTCGACCCGTTTCTTTTCAGAATCCAATACGTGTTTTATGACTTCTTTCTTCAAGTTTGTGAAAGACTCTTTATCATCTCTTTGGACTTCCTTGAGCTTTTCTACAAACTCTGTTAAGTAGCTTATATACATTTCTTGATTCTTGTGGAGTGTGTTGTAATGACTCTGAAGGGCGTTCAGCATATCTTCATTGGAGTCTTGCTCTTTGGCTGCTTGGGTCATTTCTTCGCTGATTTTCGCCGCAAAGGCTTTGGGATCAAATATTGTTGTTTTTGGTGTTGAGTTCATGTGATTGTTTCTTTATTATGCCACTAAAACCATCTCTTCTGCTATTCTTCGGTGAGCCTCACGCATGTTTCGTTGTGTAAGTGGTTGTCCTACGCCCCGTGCTATCAAGTTGTTTAGTTCTGTTGTGATAGCCAGTCCCCTTTCTAATTTCTGATTACGAGTCAGTCGAGGATTTGTTGCTGCCTCTGTCCAATACTTTTGAGCAATCGCTGCCGCTCCTGTGTTCGAGACGCCGGTCTTAGCGTCTATAACCCCCTTCCGCAGGGTCATCACCGCCAATTCTTGTTTTTTTCGAGCAATAACAGGTTCTACGGCTACAATTTTAGCTGCTACAGCGGCATCCCTATCGTCAACTGTTGCAAGTAAACGAACCCACTCTTGTTCAACAAGATCTATTTTGTCTCGAGCTTCTCTCAGCTCAGGAACCTTGTCGGTAATTCGTAATGTATTCATTCTGGCAACAATTGTATCTGCGGTAAAATTGAACACCTCTCTCTTGACCTCCCCAACTGTTTCTGGGCTTTCATACCCCATAGCGCGAGAAACCCAATCTTCATTAGCTGAGACATCTGCTTTAAGCATCTCTATAAACTGTCTGTCTCCCTCAACCATCTTGGTATTTCGCTTGACGGCTTTCTTGACACGCTTTTGATACTCCATGGTTTGTATTACTCCGTCTGTGTATGTTTTATATAAAGCCTCAAACATCGCTTTTCCTTTTGTTTCGTCTTCTACCGACATTGGGGTTCTTCCGCCGTCGAAGGTGTTTTCCAAATATCTTTCAAGCAGTCTCACCCCCTCTTCTGCCTGAGTGATGGCACCGGCTGAAAACTTGCTACCCACTTGTGTTGGAATAAGTTTATTTTTCTTCAGT
>JBDKKY010000030.1:0-6377 GCA_039795875.1 Candidatus Parcubacteria bacterium | reverse complement strand
GCCTGCCGTCGCTCTCTGTTGAGGGCTCGGGCGAGACGAGGGGGTTTTTGAGTACTTATGGTGCCGGTTGTTTGAGGGGATGAGAATACATAGTTGTTCCAACCACAGCATCGAGATGTGAGTATCGTGAAGTGCCACAATGACCAAGAAGGTTTAATCGTCTCTCAATCCAGTAGAGACCTTCCAGAGTACTTTGCCGAAGATCTAACAGGCGAGGAATATTCCACGGTCCATCGCTGTGGTGTGCCGGAGTAGGATGTGGATATGTCACTTCGGTTTCCCGGGCCGGTGTCCTTCCGTAAGGAATGTCCTCTGCAACGATGCGATTTCCAGCACTCGGTTCCACTATCGACACGCGCTGATTGTGATGCCAAATACGCCACTTCTTGCCATTGAGTGTGACATCAATACATCCTTGATGTGACACTTGCCACACATATGAATGACGACCACTCCCTTTCTGTTTGTGCATAATCGGGTATCCAAACCGGCAACCAAAACTACCCACACCGGTGACGTTATACTTCCCAGCATCAATCTCCAGGCACACATACACCTGATTGCTGTTGTTTTCCCGGCGAGTCTCTGATAACAACAAAAAGTCTGGGTGAGGCACATCTTCGTAGAAAAATCCATCTTCAACGATGCCTGCACCATTGATAAGACTCAACGATTTCGGAGGGATACTGAATCTCAGCAGACTATGCCATCTGACCCATTCGTCGTAGTCGATTTCGACCATAGCCATACCTCTCCACACACGCCATCGTGGTATACCATTGTTGTTTAGTGTCACGTGGACTGTTATTATCTTCATAATGAAGGTTCAGGGGTTGGTTAAAATTTCAATTCTGACACTTGTGAAAATACCATGCTGACACATCTTTTACAATGTAATAAAAACACCCCAGCGGTTCCCCTTCGTAGAGGAACGCGCTGAGGGTTGTGGGTTTTGAGGATGTCAGGAGGAGCCAAAGAGACCAGGGAAAGCTCCGGCGAGGATGCCTCCATCTAGTGGCGGGGGTTGTCGATGCTGATGGCGTCGTCCTCCGTCTTTGCTTTTGCCATTACCACGTTCTTCACGAGGGAGAACCGACACCGGCAAATCCGTGGCCAAATCGTCGAGAAGACACATCTCGAGCACCGCGATGCCGTCATCGTTGACGACTTGGTAGCCGAGGTCTTTCATCCTGAAGGTTAAGCGAGTACCGGACGCAATCAGCCAGAGCTGACTGCAGCGATTGTCCTTCCCACCTAGTTCGGTGATGAGTCGACGAATCCCGTTCCCGTCGGAAGCGACCTCGTTTTTCCAGTAACGTTGGACAAGGACCTGCATCATGCCGGAGATGGGTTGACGGTCTCTGCATATCAGCCAAGGCTGCCCTGCAATATCCGTTCTCTGACTAATGAGTCCTTCGGTCAGCTGACCGTGGGCAGGCACAAGATCAATGTAATCGTCGGCCACTTTGAGAGACAAAATTGAGTCTTGGACATAGCAGCGACGCTTGCCACCATTCTTGCCGCCAGTATCTTTTAGTTGCAGATAAGGCACCAGTATAGGCGGTTCGCCACTTTCGTCCGAGGGGATAAAAAGTTGGAATAATCTCATGTGGTATGTGAGGAGGGTTAGTTGTCAGGAATGAGTTGTTGGTGACGGAGATACATTTCTGCGTCCCTCATACAATACCACTGAAAAAGCCCTCTAGCAAGGGCTCTTCATACTTACTTCACCAACCGTGTCATCCATTCTCGTAACCCTTTCAACCCATCAAAATCGTACACTGATACAACTTTCACATCTTCCTCTTTCTTTTTGATTTTCTTAAGGAAATCTTTTTTAATCTTCTCGATTCCTTCTTGGTCCGCCACATCACTCTTTGTCAAAAGAATAATTTCTTCCTTCTCTTTTAGTCCAGGATCGTATTGCTCCAACTCATTTCGTACTGTTTTATAGGCATCAACCATTTCTTCAACACTACTCTCAAGTGAGACACAATGCGCTAAATATTTTGTTCGTTGAATATGTCGTAAAAATTTGTGCCCCAAACCTTTTCCTTCTGAAGCACCTTCGATCAGTCCAGGGATATCGGCCAGGATAATATCATACATAGCACCCAAGTTTGGTTCGAGCGTAGTGAATTGGTAGTTGCCAACTTTCACATCAGCTTTAGTTAACGCATTTAACAATGACGACTTACCCGCATTTGGCAAACCGATCAATCCGATGTCCGCTATCATCTGAACTTCAATAGTAAAAATACCTTCTTCACCAGGCTTACCCGGAGTCCATTCTTCAGGTCGTTGATTGGCCGGACCTTTAAAGTGTTCATTGCCAAATCCTCCACTACCGCCTTTCAACAATCGTACTGTTTGTCCAACTTCATCGATAGTGATGACCGGATTCATCATAGTCTGCGTATCGTGAATATTGATATCTTCTATTCGAGTGATAACTGTTCCAACTGGTACATCGATAATCATATCTTCTCCGCTAGCACCATGCTGACTCAAACCGCTGCCAAACGCACCTTCTGGAGCAAAAAAATCTTTTTGATGAGCATATTTACGTAGATAAAACGTATCGGCGATGCCACGCACAAACACATCACCACCACGACCACCGTCTCCTCCCACAGGTCCACCGAATTCTTTGGCATATTCACTCAGCCAGCGAACTACTCCGTTGCCACCCTTACCCGCTTTAATGTGAACCTTCATTTCATCGATAAATGTCATATGGACTCAATGTACCTTATTTCGAAGCAGAAGTCGACTTAAGCAGTTTTTTGCTACGCTTTCGAGCTTTGTGCAGTGTTCCAGTTTCAGTAGTCGAAAATCTATATCCTCGTCCCGGTATAGTTTCAATTCTCTTTTTCTTGCCCGTATCAATCTTTTTTCGAATATTTGAAATATGAGTCTCTATGCTATTAGAGAATGGATCAAAATTTCTATCCCAAACATGGTCCATAATATCCGCCCGACTCACAACTTGGCCTGGCCTTTTGGAAATCTGCTCGAGAATCATAAACTCCTTGCGCGTCATGTACACCGGTTTACCACTACGAGCCACAGTTTGCGTTACAGTATCGATAGTCAAATCATCAATAATGATCACAGGATCGGCAATCTCATATGGTCGACGAGTAAGAGCTTTCAATCGTGCCACAAACTCGGCAATAGAAAAAGGCTTCGCAATATAGTCATCAGCTCCTGCTTCTAGATAGCTCACTTTCGTATCAATCTCTGCATGTATAGACATGACCAGTATCGGGGTCTTGACCTTGGCCATCCGCAATTCTTTGCATACATCAATGCCGTTTTTCTTGGGTAAGATATTATCGATTACTAGAACATCATAATTGTTGGTCCTAGCAATATACGATCCAGTATCACCTTCAGTACACATATCCGCGATAATCCCCTCTCCTGATAAACATTCGGTTAACGCATTACAAAGATCCACATCATCTTCGATAAGTAATACTCGCATACATTTAAATAATTATTAATAAATAACGTGTCGACTTTTCGTCACACGCTGTTTATTTTATCAGAAAGGAGCTTAAGAATTCCTAAAGAAAATTCTCCTCACCTACACAAAGACCAGAATAATCCTCATTGGGTCCCAACCCAATGAGGATTTTCTTCTGACTCAGATTTGCATCCGCAAATCCTCCGTCAAGCCTTTGCTCCGGTTTGTCGAATTTTAGAGCCTTCGGCGTAACAAAATGGTTACCGGCTTCGGTGATGTACTAAATCCGATGAGTGGAGAAAAAGACTTGCCGGACGAACTCTCGGAGAGAGTGAGGAGGCAGAAGAAAAATCACCTTGTCAGAAGACAAGGTGATTTATTCTGTTCTTTTTTCGGAACGAAGAGGATTTCTTTAGGCCCACTTTTTGGCGACTAGTCCTTTATATGCCGCCTGTGTCTCTGCCTCCTGTTTAGACTTTCCTTCTCCAGTTGCGATATGTGTGTCTCCTAAGAATACTCCCACTGTAAACAGTTTGTCGTGATCTGGACCAAATTCTTTCAACAGTTCGTATCGAGGTGTAGCGCCAACATGCTCTTGGGCCAATTCTTGGAATTGACTCTTTGAATCAATAAATTTCTTTTGATCAATAACTTCTTCCAGAAGTGAGTGCACATGCTCGTGGATGAATTTACGAGCGACATCATAGCCTTGATCAAGATACAGAGCACCGATCAATGCTTCGATAGTGTTTGCTAAAATATATTGTCGGGCCCGGCCAGTGTCTTTGGCTTCCCCTTTTGAGAGTAGCAAGAATTCATTTAATCCCAATTTCAATGCTACTTCAGACAAGGTTTGTGCATTTACCAATGCAGATCGCAAGGCTGTCATCTCGCCCTCCGGCTTTTTGGGATAGGTCAGATATAGAAAATCTGTTACCACAAGCTCCAGTACCGCATCTCCCAAAAATTCTAGTCGTTCATTGTGTTCGAGGCCAGAATTTCGGTGTTCATTTAGATATGATCTATGGGTGAAAGCTTTTGCGAGAAGATTAATATCTTTGAACTGCATGTCCAGCTGAGTCAATAGGTCTTTAAATTTTTCAGTATTAATCATAGCTCTTTTATTCTTTATTATTTCGGTTGTGCTTCGATCATTTCGCTGATCATATGAATAGCTTTGGCAAGCACCGGCTTCATATCATCATACATATTTAGATCTAGGATCGCGTCTAACTTAAACCAGGCAGCGTCTTTAAGACCTCCTTCTTTTTTTGCTAATAGTGGAACGTACTCAGCCTTGGCCAATACATACTGCACCTGTTTTTTAATCTTCTTCAACTCTGGGTGTGAAGCGATATATTCACTTGAATCAATATCTTTTATATATTCTGAATCAATACCAAGTTCTTCTGAAACCTTTCTCTTTGATGCGGCCTCAGGAGTTTCATTTTCTAAAAATTTTCCTTTAGCAATTGTCCAAAAACCAAATACATCATGTACCAGCGCCAGATAGATATCGTCACCTTCGATTCCATATACAATGGAACCGATTAGTTTTTGAATAGGCAATGCCGCTTTCTCTTCTTCAGTCAATTCTTTCTTAACTTTTCGAGCTGGTGCTTCTGACTTAGCATTTTTATCATCTTCTCCATAAATATCTCGATACACTGCTCCCAATACGCCATTGATAAACTTTCCAGAAGTATCTCCGCTGAAAAACTTAGCAATTTCGATAGCTTCATTGATAGCTACTTTGGCAGGAACCTCTTTTTTGTCGGCATACATAAGTTCATACAAACCAAGTCGCAGTACATTTCGATCGACTGACGCGATCTTATCAAGCGGCCACTCAGGTGCGGCTTTCACAATCACTGCGTCAATCTCATCTTTCTTTTTTAAAATACCATCAAGGAGAGCTTTGGTATAAACTAGATCGGGCTCATCATGTGAAAATTCTTTTATATTGTGAGTTAACACAGCTTCAAAGTCATTTGGGTTGAGACCTCTAAAATCAATCTCGTAGAGAGATTGAAGAACTAATATTCGCGATTGATGTCTGCTGGCCATAGTTTTTTGTACAAGTTGTCAAATGATCGGGCTAAACGGTGAACTCAATGTTCATTAAGCTTTACTTACCACTTCGGCTTTTTGAGCCTTTACTGCCTTCTTATCTATCTTAGCAGTTTTATCTACAACTAATCTACCTTTAAAGTGTCCACAGTTCTTACATAGAACATGCTTTAGACCAGGCTGACCACAGTTTGAACACAATACTAAAGATGTAGCTTCTAGTGCGTGATGACTTCGTCGGTTACGAGTATGACCTCGTGTGTGTCTCATTCGATTTACCATAATATGAAGAGTATACTATTTTCACTAGAAATTGCAAGGGGTTTTGCCCGCCTACGCTGTCGCTCCGGCGGGGCGAGGCCATCAAATATAGGGATAAGGGCTTACCCCTTGACTTTGACCCTATATATGGTATAATAGGTGTTAGATAACCTTGTGCTAGGTTTTCTGCGAGATATTAGCTCCGTGCGATGTCTTTGCGGACATCACGATGCACGAAGTGGGACTTTGAACCCTATCTTGTTCTTGATAAGCACAACCTTGACATACCCAATACATACACCATTATGCAACTTGTTACATACGTCGACCCAACCGCCATCTACTCGCGCGTCCACCCGAAAAACATCACCGACAAGGACGCCCAAGTCTACTTGAGCCAATTGTTCACAAGACACTGGGTCAAGACCGACGGCAGGCAAAGCATTAAAAACTTTAGCGAGCCGGCCCCTGTGATAATCTTCCCCGGCGCTGTAGCGGCTATTGCGACTGACACAGCCTTGTCGAGAAAACACACCACCCGATGACCAACACTCGCTACGCCGTAGAAGGTCTC
>JBDKKY010000029.1:0-6726 GCA_039795875.1 Candidatus Parcubacteria bacterium | reverse complement strand
AGATGTGGCCCACCATGAGCACTTACAGAGATCAGGTACAGAGTTTTTTTCTGCGGCAGCAACTGCAGACCACAAAAGAACCGAGACTCACGACGCCACCATAGCCGCAATCAATGCATACCGAGAAATCCTAGATCACAAAGGTTGGTTAAACAACGAGGGAGAAAAACTGGAAATCATCCCCAAGGGAGACGCGGCTCGGGGTCGGTTTGGTAAGTTTGCACTACTCTTAACCTTGAACCGGTTTAAAGATCAAATTACTCTAGTCAAAAAATTCTCTCGAGAGGGTGCTGCTATAGACTACGACAAATTAAAAAAATTTACAAAAACCGAGCAGGAGTTATTGGTTATTGAATATGTCCAAACAGTTTCTCATATTTACGAACAAGAAGATTTGACCACCCCACCGGAGGCAGAACTTGAGGCAAAACTGCATGAAATAGAAGATAAATTGGGACTAGACGAAGAAACCATTTTTCACAATTTCATCACCATCTACGAGAAGGGTTACCAAGAATAGTTACCTCTTCAGTGTTAACCCAGCCCCGCTCACAATCTCCTCATACTCCCCTTGCTCCAAAGTCTCCTTCTCTATAAGAGTTTTTGCCACCGCATCAAGAGCAGGTCGATGAGCCTCAAGGATTTCTTTAACCTTAGCCTGCGCGTCTCCTAACATCTTTTCCACCTCAGCATCAATACGCGCCTTGGTTGAGTCACTATGGTTCACCTCTTCAACTCCCGCTCCAAACATTGTCTTGCCGCCGGCAGGCTCTAGAGCTATAGGACCAAAAGTCTCAGACATACCATATTTGGTTACCATGTCTCGGGCCAATGCAGACGCAACCTGTAGATCATTGGATGGGCCAGTACTTACAGATCCATATAACATCTTTTCAACAACATATCCTGCCAATGTGACAGTGATGTGATCGATGAACTCTGATCGAGTTTGTAATTTCCTCTCCTCCAATGGGAGTTTTAATGTATACCCTGCCGCTCGCCCTCGAGAGATAATAGATATCTTATGCACAGGATCTGAGTTGGGTAACGCGGTTGAGACGATAGCGTGTGCAGCCTCGTGATACGCCGTGACTTCTTTTTCTTTGGTTGACAATGCATGTGTTTGTCGGATCGGACCAAGCATAACTTTTTCAATAGATCGAACAAGATCATCTTGAGCAACCGTTGTATGTCCCTCTCGTGCCGCCAGGATAGCTGCCTCATTCATCAGAGAATGGAGATCGGCACCAGAAAATCCAGAGGTTCTCTCTGCCACAGTTTCTAACTTAACATCTTCGCTCAGCGGTTTATTTCGAGCGTGCACTTTCAAGATCTCTAGTCGATCTTTTCGATCAGGTAATTCTACATTTACTCGTCGATCAAAACGACCAGGTCGCAAAAGTGCTGGATCCAACACATCGGGCCGGTTAGTAGCCGCCATGACGATAACCGCCTCAGCCGGTTCAAAACCGTCCATTTCAACCAAGATCTGGTTCAGAGTTTGCTCTCGCTCGTCATTGCCACCTCCCATACCAACACCTCGCACACGGCCAACAGCATCGATCTCATCAATGAATATGATGGCTGGTGCTGAAGCTCTGGCTACTTTGAACATGTCTCGAACTCGAGAAGCGCCGACCCCCACAAACAGTTCGACAAACTCTGATCCTGAGATAGAGAAAAATGAAACTCCTGCCTCACCAGCTACCGCTCGGGCTAAAAGAGTTTTTCCTGTTCCCGGCGCTCCCATCAACAATATTCCTTTAGGGATTCTTGCACCTATGTCGAGGAATTTTTTAGGATTTTTTAAGAAATCAACAACTTCAGCCAATTCATGTTTGGCTTCTTTGGCTCCAGCCACATCAGCGAAAGTGATCTTTTGTTTTTGGCCTTCGGGATGAATCATCCGTGCCCGTGAGTTGCCAAAAGACATGGCTTGCCCACCCATGCCCCGAGCCTGCCGAGACAAAAACCAGAGGATAAAGAAGAAAAACAGAACTGGTAACAAAAACGGCACTATATTACCAATCCAATACCCTGCCCCATGATCATCTGAGACCTCAAATGTCACCGCGGCCAATTTTGCCTTATCAACCCCTAAGTTAGACAACGTCTCGGTCAAAGAACTTTGCCCCTCTTTTTGACTTTCTTTTTTTGTGTTATCTTTGTACTCAACTTCGATCGTGTCCCCTACAGTTCGAACAACCGAAACCTTGTCAGAATTGATATCGTTGGCAATTTGGTTTAGGGGAATATTTTTGTCATCCACAACTCCTCCACCCACCAAACTATTTACCGCAATAATAACCAAAAATAACAGGATTAGGCCTGAGACATTTTTGTAGATAACAGAAGATACCTTTTCGGGCTTTTTAGCTTTTTTCATGTTTTGATAATAGCACGTATCTTTCTGATTTGGTGTGGTATTATATAGGGTATGAAGCATACATGCCTGGATGGAATAATAATATTTATAATCATTATTGGTATCGCAGCCATTGGTATGGCAGTGGTCAAAGACAATATGGCCGACGATGAGACGGTTGATGCCCCTGTTATGGCCTTACCAGCAACTCCTCATACCCCCACTCTTGCAACCTCAACACCATCTGTAACCCACGGACCAACTACACAGATTATCAAGATCGGCCAATCATTTACCTACGAAGACACAACAATTACTTTTGTTGATGTATCTGGAGATAGTCGGTGCCCTGCAGACGTAGATTGTTTTTGGGCTGGTGAGATCACAACCCAATTTAAGTTGAAGAATAAAGATGGTGAGCAAGTTGTGGAAGTTAAAAATACCAAACCAGGTAGTGCAAGTAAATATAAAATTTCGATACAAGATGTTAAACCCGCAACAATGGCCGGAAAAACAATTGAAAAAAAGAACTATACTCTGACAGTCATGGTAGAACACTCAAAGTAAGTGTGGTATTATTTAGATTAATAGCAAATTTAATTTAAACAATCATTATATGAAAAAAATACTTTTAGTAGTGGTCTTAGTTGGTGTTGCATACTTCATTGGAGGAAATGTTTCAGACGCAATCAATGGTAAAGACAATACAGCTCAAGCATACGCAGGAACGGCCACAACTCAGGTGCAAGAAGCAGGTAATCTAAAACTTGCCACAAAAAAAGGCATTGTATATTTATCAGAAGATGTAAAGATAAAAACCACTGACTCGGCACCAGTAACATTTCTAACTCCCGCTGTATTTAAAGACGGACAACCATATACAGTCTCTCCTTCTGTATTCACTGCCTATATCAAACGAATCAACAGCCCTCGATTCCGATCTGGTGTCATAACAACCGGCCCGACTGTCACACCCAAGAAAGGAAATTACACATACGCTGTGCAATGGATTCTCAAAGAGACTGATTTGACACCTGGTATCTATACCATGACATTAAATGGTTATACTATCGCTACTGGTACAGTTGCTACTACTACAGCAACAAGCACTATCCCAACAATCTATCCTCTAACAAAGCGTTCAGATACAACCATCATCCGACCCACAACTCCGGCGTCAATTGTCACAAACCTTGAAAACATGGCCTTCCGACTATACTCGGTGGGAGGTACAACCGTACCAGCTTCAAGTACTATTGATATGTCATTTGGTGGAGGAAGAATCAATCTAAAAGTGTGTGCGCTGATGACAGGTGTATATAAAGTAAAAGACAGCCGAATCGCCACAAAATATTTACAACCATCACAAGCTCGCTGTGGGGTTGTGAATGGAATGGATTACAACGTGCTCGATCAAATGTTTAATAAAGCATTTAAAGACATACCTTTGATATTCCTAAGTGGTGACAAGCTAACAATCAGTTCACCAACATCTGGAGTGTTTGTGTTTGATAAAATATCAGCCATCGGAGCCCCCCTGACTCCCCAAGGTCCAGCAGTTATAAACGGCGTTAAGGTATATCCATGTAACTTTATTGGTCCACTTGAAGTGGGTGCTGTTCGAGACTGTGGGACAGGTATACTAGGAGGTACAGGAGGGACCATTCTTTCTTCAAGTATGACGCCGGTGATTACCGGTATCTCTCCTGCTTCAGCCAGAATCGGTGCGACTACCACTATCACGGTCACAAACCTAACAGCTACCAACAACGTGGTCCTGTTTGATGGAAACATTGGAACCACACAAACCACTGTTAATGGTAACGTGCTAACATTTGTTGTTCCTAGTCAAATATCATTGATGTGTGCTGTCCTGGGCACTTGTGCTTCTGCAAGCCAACAACCAGTTACAGCGAGAACATATAACGTGAGTGTCCTAAACACAAATGGTACATCTAATGCAGTTTCATTCACAGTAAGTGCACAGTAATCATACGAAATGAAATAAAAATTGAGCCCCTCAAGGGCTCTTTTTTTGTGCTATAAATACCAGTATGTCTTTAGTTGAGAACAGAAAAGCTAGATTTAACTACGAAATTCTTCATACTTATGAGGCTGGTATTCATCTGCTTGGTTGTGAGGTGAAAGCGGTTCGTGGTGGCCAGATGTCTCTCGACGGAGCACACATCACATTGGTCCCAGCCATTATTGCTGTTAAGAAAAATGGTTCTCGATTGACTTTGATTGGTTCAACTATTATCCCTTTGCAACCGGTGAATGTGCCTTTGGGATATGATCCTATTCGACCGCGGGCGCTCTTGATGAAAGGAGGTGAGTTGGATGAGCTGGCCAGATTGGTTAATACAAAAGGAAATACATTGATACCTCTTTCTATATATAAGAAGAGAGGGCTGATAAAGGTTGAGGTGGCGGTTGTGAGGGGTAAGAAAAAATTTGATAAGCGTGAGAGTATTAAGAAAAAAGACGCGAAGCGGGAGATCGGGAGGATGATGAAGGGGTTGTAGACCCTTGTAATCTACCCCTTTCCCTTTCGTTTCCATATGTAGTACCATCAACCTGGGGATGACCGGTTTCGATATATGAACCTTTAACATATGTGCGTCGTCGAGTATTCTCTAAACCTCGTTAAACCTAGAGAAACCTTAAGTGCATCAGCACGAAAAGCCGTTGCTTCTCCATTCGCTGGAGTGAGTAACTTCGCTTTCGCATAAATACGTCCCTTAAAGACGTATCGCGCATCCACCAACCTATCTACCTTGCGTAGAGGCTCGGGTGTAATACAGCAAGGTCTGCCATAGAGGATGTTTCTACTCTTTGGCTAAATTAGAAACTAGTGCATGTGCCATTTTGTTCATTTTATAGGCATATGTATGAAATACTGAGATTCGTCTCAGTGAAAATGTCCTACACAACGTAGACTCATATGTTTTACTCATATACACGGGGGTTCGATTCCCCCCATCTCCACAAATGCAATGTAGATTATGTTTAGAAAATAAATTTTTATGCAAAAAATCCCACATTATACCAGATTTTATGTACAAAGATCTGTTTGATGAAAAACACAGGCTTATTGAAAGTGATATAAATTTGAAAGGCAAACCTTTGCAAAGTGGCAAGCATGAACCAAATTTGTTATGTGAGAATTGTGATAACAAAATAATTGGCAAACTCGAAACCTATGCTGCCAAAGTTATAAATGGAGGGCCTATATCAGTTGCTATCAGAAGAGTTCAGACCGTTGATGGCTATTATAAACAAGTTGGGGGTATTGATTATACAACTTTTAAATTGTTTCTCTTATCAATACTCTGGAGAGCGAGTGTTTCAAAACAACCCTTTTTCTCAAAAGTGGCCCTGGGTCCTTATGAAGAAACAGTTCGAAAAATGCTTTTATCATCAAACCCAGGACCAGCAGAACAGTTTCCTTGTGTCATAATGGATTACAGAAGCAAAGAACTTCTAAAAGGTGTGGTTTCCGCGCCAACCAAGAGCCGGCTAGGTGACCGAACTTCATATAGATTTATAATATCTGGGTTGCTGTATACTTTTATAGTCACAGAAAAAGATAGTCCTCAGTGGGTATATAATTGGGCAATAAACACAAATGGAGAATTTAGAATTATAGAAGCAACGAAGTCTGAGGGGACACAACTATTAGGGGGAATATTTAATATTGATGCATCACAACTTCCATAAATAAAAACACGCCGACCCTCACCCGAGGACCGGCGCTTGTTATTTTATCAACAGCAGACTACTTTTTCCTTTTAAACACCAGCAGATGATGCCGATCGCGGATGCATTTCTGATCCACGCCAAGGTCAACACCTTCAACCAGGACCCAACCCAAGGCCTCCAGTGCGACGATCCATTCTTCCGGCGTCCGATACATACCCGGCACAGGAATACCTGCCCCAGGACAGAACAGACGGTTGTATAGGTAGTCATTGAAGTACACCCTTCTCATCTCTGTCTCCATCTGCCCGGCAGGAACTGTGTGTGGAACGGTTTCGATGATCACCAAAGTATCACTTACCTTCTCAGTCAACTCCCGAAGGAGTTGATCAGGATCATCAGCATGATGGAACACGTTGGTAACAACTGCGGCTGAGAAATGATTATTCCCAACCGGCAGAGTTGCTCCATCAAACTGGTATATTGGAATGGTCACGCCGGGCATGGTGTAGTTGACCACATCGTACCCGACGATATCCAAACCTTTTCCGTCATGGAGCAGTTGTGCCACCATTCCATTTCCACAACCGAAGTCCACAACCGGGCCAGTAATACCTTCAAAATATTTACCGACCTGTTCATAGATGAGTTGCGACCGGCCG
>JBDKKY010000028.1:0-6898 GCA_039795875.1 Candidatus Parcubacteria bacterium | reverse complement strand
AAGGGAGAGAGGTGCGCATCTATCATACCGAAACGGACCGAGCAGCTCTGACCGCAACCCTTCTACGAGCAGAACTCGAGAGTGCAGGGTTTACGATTCCGAACCCTGCCAGTTTGGTCTTGCAGTATGAGGAGCCGGCCCACGATATCCTCGCAAAGATCACCCGTCGTCTCAGCGAGACTGCCCCACCTGGAGCCTTCGGCGTCATGGTGTGTCATGAACCTAACTTTGATAAGTTTTTCCATGACAAAGATTGTCAACCTGGCAATAACACCTTCGTCACCCACGATCTCCTCATCGCAGGAGAAGTGTGGACACCGTCTTGACCGAACCCACAACCGCAAACCCCCTCCACCGAATCAAGTACGTGGACCCGGGGTTTTTACATTGTCACTCTTGAGGTGATTTTTTCGTATCCTCAAACATCACCCGAATCACATCATCGATAGGCATCTCTTCGATCAACACATCTTCAAGAGGCAGATCCGATGACATCAATCTCACTGCCACATTTTTAACATCGGCTCGAGGAACCCGTATCAAGGCGCTATATTCTTGATAATCCTCAACTTTTCCATATGTATCCAAAATTGCTTTTTTGACCACCTCATTCATACTGACTTTGATCACTTTGTCTGTCGCATAGGTTGCGACCAGCTTAGCGAAGCTGCCATCGTACATTACTTTACCTTGGTTGATCACGATCACCCGATTACATAATTCTTTGATGTCATCCATATAATGGGACGTTAGCATGATAGTGGTCTTGCGAAGTTTATTATATTTTTTAATAAAATCACGAATATTTTTTTGAGCTATCACATCAAGGCCAATGGTTGGTTCGTCTAGAAATAGCACTTTCGGATTGTGTAGAAGCGCAGCGATGAGCTCACATTTCATATGCTGTCCGAGAGAAAGTTTTTTGACTTGTACATCCAAAAATCCTCTAACACCTAGGAGATCGACCAACTCATTGAAAATGAGATTGAATTGTTCGTCTGGCACCTCGCCAAATTCTTTAAATAATAGAAAGTTGTCCATCGGCGTTGTACTTCTATTAAGTTGCGATTTCTGACCCATAACAATACCAAACTGTTTTTTGAATTCTGTCTTTCTCTCTTGGGGTGTGAATCCTAGAACACTGATCTCACCCGATGTAGAATACAAGATACCAGACAGCATTTTCAAAGTTGTAGTCTTGCCGGCGCCGTTTGGTCCCAAGAAACCAACTATTTCTCCTTCCTTAATATCAAATGATATATCACTCACAGCTTCGGCATATAGTTTTTGTCTGTAGAAAAGGGCTTTTATTGTATTCCAAAGACCTTCCTTCTTGCGATAGAACTCAAATCGTTTTGTTAAATTTTTTACATGTATGACGTTCATATTTTTTATGATCCACTAGCTTCATATTTTTTAAGACCGCGTGACCATACAATTTTCAACACTAAAGACAAGATTGTAATCCAGCCGACTTGCACCACAAGTCCCATCAACCCTTCCTGTATCGTCATCTTTTTTAGATACAGTTGGGCTGGAACGAAAAACGAATACGCGAAGGGTAAATAACTGGCGAAGGTGGCTACCCCGATGGGTAACAAGCTGAGAGGGAAATAACCTCCGGCAAAAAATCTCTTGATCCGATCAATAGCGGTCAGTGGACCCTCGATCTCGTCAGTCCAAAAAGCCAGTGTCCCAATTATAAAGCCCATTATAAGTTCTGTGATAAAAGCCAGCAAAAGCATCACAATAACAACCAGGAGATACGCAGGGTCACCGTTGATGACAATCTTGTCCAAGAAAAACGAGATTATAATGATTTGAGAAACTACAGCCATGATTGTGGTGATAGCAACTCTTCCAAATTCATTCAAAAAGACATACTTCATATATGAGATAGGTCTGACAAGGGCCATGGACAACTTGCCTTCCGTAATATCTCTTGAGACCAGTGATGGCAGATAATTTCTGGTCAACATCATACACAGGTTACCAATCAAGACATATGTGATCATTTCCGGCAGAGTAAATCCTTTTATGGCCATTCCACCCCCGCTACTGGCATAAATAGACGTCCACATGGCAATCAGCACCAAGATTTCCAAGATCTCCCCCACTCGGTAAGCCGCAATACTAAACCGAAAATTCAGCTGCCTCACCCACGCGAAACGAATGATCACGGCTGCTTGTTTGATCTGTTTTCGTAGCGATGAGAACATGTATTTTAGTATACACCAGCCTAACCCAGAAGCCACATCACGGCGTCAACTTTGTTTTTAAACATATGAATATTGTCTCTGCCAGACAGAGCGATCGCGGCTTCTCCTGCCATGTGGACCTTCTCAGACCCCCCAAAACTAGCCGTCTTTTCTACGAAGGCTTTATTGAACTTTGCAAATTCTACCAACGCCGCTAAAGCTGCCAGTGCATAGTTACCAGTAAAGTTTGTGGTATCCAATAAGATACGAACTTTTTTGCCATGCTCATGATGCTCCTTTTGAATCAATACAGATGCTTCTGACAATTCTTTTTTAAAAACTTCAACAGATCCTTCAACTAGGTCTCCATTGAAGACAATCATAATATAGCCTTGAGGCTCAACAGTGGTGTTTATAGTCTGACTCATGGATATAGTATAGCAGGATATTTGATTATATATTTACCAATCTCGTTTTATGAAAGCCTTAAGTTTTTCTTTGGGAACAAATATCTCTTGCCCTGAGGCTGTTGCAGCATATGATCCCAGGTCATAGGCCCCATAGAGGAGAGTCATACCATCGGCAGTTAAAGCAAATGAATCTGAAACTGTCTTGCCCTCGACTGCATCAATTTTCCCTTCTAAGTTTTCACAGTTTTTACAAACGGCTGTTTTGCTGGCGACTTGCTCTCCGACATATGCATTCAAGAAAGTATTGTAGTCACCAGTCAGCAGATCGGACAGCTTAACCTCATCACCGGTTTTGAGATCATACACGATCGATCCATAGAAGAATGATCCGTGAGCACCACCAAAGTCAACATAATTTTCGAAAACTATTGAGACCAATCCTGTCGTGTCATTTACATATACCCTATCTTTATCTATCTCATGTTGATGGACAAACTCTCTGCCCTCTAAGTTCATCCCGTATTTTTGTAAATCTTTTAAATTGCCATCCAGTTCTTTGGTCGCTGTTTTAAATGCAGAGTTGGAGGCACTTTCAATAGTTAAATTCAATTTGGCCAAGGCTGACCGGGCTGGTTGATTTGGAAATTGAATATATTCAAATACTGCTTTGTTTGGTGGAACGGAATAGTTTAGTGTTTTAACTTCGAATGCAGTTTTTGTGGTTGTCGCTGTGGGATTTATGATATGAGGTTGAGTCTCAACATTTCCTTTTTGTTTAGTGACATACCAGGTCACCAGAGCAGTAACGATGATAACCAATATGACAACAATCCAAGTTTTTTTGTTCATGGGAGATATTATATCATTTTCTCGAAAGCTTTTTTAAGCATGTATTGTTGAGCCTCGATATTTACAAAATTCATAACTTCATCTACAGGTATCCAGTGACTACCATGTTTTTTAGTCTCTGCTTCGTCCACTTCTCGTCGAGCTTCAGTTATTAATTCAAACAATAGTCCTGTACCGTTCGATATTCTATTCTCATCTTTATTGATAGCAAAAAATGCACCTTTTGTTTGTCCTACTTCACATATAAATTTAACATCCATGTAGCCTGTTTCTTCAGCTATCTCCCTCTTAGCCGCCTCTACCATATCTTCTCCTTCTTCTACTCCACCCAATACCAGAGTCTTCCATCCAAGCTCTGGCCAGTGCATGCACAAAATGACATTCTTGCTTTTATCCCAGACAATTGCCTGAGCCATATTTCTCTCAACGGTGCGCTTATCTGGGCGAACCGGATTTTGTAGATCTTCAAAATATGGAATATCTTGTGTCATATCCCTATTATATCATCCTCTACAGACCCCTCACCAATCCCCGAATCTGCTCCGGTATCTCTCTTGTCCTCTCAAGACTTTGACCTTTTGGATCTTCTACTTCCCAATATGTCATATGTGGATTATTTTGCAGGTATTCCGGGATTGTCTCCGGCTCAGCCATAACAATCACCCGCTCAAAACCTTCCAACATCTCGGGGGTCAATTGAACCCGAACATACGGCCGCAGATCAATACCGATCTCATCCATTGACTCAAATAGTGCTTCGGAGTTAGTGAGCGTTTCCAACCTCGTTCCATCTTGAGAAACTCCTTCTTTATTAAACACTTTTGTTCCGGCAGACACCGATGGATTCTCCGAATGCAATTCATTATAAAAAATTTCTGCCATTTGGCTTCGGGCAACATTTCCTCGGCAAACAAAAATTGTTTTCATATTATTTCAATAGCAATGTTTCTAATTCGTCTGTAGTATTCACAATAGCGAGAATAGAGTCCGCTGGCTCGTGTGAAAATTCCTCTGCTGTATGGACTCCCCAAGTTACAGCAATGGTTGGAACTTTGGCAGCATAAGCTTCGCGGATATCGCCAATGGTATCAGTGATAAACAGCATCTCTTCGACCTGAGTACTAAATCGTTCCGCAATAACTTTAAATTTTTCTATTTTACTGGTACTTAGTTCACGAGAAGCAATAAAAGAAAATAGATCCAGGATGCCATCACGTTCCAGTAGAGGCAGACAGTTTTCTTTAATGGCAGAAGTGTTGATGACGAGATTGGCTTTTTCGTGTAAACGATTTAGAACATCTTTTATACCGTCATACATAGGAACTTTCAGTTTATTGGCGCTGTAGACCCTCATCCATTCAGCCAGGTCTTCGTCTGTTTCTTCAATGGCTCTATCTTTTATCTTAGCCAATTCTTCTACCATATTTCCCTTGTGAAGATCCCGAACTTCTTGCATACCGACATCTTTGTAGGACGACAATGTCAAATCATGCATCAACTTCACCGAATCAAAGATAACTCCGTCTAGATCAAAAAATAATAGTCTTTTTCATAGCGACACTATAGCATACTTATTTGACGAGGGACTTGACTCGATTGTCTGTTTACAACAAACAACACCACCTAACCGGGGAGTTAGATGATGTGTTGTGTTTGCTCTTACATTTTGACTGAGGGCAGAGCCCCTCTCTGCCTCCAGGCTCTATTGGCTTGTTCGAGATCACGTACTTTGGCTACTTTGTCAGGTACAGGTTTTGCACCCGTCTCAACCGGAGCCAACGCATTTGGGTATCTTACCTTATCGGATAACTCACGATAGATCTTGTCGATACGCATTCGACATTCGCCCGCGGAAAGAGAGGTGCTCTCTCCACGCGCTATACGCCAGCGAACATCACTCTGAGGGACGTGATCTTGGGCTAAAATGAGAGCAAGTTTTTCTCGCCACTTAGTGAGTTGACTTCGAATCTCAACAAGGTCAGTCTGCCGACTGAGGGATCGTTCGTAGTTGCGCCGTCGCACCACACGGACGATCACAATTGTTAGTAAAATTAGAAGAACTGCCACAATGGGGAGGTTGTCGCTAAAGTTCATAGGATGTATTTCGGTTAGTTTGTTTGGGTTTTCGGCTTAGTTTAGCAGTGTGTAACCCACACAGGCCACACATCTATAGTGTATTCCTTATTTATATACTCTACAAATCGGTTATGCACCGCTAGAGCTGCTTAAATGCCATAGTGAACATACCTGGAGACTCTTTGATCTCAGTTCGTGCCAGTAAGACCTTCAAAAATCCCACAATCCTACCTTTAGTCTCGGCCACCTGCTCTACGTCATCGACACCTATCTCAGCCTCAACAAAGTATCTCATCCGTGGTGAATGATTAAATTTTACACTATCAATAGTCAGGCTAATCGCTTCATCATTGTAATTCCCTTTAAACCAAGCTCGTTCTTTTTTGATGGTAACGGCGTCAGGATATTTATTGATTTCTCGTTCAAATTCTTCTACGGTAACTTCGTGCTCATTTTCTCTCCGCGCCAAAGTCCCATCTTGCGCCTTCTCCCAGATCTTTTCAGTATACACATATCTGCCGTCTTCATTTCTATATCGCTTCAAATCATTACCGCCATGAGGAGATTGTGTTGCTTCTATATATACATCATGCTGAGCCGTACTTCCTTTGAACTGGAAATTGTGTTCTTTACATTGATTGGGAAACTGTTTTGATTCCGCTTCAGTGATTTCTACTTTACATTCGACTTCGTACATATGGGAATATTATAACATATTGGGGTGTAGCTATAACCCCTTATTCAACCCGTCGTCTTTGATCGTATACACTTTATTTTTGAAAATGGTAGAAATGGTCTTGTTCACGATCCAGGTCAGTAAGAGCAATAAGGCAAAGTACGAGATTCCTATGTAGGTAAATTGCGGCCATTTATTGGCAGTAAAATACCCTAGAACTCCAGATACAGCACCAACTGTTGTTACCAACTGCAATGATGATAGACTGTTTTTGGTACTCTTGGCCTGCAGATCATTGAACAATTCGAGAGTAGATCCGAGATAGTTTTTAGTCATACCCCACAACTGTTGAATATATGCATGAGTATCCAGCAAAGTCTCAAACTTTGACTGGAATAATGGCTCAAGATAGTCATCGATCTTCTTCGTACCGGTAATCTTTTGCCGGGTTCGTACATAGGTTGGCATCTGGTCAATCCGGGCGCCAATCAAGTTAATAGTCTTTTGATATGAGGAAAGTTCATTCCGTAATATGTCGATATTGGTACCCTTAATCACCTTCCCTTCTTTGATCTGCTGAATTTTTTCCCAAATGCTTCGATGAATGGCCAAATAGCGATGTAGTTGTGATTTAAACTCGCGGAAAAATATTTGTGACTCAATGATTTCTCGAGCCAAAGATTCGTCGT
>JBDKKY010000027.1:0-6920 GCA_039795875.1 Candidatus Parcubacteria bacterium | reverse complement strand
ATCCCAGTCTCTCATAAAATCTTTCTGTCCCCCACGTCTTACCTGTTTCAAGCCAGATCTTATGTGCACCCATACTTTTTGATTTTTTTCTGCATCAAGCACAAGTTTTTGGCCAATGCCACGATTCCGAAATCTTTCTCCGACCAACAACGACTCCATATACGCTATACCCATACGGACATTGATACGAATAAAACCAACAATCTCGTCTCCTTCTTTTGCAACCAGAGTAAAGACTTCATCGGTCCAGACCGGCGGGTTATCACCATAATGTGTTTTGTCTACCGCGGGATATTCTGTATCTTTAAATACTTGCAAATTAGGTTTCTCTTCTGGGTTAAGTTCCGATATGTTCATGGAAATAGTATATCACCCTCCGAGACGCGACGCCTTTTTTATTTATATATTTCTTGTGTTACTATATAAGCACAGTTTGCCCTTGAGCACGGGCACATTCATACTGTTCACAGGCTCATCACTTGCGTTTTAAGACACATAACAAGAAGACTTCCTTAAGTAGTGGCGAACGAAAGAGGATGCCAAAGTCTCATTTCCCTAGAGGCGGGAAACCAATCTGTGTCGAGGAACTATACCTGAAGGTAAGCAAGTGTTTTTATTTTGCCTTCCATATCTGCTACACTTTATATAATAATACGAGCAATGACCGAAAAAATAACCTTTAACACATTCGGTGCCGAACGATCAACCGAGACTGAAGTCGACTATACAGAGCGGATAGGGGCTGGTTCATTTGGCGATATCTATCTTGCAGACGTAACGGTATCTGGGAATACACCTTCTAGGACGCGGCCTTTTGCCATTAAACGATTTAAGACTGTTGATATGGGGGAATACATTGTGACTCCAGAAATGGGGGCACAAAAATCATTACTCGTTCACACGATGTTGACACGCCTTGGTATACCTACCTGGACCACCTATCGCATGGCGGACAATAAACCAGAAATATTGATGTCACTTGCCGGACAAAGAGCCGATCAATATATCATCGACATCAGTAAAGAACCTACTCATGAGGACCAGCGTCTGCATGAAGCCGGGATTATATAAATACGAAATCTCGAATCAGAGGTCAATCGAATCATCTCAATCTTTGAAAGTTTACATAGTCGGGTCGAAATCGGTTGGGATTCATTTTTCATACTATATGATGGACGAGAACATATGGTACGACCCATCGTTGGCGATCTGGATGCTGTACACATTGCATTGGACGAAGAACCTGATACAAATGCACGATTGGAAACACTACGTTCGTTGATGCAGTTTTTGCGAAATGTCGCTGATTTTATAAAAACGTTTGTAACCAATGAAGCAAACAAAGAGCTCTATCTCAAATACATCGCTACACAAATGCTAGGGGTTCAAGACCGATTTCGACAGTCAGATGATATGCACCGTGAAGGGACGTTGTAAAAGAATCTACTGCACTTTCTTGCCCAGCATGAACACGCACGCATTTACGTGAGCCTGAGCTGCCGCTACCGCGCCAGGAGTATTACCTTGATACAAAATGGAGGCACGGTTTACACAATCACGTTCAGTTGTAACACTTTTCCAGTCATAGATCTCTGTTCTTATTGCCTCAAGATCCTTTTGGTCGAGAAGTTTGTAATCAATACCAGGTGTAACCTGTACAACGAGAAGGCGGGTGGTTATATGACCATTTTGTAGACTTAGAAATGTATAGCTTGTTGGCGAAAGAATGGAAGAAATCGGTGGTAAGGTAATATCCGCCGTTATTGACTAAACTTCATAATCTTGGTAATTTATAAATACCCCCGTCACCCCACAACTCCACAACCCATGACCACCCTACTTACAGCGCGACCACTGGAAGTAACCAGCTGGACCCGCCGCCGGAGCTTCCGGCCACACAGCCCCAACGGGCAAAACATCTGCCGCACATGTGGCAGACTCCTGACCGGAAGGAATCTTGGTGAATCCTGTGAACCACCGAATCACACCCCGTTCACGGCCGACCGGTTCACTAGTCACCCCGCCTTCACGGCACACAAGGCTTCCCCTCCCATGGAGGGGCGGCTTTTTACATTGTGACCCTTGTGGTTATTTTGTCCCTCTTGGGGTTACACTATATACATGAAATGGATCGCTATCGCCGGGGGCTGGAAAAAAACAAATGAACAAATCAGACGCGATGTACAGTCTGTTGTTAAGCAAATAATTCACGACGGTAACGGTATTGTTTCTGGTGGAGCTCTTGGTGTTGATTTATTTGCTACAGATGTGGTGTTGAAAGAAAATGGTCAAATGAAAATTTTCATTCCATCAACGTTGGATATATATCGTGCTCATTATTTTCAAAGAGCAGCTGAGGGAATTATCACTCCTGAACAAGCAACAGAACTTATCGCACAATTGGAAGAAGTAAAGAAGAGAGGATTTTTGCTAGAAGGAAATGAGTCTATTTTAAATAGAGAAGCATATTTTAATCGTATTACCAAAATCATTGAAACAGCGGATGAGCTTGTGGCATTTCATATAAATAATGGCGATGGCACCACCGATACTATCACCAAAGCCGAGGCGAAAGGGATTCCTATTAAAAAGTTTGTGTATACGTTGGAGTAAAAAAATTAAATAAAAAAAAATACCGCCCCCTCACTGCGTGGTGTACACAGGAGGTGACGGATTCCGGATTTGAACCGGGGACAACTCAGGGTTGTCCAGGGACGAGTGAGTCTTTGGCCAGGAGACCCCGCTGGTACGCCGCGACACGAGCGATACTGTTTTCGTTGAGCCATACCCCAGGGCCGATCTTCTTCATGCCGGAGTACGGAGGGCGCATAGCATCCTCCTTGGCAACTTTCGCCTCCATTTTCGCATACACCATCGGGTCAATGATGGAGCCCGGCTTCATTTCCTTCATCCAGAATCCGGTGTACCAAGTCTGATCTCCCTCCTCACCGATGAAGCAGGTGTGCCACGGGAGACCTTTGATCTTGATGGCGACGTGGTACTCCTGATGATCCTTCATCTGCACGCGAGGCAGTGTGTCAACACTGACGCCGGCGGTGTACGGAGCCACTTCCTTGTTGACAGTCGGAACGGTATTGCCGCCGTTGCCGCTGCGAGTGGCGGCAGGTGGTAGGGTTGCAGGCGTTTCGCTGACGCTCGCTGGAGTGGTGGCCGCCGGCTTGGGTGGACCGTATTTGGAATTGGCCGGTGCGGCGCAGCCGATGGGCAGGAGAGCGGCAAGAACGAGGGCGGGCAAACGTAGTGATTTCATGCGGTATTGGGTTTCGGTGTTGTGCACTTCCGGAAAAGAGGTGGGAGGTGCTGCCAATATTTATACAGTGCATACTCATATATGTCAAGATTAGACAATTCCCTTTTCATTTCTCTGCTTCCCTGCGATATACTGTACATATGAAAATAAACATCACCGTCGAAACGACAATACAGGCTCCAATAGAAAAGGTTTGGAAATATTGGAATGAACCAGAACATATTACGAAGTGGGCTTTTGCCTCAGCAGACTGGCATGCTCCTCATGCAGAAAATGATTTGCGAGTTGGTGGAAACTTTTCAACCCGAATGGAAGCCAAGGATGGCAGTATGGGATTTGATATGGCCGGGACTTATACAGAAGTCGAAGAATTTAAAAAAATTTCTTACACCTTTGGCGACCGAAAAGCCACAATCCAATTTATCCCTGAAGGAGATGTTGTGAAAGTGGTAGAGATCTTTGATGCCGAGGATGAAAATCCAATCGAGATGCAGAGAGATGGCTGGCAGGCGATTTTGGAAAATTTTAAGAAGCACGTGGAAACTGCCTAAGGGCGGTTTTTTATTTTAAATTTTCATGTTAGGGTGTACTCATTGAACCTTGAACCTAAACCCCACAGAAAGGAGAGCTTATATGACCATAGATTATAAAGAAGTGGTCGCAGTCGCCGACAGAAAGCCTCTTCAAGAATCTCGAATGATCTTGCTTCCAAATATTAGCCGACACCTTTTTGGATCGCCCGAAGGTATGGAAGAGATGGCAACCCAGGCCTGGATGAGCAGCTTTACTGTTCATAAAAAAGATGCAGAACGGGCCAAAGAATTGGCGATTGAGTTACAAACAGCATTTCAAGCCGACCCTGATGGGTCTGACGTTATAGCTATCATCACCAACCTTCAGGCACTGCGACTCAAATCTATGCATGAATACCATGCCGATGATATTTGGCGCAAAGGTGCGTTTGCTCTTACAAACTATACAGGGCCTCCGCTGGTTAAGCAGGTTATTGTACGGAGGCTGGATCGGTATGATGGAGATATCTTGGAAGCAATGTGTGGACACACGACGCACATTGCACCGTCTGGGAACAAAAAAGTGGTTGCACTGGATGGCTGCGAAGCATCATTGGAGAGATATCCTTTCCCATTCCGCCCTCGGATTCTTTGTGACCTCGACCAAATTAACGAACCAGGAAAAGAGCTTCCTTTTTCAACAGGTTACTTCGACGCCATTTCGATCTGTTTTGGGTTTAAGTATCCGGAACATTTGGACTTACTCTTGAGAGAATTTCATCGCATTCTCAAGCGCGGCGGCAAAATGAGCTTTATCGAAAATCCCGAGAGCGAATACCCACAACTCATTCACCGCCGGTTCTGTCCTATAACGTCAGGAGATCTGTTACAGGCTGCTGGATTTTCAGGCGTCTCGACTGAAGCGATTGTGGGCTACGGCACTACCGTGTGGAATCCGATATATCGGGGTCATTTCTTTCACCTCGAGGGAACGGCCTAACGGGCCTTGTAAGTACGCCTAGCGGAACACAAGGTCTTTTTTAATTTATGCTATATTTACCCCATGCCTAAAGAGCTCGAAGAGATCTTAAAACTATCGTATTCCTTCGCCGCGATCGATCGTGACCTGTATTATCCTGAGCGACCTCGTCCAGAAAACGATGCCGAACACGCATTTCAACTATCACTAGCTGCCTGGTATATCATCGAACTCAACAAATTCCCACTGGATCAATCAAAAGTTTTTAAACTTTGCCTTGCTCATGATCTTGTTGAGGTCTATTCTGGTGATGTGCCTTTGTGGGGGAAAACTGGACACGATGAAAAAGCAGCCAGGGAGCATGAGGCATTACACACATTAGAACAGAAATTTCCTCTGACCCCGGATCTAACTGATGTGATTGCAGAATATAAAGAACGAAAAACTGATGAAGCTCGATTTGTATATGGATTGGATAAGTTACTCCCCTTTTTAAATCAATTGACCACCGAAGGAAAAGTCTGGAAAATGCGTGAGGTATCTTTAGCACAAACTCTGGAAAAGACCGACACCTTCAAAGGAGTCTCTACTTATTTGTCGCCCTATTTTGATGAAGCAATTGAATATGTGAAAACGCATCAGGAGAGGTTTTTTGATGTGCGGTAAATAATAAAAGACCACCGGATGCTGTTACACGTCCGATGGTGAGACTTAAGATAATGCCACGAGATGAGGTACGATGAGGGCCCACAGTTTCTCATTGTGGATTTCCATTCCCAAGACCACGAGCTCCTCTGGAGTAATATCGCTTTCTTCGATCAGAACTTTCCAGACATCGAGGCTCTTGGCAGATCTGGCAAGCTCTACCCATTCCGCTACAGGCATGTCGCGAGTGGATAGCTCCTCAACAACGGTCTCGCGGACAAATGTCCAGTTGTACTTAGCCACCAGAGCCACCAATTCCGTTGGGGTTTTGGAATGAACACTCAGTCGTCCAAACAGAAGTGTCTGCGCTCGCTTGCTTTCGGTGTGGTGAACGAATGCCATCAACTGTTCGTCGTTTAACTTATCGCAGTCGACGATGCGGGCCACATCTTTCCAAAGCCTGGGGTACCACGTGACAAAATCAAACACCTCCTGCGGGGGCAATTTGGTCAGATCGATGACATCCACAAATTCATCTGTCAGACTTAGGTTAGGCCGATATGGATTATCTTTATGGTTTACCTTACCGACACCTATCATGAACCTGATCAATGTTGCCTGCGGAAGATGGTGCCACCTGTCATGGGTAAAACGGATATTCAATTGTGCCCGCATGGCGTCTCGACCCACCTCGGTTTCCCAAAACGCATAATGACCCGCACAAATAGCATACTGCTCGTCGGTCAGTACACCTAGATCAGGTAGCGCTTTATAGATCAAGCGCCATTCGTGCCACTCTGCACCTGTCTCCGGACCAAGAGCCAACAATTCTTCCGGAGACAATTCTTTCATCCGTTCCAGGATAAGAATCTTGATCGCTGAACAGGAGTCGGTATTCCATTTCCAGCGATTGCACAGCGTGATCAGTTCGACGATGGATTTGGGTTCCAGGGCGATGTGTTTTAATGCGGTCAATTCGACTGTGCACTTGCGGTTGACGACATTGCTTTCGATGTAAGGGTCTACCAAGTCGAGTATCTGGTCTTCAGTTAGGAATCCAGTTTCAAAGAGTTCGGTCACCCAGTAGGATGTCATTCGTATTTCCATAATATTTCAGAGTTTGAGGTTTAAAGGTTCGTGAGTAACTGCATTCATTCATAATAAGTCTAGTTGTCGGCTATAGCCATTTTTTATATTTTATTGTTTAATATTCCTGATCAGCCTTACACCACAACCTATAAACCTATTCTTGATTGACGGTTTAACCGTCATTTGTTATGCTGGCACTGTATGCTTTCTAAAGAATTCATCGATATATTAAACCTGAGTAGGCTGGAGACTACTATTCTCAAGTCATTGACCAAAAGCCCCCAGCTCATCATCGCTGATATCGTTCGAGCCACTCGTATCCCCCGCATGACCCTCTACCCTGTTTTGAACATTCTTAAAAAAAGAGGGTTGATTGATTTTGTACGAGAAGGACGACGACGATATTGGAGTATTGAATCAGCAG
>JBDKKY010000026.1:0-6999 GCA_039795875.1 Candidatus Parcubacteria bacterium | reverse complement strand
GAGAGACTGGGATATGTGATTCGAACTATATTACCAAATGATGTCGGTCACCAAGAGTGTTTGTTGATGGATAAGATGCTTTAATATTGATATGACCAAAAAAACAATCTCACAAGGTGTGGTCCACAAAGTGCCAGAAGATATGAGAAAAACTCTAACCGCGGATGCTACGATTTTAGAAAAATGGGAGAGTCTTACCCCGCTAGCCCGTAATGAATGGATTTGTTGGACTATTTCTGTAAAAAAGGAAGAAACTAGACGTCAACATATAGAAAGATTGGCAGAGGATTTAAAAAAGGGAAAACGCCGTCCTTGTTGTTGGGCTGGGTGTGACCATAGATAGGTCGAATAATCTGTTGATCAAACATAAGTGATATACTATTCCCATGAAAACCGTTCTCATAACTGGTATAGATAAAGGAATTGGCGCCGCACTATGTCACAAATTTTTGAATGAGGGGTGGCGGGTGTTTGGTACGGTGTATAGACATAAGCCTTCTCACCACGACAATTTGACCATTTTTCATTTAGATTTATCTACATCTTTGAGTATCAAGGATTGTACACAATCTGTTTCTAAGGCCGGTCAAAAGATAGATGTCTTAATAAACAACGCTGCTGTACTTCTGGATAACGAAGAGACTCGAGTTGTATCAGAAAAATTACGACAAACATTAGACATAAATGTCATTGGTACAATTGATTTCACAGAACACCTAGTTCCTCTTATGAACGCGGGTGGACATATCATCAATATATCTTCTACGGCAGGCTCTCTTGATAAAGCTGGAAGAGCAGATAGTCACAAACCCTATCATTATCCAGCATACAAGATATCGAAGGCTGCCCTCAATATGTATACGCGTACTTTGGCTTTACAACTCAAAGATATCACTGTCTCCTCAGTACACCCTGGATGGGTTAAGACTGATATGGGAGGCACAGAGGCGGATATTACCGCCGAAGAAGCGGCAGATGGGATTTATACAATTGCTACATCTCCTCGACCGACAGGAGAATTTTGGTTTCAAGACGAGAATATACCGTGGTAATTAAGAAACACTTTTCTTTTTCCATAAAATAATTCTCATCAAACTATTTGTACCCACCATGGCAATAGAATGAATCGTTGTTGCGATGTTATAGGTTTGAAGTGAAAAAAGTGTCAGACCATGACGAATAATATTTACATTATACAACCATGGAGTCTCGGTCCTGGGAAATCTCCAGGTCTTACGAATGGTGGGGATGTAGGCAATAACATCAATAGAAACTGCAATAATAACCGAGAGTGTTGCATCATTGGTAATGATCCATGGGATTATTGCAAGTAAGGCAATGATGAGAAAGTATGTATCAACTTTGGAAATATCTTTAAAACCATATCGTATCGAGAAAATAAAAATAATAATAGTAAACAGTTCAGCGACTGCTGTTGGCAAAGCGCCTATGCCAGCACCTTTTGATACTTGTCCGAAGAATGTGATCAAGGCGACAATTGTCCATACAAGCCACGTATATGGATGAGGTTGGATTTTCTTTTTGATCATATCGCGGAGATATGGTACGTGGCCAATAATAACCAAAATGGCAGCAATAATCGCCAGAGTTTCTTTCATGTATACATGGTAGCACAGGGGTGTATACTATAAACATGACATATAACATTCATCCAATCATTGTGCACTTTCCAATTGCTCTGCTGTGTATATATTCTTTGTTAAAGATAATTCCATTATATACATGGTTCCCTCAAACGTCATGGAAACAAATAGAAAGAATATTTCTGGTATTGGGGGTTCTTGGGGCATGCGCAGCTTTATATACAGGCGAAGCCGCTGAACATCTCCTTCGTCCCAACCATGACTTGGTAGAAATGCATTCAATGTTTGCAGCGATTTCAGTCTGGATATATGGAGCCTTATTGCTTGGAGAAATTATTGTATGGATCGGATCAAAGCGTGCACTGCCAAAGATTGTTGGAGGCCTGGGTAAGGTTTTGACGCATCGCGCTCTAAGCACAGTATTGGCACTTTGTGCGTTGGTAGCTATTTCTGTGACGGGATTATTGGGAGGTGTGATGGTGTATGGTGCGACAGCAGATCCGTTTGCCGCCGGGATTTTGAAGATGTTGGGGTTGTAGGAGAATAAAAAGCCTTTTAATTTCATGCTATCATGTTCCTATGCGAAATCTGAAAATCACATCAAAACTGTTTAAGTACTTGCTTCCTCAGCGAACCCAATACGCAAACTGGACTTTATTATCTAAGGTACTTCACAAGATAGAAACAAGAGGTTTCTATAAAATTTCATATGCATTAAAATCTTGGTTCTTACCAAGAGCTATTAGAAATGATTTTAATTATGATATGTTTTGCGAATTTCTCATGATTAAACATTTCTTGCCAGCGCAATGTACAAACATGTTGGATATCGGCTCTGGATTGTCGGCGTACAATGTATACGTGTCAGAATATTATAAGAATCAAGTTCATCTATATTTGTTAGACAAGACACAGATTGACCGTAAGACCCATTTTTATTTCCAAGATACGGCATCATTTTACAATTCACTGATCGAAGCGAAGTTGTTGTTGGTGGACAACGGTGTGCCAGAAAAGAATATTTCTACAATGGAGGTGACAGGTTCAAACGATATACCAAATCAAAAATTCGATCTAGTTTTGTCTTTACTTGCTTGGGGTCACCATTTTCCTGTGTCTACATACATTGATAAAGTCTATTCTAATATGAATGATGGTGCGGTATTGATCTTGGATGTCAGAAAAAATACAGATGGGGAAGAGACGTTGAGAAAATATTTTAAAAATTTTGTCGTGATACAGGAGGATAAGAGATCGCATCGGTATTGTTTGGTGAAGGGTATGTAAATAAAAAAGCCACCCCTCGTCGCCAAGGGGAGGCCTTCGGTGCCGATGAGGGCGGTGTCACGGTGTGCTGATTAGTGATGTTCACCAGCAGCCTTGATTTGGCCAATCTGTGATTGCTTCTGCTTGCTTTGGTTGAATGATGGTTAAAGGTTTCGGTTCTAACCCTCCTCCATTTTGTCCAGGTGAGAGACAGCTTTGGGAAAAGCTAGGAGGCATCATTCCATTATATTTCCTATATTGTTCCTCTCCACACCCTGGCGTTGGGCATGTGTGTGCCTCGGTATTGTCATAGCAGGAATCGTCATGCTCCCATATACATCCGCAATTTGAACATCGGTGTCTATGCCGTCTATTTTGTCGAAGCATAATTATTTTTTGTGGTTTGAGGTTTGTATTCTGTGTGAAAACGAAAAAGTGCTACTCGGTTAAAGTAACACCTTTTTCGTATTTAGTCAATTATGCTTCGGACGAGGGGTGGTATTCAAACTGCTTTAATAGATTAGGCTTCAACTATCGGCTTAAATCCACCACACGCAAAACGCTTCATATCAACTGGCATGGTAGAGGGATCAAAATTTTTCATACTGGGGTCATTCATTACTTTTTTATTCACTTGGTCTCTATGGGCGCGGGATTTATATACAATCCAGGAGAACACAACAGTCTCGTCAGCCTTAAGCCCTGCAAGTTTAATAAAACCTTTTTGTGGCATACCTTTTTTAATTTCAAGATCATCTCCTATGCACTCAAAATACTCCAAGGCGCCATTCTTTTTCCACATTCGAGCTCCCCATTCTGCCATCTTTCTGTAGGCTGCTACATCCTTCTTTTTTATCGGTATCACAAACCCATCAACATATTTTTTACTATTTGTTTTCATATTATTTTTTTTATTAAGAAACGAATAATTAAGCGCCTACTAATTTTAACATACAGCGAAGTAAGCCAAAACAAGAAGTACTCTTGTGGTGAGGATGTTCGAGTAGTGATTATGGAAAAATAAAAAACGTACGATACCATTGCTGGTCGTACGCCGGTGAGGCAGGTTGAGATGATAGGGGGGTTATTCCCAGAGAGGATGCCTCGACTCCTTCAGGGGCAAGGTGTAGCAGCCCAAGGCCAGAAGACCGAGAGCATATAGCGCTTGGCCCTGGCCCAGGATCTGAAATTGAGGTCCTCCGAACACGGAGAACATGAGACAGATTGCCAGGAGGATCATTACGTATCCAATCCGGGTCCGCCAGCTGATCCTCTTCCATAGAAAAGGGGTGATTATCAAGAATATTAGAGCGCGCATCAGTTTGTGGAGTTGGGGTTTGTGATACCTCCAGAGGGTTTGGTTGTATCTTTCAAAACACATAAATGTCCTCAAAGATACAACCAAACATGTGAAAGAGCTGGTATATAAATACCATTATTTGCATATAAAGTCAAATTTGCTCCGCGTGTGGGCGACCTATTTTTGCTTGCAAAAATAGAAGTACTCCTGTGGTGAGGATGTTCGGAAATCAATTATGTTACAATAAACCCATATGGAGCCTAAAAAAATTGGTACAGGGTTCGGTGTGATGATTTTAAATAACAACAAAGTCCTTCTTGGACAACGTCATGTTGACCCTGCTAAGGCTGACAGTGAATTGCAAGGTGAGGGAACTTGGACAATGCCTGGAGGAAAACTTCATTATGGAGAAAGTTTTGAAGAAGGAGCGAAACGGGAAGTATCTGAAGAGACAGGTTTGGATATTTCTATTAATGATTTAAAAGTTATAAGTCTGACAAATGATATTGGGGCAAATGCACATTTTGTTACAGTTGGATTATTGTTGAAGAATGATAATGTAGACGAACCTAAAGTTATGGAACCAGATGAGATAACACAGTGGAAATGGTTTGAGTTAAATGATTTACCGTCGCCATTATTTTTTCCAAGTAAAAAGATTTTGGATAATTACGCAGCAGGAGAGTTTTATAAAAGTTAATTAGGTTCGAACTTCTACAGATATATAATGAAAATACCCTTACAAAATAAGGGTATTTTCACATGCTCCGCGTGTGGGAGGATGTTCGACAGAGTATTGTTGAAAAACAAAAAAGCCCCATGTGCACGGATTGAACATGCAATGAAGGCTCGGAGTTAGGAGGGGGCCAATTCAGCAAAAGTCTCACGATACAATGCAGCCACTTGTTGCAATGTCTCGGTGTCGCCAACCTTTTTGAGACCAGCAACTGCATCACGAATCTGGTAGATGAGCGATCTGGAGAAATTAAAAATTGGATAGCCTCTAACAAACTCTGTCGGAGTCATGAATCTTACTTTTTCATGAACTGGACGCCAAACTTTGATTCTTGGTTCTGGCGTAGGTTCAACGCAGACTGATTCTGAGGTGGCACCACCAGACACCAATCCGCTGAAATGTGTGTCGGGAAAAAGAAGTGTAATGTTGACCAGGCTCATAAAAATGCCTGATCTTTGAGATTGAAATCGTTCTTGGGCAGCTCGATGGCGTCGCACAAGTGTTGAGATTTGTTCGGTTGGGACTGTAATGCTGTCAATGTCTTTCTGTGCTCTGGTTAAAAGCTCCTCGGTTTCAGCAAGCCTACAAGAGGCTTCCTCAAGTAATTGAATGAGTTCGGGATTCATAAAGGTGTGGGGTTGAAAATTGAAAAAGTGCTACTCGGTTAAAGTAACACTGTTTTCATATTTAGTCAATTTTGCTCCTCCGGTAGGGATCGAACCTACGACCAATTGCTTACACGTTGTCCATTATTACTAACGGTGTGGACTATATCATCGCCATATAACTTTCATCACTTAGGCGTAAGGCGCTTCGTTCTGAATTAACAGAACTACTCCTGAAAAGGATAGTCTCTGAACCTTCAATGTATTTCTACAATGCTTGGCTGCTGATTGCCCCTTATCTTTCCAGAGAGGGGGTTCCAGCAATTCACCTTATTTTCGACCGGGCTTTCGCACCGGAAGCTGCGTAACACCTTCGTGGACTTCCATGTGACAGTTGGCGCAAATCAAGATGCATTTATCTATCTCGTTTTGAATTTTTAACCATGATCTGGTCAAACCTTTATCAGATACACCGAATTCTTTTTCTTTTGGATCAAGATGGTGAAAAGATAACGCTCTACTACACTTATCGTATCCACAAATTTCACATTTGCCGCCTTTATAGTCTCGAGCCATTTGGCGTAGTTTAACCCTACGTTTACTGACTGCTTGAACCATATAGGCAGCTCTGTTGGTGTAAAGACGTTTCTTTGGCATGTCTAATGATAAACCAAAGATGGTGTCTATGTACACAGGCAACTGCTCTACCGCTGAGCTACAGAGGAATATATTAAATTGTCAATCTCTCTATGCGTTTCCGTATAAAGATAAAGCTATATTAGCAGTTCACTTCATAAAATACAACCCTATTTTTAAGCGTATATCTCCCCAATACATAGACAAACACTAAAACTAAATGTACACTATAATCTTATGTCAAATAACTGGGGAGAATCTATTTTAAAGTTTGATGAGGTCTCATACTCGCATGTCAAAAACCGTCCTATCCTTGAAGAGGTGTCTTTTTCTATTCGTAAAGGTGCCAAGATTACCTTGATGGGGCAAAATGGAGCAGGAAAGAGTACTATTTTTAAGCTTATTACAGGAGAAATAGAGCCAGACGAAGGAGAGCTTCATATCAATAAAGGCCTATCTATTGCCGTCTCACGACAAGTCATCCCACGAGATGAGTTAGAACTGACGGTTCGAGAATTTTTCCAAAAATGTTTTAAAGAAAAAATATATGATATTGATCCTCGCATCGAATCAGCGGTAGAGATTGTCCATTTAAAGGCACCGCTTGAAAAAAAGATTAAAGATTTCTCTGGAGGTCAACAGGCCCGACTACTTTTGGCCAGTGCCTTGATTCAAGATCCAGATCTATTACTGTTGGATGAGCCAACTAACAACCTCGACAAAGCTGGTATCGAATATCTGACAACCTTTCTACGAGAATATCCAAAGACGGTTATTGTTATCTCCCACGAGGCAGATTTTTTAAATAGTTTTACCGAAGGAGTTATATATCTTGATATTCATACGAGAAAA
>JBDKKY010000025.1:0-7914 GCA_039795875.1 Candidatus Parcubacteria bacterium | reverse complement strand
ACATGGCGACGGATTCGGGTTTGAGTTCGCCTCTGGCAGAGTTGAATTTTGCATGGCGGTAGAGGCCAAAGTTTGTATGATTTTGGAAACATTCGGGATAATTAGGTCTCATGGTTCAAGAATTGGGGTTAGGGTGGAAGTTTCAGACGAATGTACAATAACCTTTAAATCATCGATCGTCAACTATCATATCAACCTCAAAATCCTGCTACAATATATGTATGAACAACATCACAATAAACTACCCCGCAGTTCTAGTCTGTGGAATCGCCGCCATGGTACTCGGCGCAATTTGGTATATGGGATTTTTTGGTAAAGTCTGGATGAAGCTTACTGGTCCTGCTGGTATGACCCCAGAGCAATGCAAAGAGGCAAGTAAAGGCATGTGGAAATTGTACACAACACAATTTATCCTAGCTTTACTGCAAGCCTATGTATTGGCTTGGTACATTGGTATACTACGTGCTGACGGTGTTACAGGTATTCACAATGCGTTCGGCATATGGCTAGCGTTTGTTATGCCGACAACAGCAGCAGCGTGTATGTGGTCTGGAGACAGTAGATCTATAGCTTGGAAAAAGTTTTGGATTCAAGCTGGCTACCAACTCGTCTTATTTGTAATCTTCGGTTGGATATTGGGAATGTGGATGTAATATGATCTCCAAGAAGCAAAAAGCCTTTTATATTTCTCTAGTGTGTCTTGCTGTGATTGTTCTCGGTATATGGTTATTTACCAATGGTTCCAGCACTCGAGGGAATAGCGCAAACAACACTAACCAATCAGCTGTCCTTCAAGAAAAAGCTGATGCTTTCAACGTAACCATAGAAGCAAACATACCAAAAGAAAAAACAATTGTGTCCAAAGAAGGGGATCAGGCTAAGTTTATAGATTCTGATAAAAATATTATCAATGAATTCAATTTTATTTTCGATGAGAAAGCTACTACTGAATAAAACATGGGCCATATTGATATTGACGGGGATTATGGCGCCCTCTTTTGTCAGCGCTCATCCGGCGGATCAGCTGCTCCACAGTTATTGCGCGCGCATACTAGTCTTCGAAGTACAGAACAATAAGAAGATCGCCGATATCGAGAGCGCGTATGTCAACAAAGAAAAGCTGCGGACCAAAGAGATAGGGGCGGTTAGATCTAAACAAAATGCCGCTATTGTATCTTTTGTTGAGGGTTTTGATAAAGAAATTGCTGCTTACATTGAGGACCTGAAAAATAGTGCAAGATCAGAAACCGTATTGGCCCAACTGGTAAATTTAAATGATCAAATTTATGGACTGACTCGAGAAAGAAATAAAAAAGTCCAGCAACTATTGCAAGATTATCGCGCTGGTATCAATGACCTAGTGGTAGCACGCAAGGCCTCATTTACAACTGCTGAGAATACTTTTAAAAATGATGTTAAAAAGATATTGGATACATCAAAGGCTGATTGCAAAGCTCTGAAAGATGTCAGAAAAATTTTCGATAATACTACAGGAGGATTGAAATCTGTATTGGAAGTTTTTAAAGGGAAAATCACTCGTATGGGAACTTCTCAAACAACTTTAAATAAACTAGCTGTAACTCGAGATGCAGCTTGGGACGCTGCTTTGGCCGAATACAAACAAAAAGTAGCCGAAGCTATCAATACATTTAAAACTGCTTTGCCGGAGTAGGGAGTTGAAGGTATATAAAATACAGAGCTACAGGCAATGCCAACAATGAGACTGTGGCAAAGATAGTCGTGCCACCAGTCAACTGCCACACTAGTCCTGTCAAAGCCGAGCCAATCAAAAATCCAACAGTATTTACCAATGCCTGTAAACCAAAACCGGTACCTCGTGCGTCATCAGGTATATACAAAGATATCCACGACTTGCTGGCGGTTTCTTCGATAGCAGAGAATATGCCGTACATAGCAAACAATCCGATACATACAACTGCGCTAGTAAATGTTGTACCAAAGAGTCCGTATGTCAGAGCAAAAATACAGATAGCAAGAATATAAAATCTTTTATGGCCATATCGATCCAATGCCACACCGATAGGATAGGCAGATAGGGCAAATATTAGGTTATAGACTATATATCCAAACAAGATATACATGTCGGATATACCGGCTTCTTTGGCTCGCAGCACCAAGAACATGTTTGAGCTATTTAACAAGGCTAAAAAGAAAAATCCGTACAACAGTTTTCGATAAGAGGTTGAACTAGATTTAAAAAATTCTTTAAACATATTTAACTTGTACCGTCGCGGTTTTACATCAGCCGCCCCAACAAGAGCGGCTGACTCTTCGCGAATCATAAATGTAAAAGCAAAAGCAATTATGCCAGGGATTAAGGCCAACAAACAAATTAAAGCATACTCGCCAGGGTATTTGAGGAGTAATAAGAAAGCTACGACTGGACCGATAACCGCACCCAATGTATCAATACTACGATGGAAGCCAAAAGCTCGAGAGCGATATTCTGGAGTGGTTTCGCTCGTGATAAGAGCGTCTCGAGGAGAGGTCCGTATACCTTTGCCAGCTCTATCTATCACTCGGGCGCCAAAGATAAACCAGCCTGTTGGAAATAATCCGATCAAGGGTTTGGCCACTGCTGACACTCCATAGCCGATCTGTATAAATATCTTTCTCTTTTTGAAAGTGTCAGATAGGTGGCCAAAAAAAATTTTGTTGAATCCTGACACAGCTTCTGAACAGGCCTCGATGACTCCTACCATCAATGGACCGAAACCAATTTTGCGAATGTAGAGCGGTAAGATAGGGTAGAGCATCTCGCTAGCTATATCAGTAAAGAAGCTAACAATAGAAACAACCACGATGTTTCGGGTGAGGAATTTCTTCATAAGAAAACTATATCATGATATGATCGTTTGTATATGTTCAAAAAGATATTCATGTGTATGTTTTTATTATCAGCGGTTTTTGCTGGTTTACCTGCGGAAGCACACGAATTGTTGCCCAAAGTTTTGGTTGAATACATGAACGAACATCCTGATGCGACACCCGAAGAGATTCAAGCTTTTGTGACCAATAATGCTCCCGAATTTATTGAAAAATATAGCGACAAGGAAGATGTAGTTCGGCTAATACGAAATCAAAGTACAAATGTTTGGGACAACATGTGGGATTTCCTAAAGTTGGGTGTGGGACATATCCTAAGCGGGGCAGATCACATTCTTTTTGTGATTTCGCTGTTGTTGGTCTTTGTCTCATTGCGAGAGATTTTAAAATTGACTATTACATTCACTATTGCTCACAGTATTACCCTGATATTGGCTGGATTAGGCATTCTTACTCTTAGTACTCGTATTACAGAACCATTGATCGCCTTATCTATCGCGTATGTGGCTTTTACGACGGTATTTTTGGGCTACAGACAGGTCTTTAGCAGCACTAAGGCCAAAGTGGCCACGGTATTCTTTTTTGGACTTTTCCACGGTCTGGGATTTGCTGGCTTGTTGGAAGAGATTCATATTCCAGAGGAAAATCTTGTCTCTTCTTTATTTTCTTTTAATATCGGAATCGAGATTGGCCAACTTGTGATAGTGGCCATCGCTTTACCACTTATCTTATGGGCGCGACACAAGAAGTGGTATCCAACATTGATCAAAATCTTGGCGATTATTATTACTGTATTGGGAGTAGGTTGGGCGGTTCAGAGGGTTATTGGGTAATTAGCGGAATACAATGAACATGCCGCCGGTTATGACCTGTGATACTGCTTTGTCTCGGATCTGTATCGGAAAATCTAGGGTGCTGGGCAAGTTGTCTACTAAGAAATTTTCATCATTGATGCCCCAACCCCAAACTGTTCCATCAGTCGCTACGGCGACTGAATAATCAAAGCCAGCATAAATGCTCTTGATAGGTGGTAATCCGGCAACTTTGGCAACTTTTCCATGATTGACTGAAGAATGATCGGCCAGTTGGCCTTTAAAGTTTGCACCGGCTGCATATACATTGCCCCCTGTGTCGAGGAATAATGAATGGCGGGCTCCAGCCGCCACAGCCTTGATGTTTTCTAACCCATCAACCGTTCTCATCCACTGGCCTTTCTTCGCTCCAGGCTCATTTCCAAGCTGTCCATATAGGTTACAACCAAAAGCGATCACTTTACCATCGTTGCGTAGCATTAGGGCGTGTCCATAGCCGACAGAGATCTGGGAGATGCCACTTGTCGGGAGTTTGATAGGAGTAGGGGATTTGATTTTGATCTGTTCTTCATTGATACAATCTTGATCAAGATCATACGGGGTTCCACTGTTGCTGGTATTGTCATAATAGCCACCTTGAAGACCGATAATATTTGATCCCATCTTGGCCAATAGAGCTTTACCGCGATTGTAGGCAGAAGTATCACATGAAGCACCCCAAGCATACACCTCTCCGCTAGCCGTTAAGGCTAAGGAAAATTTGTGCCCGGCGGCGATCTTAGAAATAGCTGGCAAGCCTTTCACCAGTTCAGGAGTTGCTCTATTTTGGCGCGTACCATCACCTAACTGACCAGTATAATTTTGACCCCAGGCAAATACTTCACCTTTGGCAGTTAAGGCTAAAGAGTGGTTATTGGTTGAAGCTAGCGAGATGATATCGCTCAGGCCATCTATTTTTTTGGCATTAGTGGTAAATGATTCTTTGGTGGTATATCCGAGCTGTCCTACGTCATTTTGACCCCAACTGATGACCTCATCGGCTTTGGTAATGGCCATCATATGACCCTTGCCGGCATAGAGCTTCTTTACTTCGTAAGGTAATTTAAGAGTATATGAGCGGCGGTTTGTGACAGAAGAAACACCTGGTCCAAATTGGCCGTGATCATTTTTACCTATACCAAAAAATGAATATGAGTATGTTTTACCAGGAAGAGTAGAGGTGGCTGTAGAAGTCGCTGTTGAGGAGGTGGCAGTAGAGATTCTGGCTAGAGATGTAGATGCTAAAGCTTCAGAGATCTGATTATTTTCAACAGGCGAAGATTTTAATGAACGTATATTTATTAAAATAATAATCACAAAAACGACTGCAATCACTACTGTATAGACAACAGAATTCTTTTTCATACTATTGAGATTATCATAAAATATGGTCTAGAGGAAAAAACAGCCAAAATTGTTTGGATTTTACGAGGAAAGAACATATAATAAAGAGAGTCAAATTTATTATAATCGCTCACCAGAATGCCTACCATTTTATCTTCTAATCATCCTAGTAAGAAAAAAAGTCTAAGAAATATTTTTCTAACACTTTTATTTACCTTTATTGCTGTATTCAGCATACACAGTGTTAGGGCTGTGCAAACAACATTGACCTTTATGTCAGACGGAGGTGGTACCCGAGCAGATATGGTATCGGATATGGACCAGGCGTTACTACAAAAACTTGGAGGATGGACAATCAATACGTTTAACTGGGCTGGAGATATCGCTTACGATGGTACAGATGGTCTGGAGTCATCAGTGGCTTTCGGAGTATCTGCCTATGCCAGTTCAACCGCTGGTGCTGCCAATATTCCTTTGTTCTTGGCTGAAGGTAACCACGAAGCAGAGAATGCATCTGATGTTGTTACGATGAGAAAGATGTATGCAACCTATCAAACATACTCTGTGCCTGGTATCAACGGTGGAGCGGGATGGAACTTTTCTCAAATGCCCAACACGTTTTCATCGACCACTAACTACGCCTATGACGTTGGAGACGTGCGAATGATTGTTTTGAACCAGTATGCTGCTACATCATCAGATGCGGTGAACACTACCGGCCGGGTTCATGAGCAGGTCTTTGAGTGGCTTAAAAATGAAATTAAGAAGACCGACAAACAGCACATTGCGGTGATGGCTCACGAACCAGCTTATCCTGTGCCGTCACAAACAAGTGGAAACCACATTGGTGATGCTCTCGATGCTGATCCTGCGAACCGAGATCGATTTGTGAACTTGTTGGCCTCATATGGTCACATTAACCACTTCGTCGGACACACTCATATCTCAGATCTCTACGAAATGCGAGATAACTCACCTGCGGAGGGAGATGCTCGAACCACCACAACCACACTTGATGGAGGTATTTGGGAATTGGACTCAGGAGGATTTGGAGATAAGGCTCCTGGAGGAGGTAGTAACGGAACATATCCTGGTATCGGATATTTGCACACAAACTCAGCTGCCTATGGAGACTATGAGATTCGTTTGGTACAGGGTACAGGATCTCCGCAGTGGGTTTCCCCAACAGTGAGAACTGTTCATATGAATGATTTGACGCGCCAGATCTTGGTAAACACCTGGGAGGGAGCGGGAACAGGTACTTCTTCAAACGGCTTGTTTGGTATGAAATATTATGTCGACTATACATCAGCCGTTGGGTCTAACCCGGACTGGTCAGCCAATAACTCTGGAAAATGGTGGGAGAATGCTTTCAACGCCACAACTGCTGGTTGGACAAACGGGGAACTTGGAGTTGGATACAGAACTGATGCTGCTCGACCAGGATGGATCAACACACCTATTGATGCATTTGGAGGATTGGGCACAACAACACCACAAGTGCACAGCATTATGCAGCGAGTGACATTTCCGGCAACTACAACAGCATCATACAGTAACCTAACACTGCATCTGGATGATGATGATGGAGTAATGGTTTGGTTGAATGGAACTTTGATTCTGAACTCAACTAACGCTTCGGTCACGGCTCCCACTACAGGAAGCAGTACAGAATATTTTGATAAATCACAAACAGTTACAACCAATGGTTGGGCAGGTGCGGCAAACACTCCAACTTTTACAACATATGATGTGACAGCGTATAAGAGTGCTTTGGTAAATGGACAGAACGTGCTGACTATCTGGAACATTAATGCCGGAGCCACCTCGACCGATCTAGGTGTTGCTGTTCGTCTTTCTATGTCAGGAGCTGTTGATACGACTCCTCCTATCATCTCTGCGGTTTCTACAACCACTCCTACACCAAATACTGCGACGGTGAGTTGGACAACAAACGAAGCCGCCTCAACTCAAGTGGAATACGGCCTAACTACATCGTATGGATCCTCAACAACTTTAGATCCAACCTTGGTGACAACTCATAGTGTCAATATTACAGGGTTGGCAACATCTACGCTGTATCACTTTCGCATGGCATCAAAAGATGCATCAAATAACATAAGCTCCTCAAGTGATTATATATTTACAACACCATCTTCAATCCCTTCAGGTCCAGCCACAACAACACTGCGACAAGGTATCAATGGTTACAGTGGGTATACAGATACCTATCTCAGTGGATTGGCAACGTCATCTAACTTTGCCACAGCTACAACTATGCTTGTAGACGGAGAAGGTCCATATGCCAACGGACTCATGAAATGGGATGTGTCCTCTATTCCTTCAACTGCAACAGTGACCGATGTAAAGATTGTGTACAATGTGACTAATAACTCAGCTGCCAATACATATACTATCTATAGATCAATAGTACCTTGGGTTGCCACAGAAGCAAACTGGGCATCTTCAACCGCTTCAACCGCGTGGGGTGCTCCAGGAGGAACTGACAATGCTGACGATTATAGTCCTACTTCTCTTGGAACACTTGGTACTGCTTCTCTTGGTCTGGCAACATCGACTTTGAATGCTTCAGGACGGTCTTTGGTTCAAAATTGGATTTCTGGTGCCTCTCCAAACTATGGATTTTTTATAAATAAAACAACCGTGTTAGATATCGACGGCTTGCAGTTCGATTCAGCTGAAGGAGCAGTTGCTGCTACGCGACCTGCTTTGGTTGTGGTTTATACTCTTCCTTCTGGACCTGATGCAACACCTCCAGTGATATCAAACATAGCATCTAGTACCACGTCTACAACCGCCACCATCACCTGGACCACCGACGAACTCGCAACCTCAACCATCAGTTACGGAA
>JBDKKY010000024.1:0-8313 GCA_039795875.1 Candidatus Parcubacteria bacterium | reverse complement strand
GGTCACCACGATGTCCGCTGCCTTCAAGGCTTTAGCCCGCTCCTCTTTATCCGCTGTATAATCAAAAGCGATAACCTCTTCTACATTTTGTTGTTTAAACCACTCTGCTACTGGCCCGCCTACCAATTTTCCTTTACCAAGCACCACAACTTTTTTGCCTTTCAATTTTACATTGTACCGCGACAATATCTCTGCCACAGCAAAAGCCACTGGGGGTATACGTTTTGTTTTTTGGTGCTGATATCGAAGTAACATTTCTTCACCTAACAAGTCTATGTCCTGAGCAGCAGGAACAGTATTGATCAATAAGTGCGCATCAAGTACACGAGGTAACGGCAATTGGACTACTATACCGTCATACCCTTTAGCAATAACCTCTTTCATCAGGCGCAAAGCCCAATCATTGGATAATGGAGTAGGCTCATGTACGATGTCAGCTTTGATATGCAGTCGCTCGGCAATCTTTTTCTTGCGATTGATAAACGAAGTACTGGCTGCATCATTTCCAAATTGTATAAAACAGACTTTCTTTTCATGATGAAACTTACTTTCTAATTTATGCAAAATATGTTCTGCAATTTCTTTTCCATTTGCAATCATAGATTTATTTAGAAAAATTATTTTTTAAAATAGAATCTATTCGACGAGCTAGATTCACCATATCTGTTTCTATTTTACCACGTGTAGTTTCGGCTGCAGTACCAAGTCTGATGCCTGAGGGGTCAACCGGTGATCGTTCATCGTATGGAATAGTGTTTTTATTTACTATAATTCCCTCTTTTTCCAGTGCATCACTCGCTGCCTGACCACCTATGCCTTTACCGTTGAGCCAAGTATCCAATAGGAATACATGTGTATCAGTTCCACCGGAAACTACCCTCCAACCCAGTGTTTGGAGCTCTGTGGCGAGCGCCTGTGCATTTTTGATAACTTGCGCTGCATATGAGCGGTAGGCAGGTTCTGCTGCTTCCTTGAGAGCTACAGCCACTCCTGCTATCTGATTCATGTGGGGACCACCTTGCAGGCCTGGAAACACCACTTTGTCGATCTTGGTCGAGAACTCTTTTTTAGAAAATATCAAACCGCTTCGTGGTCCGCGAAGAGTTTTGTGTGTTGTAGTCATGACAGTATCAGCATATGGAAATGGAGACAGGTATTGATCGGCAGCAACGAGACCTGCGATATGTGACATGTCGACATGTAATAGTGCACCACAACTATCTGCAATCTCACGCATCTTTTTCCAATCGATTATTTTTGAGTACGCGGTATACCCAGCGACAATGAGCGCCGGTTTTTCTGTCATGGCAATTTGCATCAATGCATCATAGTCGAGTAGCTCCGTTTCTTTGTTGAGAGTATATGGTACTTGTGTCCACCATTTACCACTGAGTGAGGCTTTGTGTCCATGAGTTAGATGTCCCCCGTGAGCTAGAGATAGTCCCATGATTTTTCCACCAAGTGGAACCAGTGCCGTGTATACGGCTAGATTGGCCGGAGATCCTGATAGTGGTTGAACATTGACGCTCCATGCTGCTTCATCAAGTTTAAATAATTCTAAAGCTCGTTTTTGACAGAGAAGTTCTAATTTGTCGGTAAATTCATTGCCGCCATAATACCGAGCGTGTGGATATCCTTCAGAATACTTATTGGTAAATTCACTGCCAAGGGCCTCAAGAACATCTACCGATACGTAGTTCTCCGAAGCGATAAGGTTTATAGTGTTTAATTGTTTAGCTTTTTCCTGGTCAATCAGGGCTTTGATTTCAATATCGTGCATAGTGATTCACACACAAAATGTGTGCGTAGTATTTATTATTAAATTGAGAGAATTGAATGACAAAAAAACAATTAGGCAAAGCTAGACCAGATTGTTTTTAGGGATGTCATTAACATGGGGTTTATGGTAGGTCATGTGGGTAGGGGTTGTCAAGGCTTGATTTTGTATTTCTTTTTTATATACTACAGGTAGTGCTTGGATGGGCTTGCCCTCTCACGGTCAATGTTTAACAAACCGTAGCCAGGTACTGATAAAAGACATCGCTTCTGGCGGTGTTTTTTACTTTAATCATGTTCCGGACTGCCATAGTGTAACTTTCTTTCACCCAGATTCCGGTCTGTACTCCAAAACGGGATAATGCTCCAAAAATATTTAGGGCCAGTTCCTATTTGTTTAACAATAACTCGTACTCTCACTTGAGTAATAATGGCCACAAATTCATAATACATAGCGTCAACCAAGATATGATGATTCCTGTGATTACTACGCTGTAGCTCAAAGACCTTTTGCTCGGATATTCCCTGAATGGTCCGGGTTTGTTTTAAAACTTCAGGTGCAAATTTTAATATTTTAAGTCTTATATACTGATCTTCTACTATTCGAGCTTGATTCTTTTGTTTAAATTTGAGATGTTCTAATCCTTTAGCATTAAACACAACCTCTTCCTGAAAATACGGACAATAAACACCCTTAAAAGTCTTGTATAATTCTTCTCCACAAGTTTTTGCATTAATAAATTGTTCTTCAGTGATTTCTGACATTGAAACAGTATAACCATATTGACATCAAGTATTTATTAAGAAATATTCAAGATTTGATTTGGAGAAAAGAAAAACGCACCAGACAAGTGAGTCTGGACGCGATAATGAAAGAGCGCCCCACCGTTTCCGGTGCGACGCTTGTGTGAGGGCTTGTCCTCATGCTCTGTGGTAAACGAGAGCCTCGCCTAGTCGTTCTCTGTGCAGCCCTTTGACGTTGAGAGCGCTGACAACTGCCGACATCTGGTCAATACTCAGATCGGTGACTTCAAAGAACAACTGGGCACGGCTGCTTTCCCTCCGTCCTCGACCCGTTGAATGACTGACGGAGATCTCGCTAGAGGATCCGTTCCAGACTTCGAGTGTGGTTCGGCCTACCACAAATACCAGTCCGCCCGCTTCGATATAGGCTGGGATGTAGTGCGTGCAGAGAACGGTGAGATTCTTGACCCGTTCCTCATCTGTAGTTGTTAGGGCAGCATAAGGATAGAAGCACTTGTCTTCATGGGGATTTATGACGAGACCTCTTTCCTGCACAGGGCCGAGGAGACCGATCATCTCTCCTCTGTCAGTTTCAGGTGTTGCTTTGAGGGGACCCTCAAGGAAGTAGAACTTGCTAATTGTCATGGTGCGTGTGTAGCAGGGTTTGTTATTGTCTGCTCGCTGACTTTACCATTGAGATGTAGAAATGGCAACACTACACCACGTCATATCCTTCAACCTTGAAGGATCCTTCCCTGCCTTCTATTGCCGCTCTGTACTGTTCCATCAACAGGTCAAATGTCTCGAGCAGAAAGGGATCCCACTCCATATACTTTCTTTTTTTCTTAATGATGTCATCAACGCCTGTACCGAGTGCTGCCGAACGAGCCATGGTAACTTTCGGCATATACATCTCATGAATGTTTGGTGCCATTGAATCCATAGATTTTGCAAATTTGGCATCCCAGCTTTCTGCGGCTTCAAATTCTTTCATATATGGTATGAGGTCAGGATGCAGTCGGGAAAGTGCAGCTTCGTATTCTTCTTGTTCTTCTTTATCAGTTTTAGTGTAGGCAAATATTTCTCCAGTGATCGTTTCGCCTATATCATGGATAGCAAGCATGATAAGCACTCGGCCAAGATCAACCTTATCTTTATTTTCCAAATGAGAATACATAAATGTAGCCAGAATGGGTAAATGACCAACATGCTCCATCAGTGATTCATGGAGAACTTGATTTTCATAATCTCGAGGAGATACCAGTCCTTTTTGGGCGATAGTGACATATCGATCTGCCGTGATCAGTTTTCTTCGAGTGAAGGCGTAGATGCTTTGGAGCTCGAGGAAGTTAGCGATGATTTGTCGTGTGGTCATATTTTTTCTAAACTTTCTTTTACTCTAAACTTAGCAATTTTTTTAATCAAAGCTACTGGCAGTGGTTTATCAAGTGGAAATTGTATCGCACCTACAGAGGTTTTGTATTTTGTTAGATCTTTTTTAAATGCGCGGATCGGTGAAGGTGTCGGATAGAGACCAATATGATATTTACCTAAGGCAAAAGCAAAGAGCATTCTCTTGTAGGATAGTGCCGGCATGCTCCATTTGATGCCTTCTATGGCGTTAGGTGCAGCTGAACGCAAAATAGCCAGTAACTCTTTCAATTTCTTTTGAGTGTCTTTGGGACAAGAAGTGATGTATTCAGCTATCGTTGTTGGTTTTGGCATATGTGAACAGTATATCAAAATAAAAAGTGCTCGACCTTAAAACATCTTAGCTCCATTTGGAACCTTTCTCTCGGGCTCAGTCAAAACCACATCTCCATTTTCATCGGCAAATCCGGTGGTTAAACATTCTGAGATAAATGGTCCGATTTGTTTTGGTGGAAGATTGATCACACAGACGACCTGTTTTCCAACCAGTTGTTCTTTGGCGTAGTGTTTTACGATCTGAGCACTGGATTTCTTTGTACCTAAGTCTCCAAAGTCTATAGTCAATTTGTAAGCCGGTTTTCGAGCCTCCGGAAAATCAAAGACTTCGGTGATGGTACCGACCCGTAATTCAACTTTTTCAAAATCTGGCCAGGTTATTGGTTGCATTGGACTTATTTTAGCATATTTGACTTTGAGTGGGCTGGGAATATAATACAAGCAGGTGGTAAGTCTGAAGCCTGAAAAACTGTCCCGAAAAGGACGGTTTTTCGTTTTATAATTCTTTTTATCTTTTCTTAAAAATTTCTTGAACCTCGATGAGTATACTAATCTCCATGACATACATCGGTAAGTGTCATGTCATGGGCATGCCAATGGCTTGGAGCTTCAGACTTACCACCTGAAGCTCGTGGGTTCGATCCCCATCATGTCCATCAAATCTACAAAATCTCCCGCAACAACGGCTCCTGCATCACCGCGTGACTGGCACCATACTGTACAAAGACTGAATAACCCTGGTGTACATATTTTTCTATCTCTTTCACAATATATCTATCGCGAATCTCACTTGTTATCCGTGATATTTTATTAAAAATAGTTTTGCTTTGAGTTGGATCAATCAGATTGTAAAAGAAACGACCGTCATTCTGATCAAAAGGTATGCCGAAAAACTCTGTATGTACTTTTTTCATTGCCTCTAACGAGAAATCAAAATCAGCCCACTCACTGGTCTCTCGATCCATTTCTGTGGGACTGAAGGAATGACGTTCTCCAAAATAGTATACAGAATTTAATCCGGATTGAATTGTAAATGTGTATGGAGTTGTGTGGTGAACATCTTGGTATTCGTCGTAGGACATGAGAGACATGGGATTATTATATCATTTGACTTTGTGTATTGGGAGAATATACTACATATGGTGAATTAAAGAACCGTTCTCGCAAGGGAACGGTCTTTGATTTATTGGCCTTCTGTAAGATTTTATTTTTTCGCGACGTATTTCTTTACCGCTTCGATATCATCAAGCTGATGATCACCGTCTAAATACTGTTTATAGTCAATCATATCTTCTGGACCAGCTACGTTAATTTCCATACCAGCAACTTCAACTTTATTTACTTTTGAAAAATCAGCTGGGATTTCAATCCATTCCGTTCTCTCTTTATTACTTACCTTTGCTTCATAGGCGCCACTGAGATCGATGATCTGACCTTCGTACTCTAAAACCATTGTCATGCAATCCCATTTGTCATTTTTATGATGTTGAAACTCCTCAACGATGTAAGGTTTGGCTTCTAACATAATGTCTTTAAATCTATCTTCTGGTATCTCGATATCGATATCATTTAGCTCTCTAGTAGAGCCATACACTTTCGCCGCAAAACCTCCCGATATTTGATAGGGTATATTTTTACTGTTTAATAAAGTTATGATCCATTTTAAGGCTTTTATAGTTTTGTCTGAAAACATAGTTGTCATTATATCAAAATAAAATCCCCCACAGAGCCTTTTTCAGGATGTGAGGGTTTTGAAGTGTTGTGGTACTTCGGGCCAGACGATCAGCACGGGCTATGGAAACCCTGCTGTTCGTTCTTTTTCTTGGTGTCTTTGATCTCTTGTTTGGTTGCACGACGTGGGAACGGAGGAATCTGGTCCCCGGCTGTCCAGTCGAGCGTCACGTGGCCAAGTTCGTTGAAGACCTTGACCTGCATGGCGGCCAGCCTGTTCGGATGGACCAGGGAGGCGACGACGTTGGCAACACCGGCGGCCAATTCTTCACAGGATGCTTTCCACACGACACTGCCGTCGAGCAGCCGACCCTTGCCGGTCTCATTATCCAGGGCAAATTTCCACTGGATACGTTCGACTAGCCTTTCGTTGTGTACGACGAAGCCATCAGCGTCCAGGCTGCGGGTCGAGATGCTAACTTCGGCCCCGAATTTCTGATCGTACCCACCACAACGTGCAACGGCGGCAAGGAGGCATGGAACTTCGAATTCCTCAACGAAGATGGTGAATACGGGCGGGCGGAGCTTTCGCTTATGCCGTTGATTCTTGTGGCCCTGTTTTTTTCTCTGGAGTGCAGGCATGTTTGGGATGTGGTTGGATGTTAAGAGTACGTGAGTAAGTACGCCGTACGGCGGCGGACTTGAATAATATATAACACCCAGTACAGGATATGTCAATTGTGAACGTTCAGCAGATAGAACCCCTTGGTTTATTACCCTGCAAGGTTATTTTTAATGTTTCTAATTTAGCATTTCAACCCTTCTCGAGTGCTCGAACCAGTTCTCTAATTGGTGACCCCAGGGAGAATCGAACTCCCATTAGCAGATTGAGAACCTGCTGTCCTAACCGTTAGACGATAGGGCCTTATTACTCAACACAATATCACAGAAGTTATTTATAGTAAATCTTATGAGGAAAGCGGACATCAACGTATTGAATCTGGGTCAGATTGACCTTTTTAAGCTCCAAGGTTTTCATGTGATTCATGGTCGTGGTGGCGTTATTTGAGGCTTTGATGACGTAATTATTCAGGCTTTGTAGTCTTTGTGTGTCCACTCCGTATTCAATTGATTCTATTTTATGAGCGAGTAAAAAAGGAATGTATTTTTGATTGGTACAAGCCGGCACACATCCAACCGTCTCCCCTATCTGTGTTGTCATTCCGACTCCATACCATTTGGCAAATACATAGCCGATAAAATCAAAACTTTTCTTAAACACCACACCAGTATCATCAAAGAAATAACACTCCTCTAGCAGAGTATCATTACACCAGATCCCAGTCGCTCTTCGGTCTGAGATCTTCACGACGATGTTTTTCATGCCATCAAGTTCTATACTCGCCACACCCGGAACCTGTTCCATCACCGCTCGTTTAAATTTGCGACTTGAGAAAAATACAATATTATTTTGAGGCAAAATAAAGAAACGGTGAGCCTCTAGGTATTCTCGTTCAATCTTGGCAATATCTTCTGTACTAGTATGTTTGTTGCCTTCTATATTCATAGCCGATATGCGCAGAGGTTCGCCATATATGAGATATATAACTCCCGCGATCACTACAATAGTCAAAATCCAAGTCAGAAATTTTCTTCTGGCTCGTTTTTGTCGAACGCCGGAGATTATTCTATTGTTTGATGATTTTAATGCCATTCATGTAAGGAACTAAAACTTCAGGAACCACAATGCTTCCGTCGGCTTGCTGATTATTTTCAATAAGTGGGACTAGGATTCGCGGTGTGGCGATAGCGGTATTGTTCAATGAGTGCACAAATCGCATTTTCCCTTCTTCATCTCGATATCGAATGTTAAGTCGTCGTGTTTGGAAATCATGGAAATATGAAGCAGAATGAGTTTCTCGATATGTGTTCTGACTTGGAACCCAGGCCTCAACGTCATATTTTTTAACATGACCAAGACCGATATCAGCTGTACACATAAGAAGTACGCGATATGGAAGGTTGAGTGATTGCATCAATTCTTCAGTATTTTTTAATAGTTCTTCATGGAAATCTACAGACATGCCATGACTTGCTTCACAAAGAATAACTTGTTCGAGTTTAAAAAATTCATGCACACGGATCAGACCCTTTGTATCTTTACTATGACTTCCCGCCTCTCGTCTGAAACATGGAGAAAAAGCAATAATCTTTTTTGGTAAATCTTTTTTCTCCAGAACTTCACCAGCATAATAACTCATAGTGGCTACTTCACCAGTTCCTGCCAAGTATTCTCCGTCTTGTGTCTTGTATAGATCTTCTTCTCCTTGTGGAATGTATCCAGTTCCCAGCAGTGTCTCACGTCGAACGAGTGATGGCACAATCATTGGGTTGTATCCTTTGTTAATCAAAAAA
>JBDKKY010000023.1:0-8467 GCA_039795875.1 Candidatus Parcubacteria bacterium | reverse complement strand
TCAAAAACGACAATGCTAATAAAATCGTGACATTCTTTTGTCAGCTGTCAGCCTATACAGAAGATGCCCAGTTTAATGTTTCTTTCAATAGTCCTTCAAGTACAGGTAAAAGCTATATTGCTCTAGAGGTATCCAAGCTATTTCCCGGCGAAGATGTTATAAAACTTGGTAATTGTTCAAAGACAGCCTTTTTTCACGAACAAGGAGCCTATGATAAGGAGAAGAATGAGATAATGGTGGACTTGTCACGTAAGATACTTATCTTCACTGATGCCCCACATACAGGGCTTTTAGAGGGTCTACGGTCGTTTCTCTCACATGATGAGAAGATAATGTATTCAAAGATTACCGACAAGAATCAAAAAGGAGGAAATCGAACCAAAACAGTTGCTCTTAAAGGTTACCCTTCTGTTATTTTCTGTACCGCAGGACTTAGAATGGATGCTCAAGAACAGACGCGATTTATTTTACTCTCACCTGAAGTTAATCAAGAGAAAATCAAGGCGGGTATTGCAAGCACTATCCTCAAAGAAGCTGATAATGAAAAGTATAGAGCTTGGCTGGAAAATGACCCTACTCGCAAAATGTTAAAGCTCCGTATTCAGGCTATTAAACAAGAGCATATCGATGATATTAAGATAGCCCACGAGGAGATAATTTTTGAGCGATTCTTTAAGAGAGACAAAAAGCTCCAACCTAGACACCAACGAGATATTAAGCGCCTGTTGTCTTTAGTGAAGGCATCTGCTCTACTCAATTTATGGTGGAGAGAACGAAACGGTTCTACTATTACTGCAAATGAAGATGATATAGAGCATGCTTTCAAGCTATGGGACAAAATCTCAATCAGCCAAGAGTTGAACGTGCCCCCTTTTATCTACGACATCTATGTAGAAATAATTCTTCCTGCTTATAAGGAACAAAACGAGTTTGTTGGCGAAGAGCTCGATGGAGATATGAGGATTGGTATTACTCGTCAAGATATCCTTGAGAAGCATTATACGACCTATGGACGTATGCTGGATTCACAACAGCTTAGACAACAGATTCTTCCTGTGCTGGAAACTTCAGGACTCATATATCAAGAACAAGACAAAAACGATAAACGTAAGATATTGATTTATCCCTCTACTTTCCACAATCTTCCAAAACCTGAAAAGAATAGTGATGATGAGGGTGGGGTAAAAGATGAAACAGGTGATATTTCTTCTGAAATAGATGGTTTTTAGTAGTTAATCTCAAATGATTTCGGTCATAAAATACTATGAGTAAACAAGAGGCAGATAATACAAAGAAAATCACAGCTACTTTTCTTAGAAAGCATATGTACTTCACCGGCTGGAGAAAAGGAATAATCACTTGGACTAGAACTGGTATATGGGGAGATGAAACTCAAAGTAGTGTAGGGATTGAGGTTTTAACACACGAAGGACTCAATCATCTTCGTATTCACTATACCCAAACAGATAATGATACAGGGAAAAAACAAGATTTTGACTATAAAATACCTCTTACTACCTCACCTTGCCGGTTTGGAGGTAAGCGGTATTGGTTTATCTGTCCATGGTACAAAAATGGAATATATTGTGGCAAAAGAGTAGGTACACTCTACAAAGATGGAGACTACTTTGCCTGTCGACACTGCTACAACCTTACCTATAGCTCCAGAAAAGTGAATAGAAGATTCAAGTACTATCCCCTTTTTCAAGTTTTAACTTTGGAAGAAAAAACAGATAAACTTGAGCAACAAATAAAACGTAGATACTATCGAGGGAGACCCACTCGGAAACAAAGACAGCTTAATAAACTTCACAAGTATTCAAATTTAAATTATCAACATTATGCCGAACTTCTACGTCGAAAACTGTTATAATAGTCATGTTGACCCGGCTAATAAACACTTTGCCCCAAAGGCATTTTTAATGCGAGATGGAACTCGAGAGGGGCGTTTTGCCAACTATCTTGCAATCCTTTGGGTTACAAAGTATGGCTGGGTCAACCAAAACGTCCCTTTCGGGTTTTTAATATGAAAAAAGAAAACAATAAAATTACATATTTTCTTTACGCTCGTAAATCATCAGAGAGTGAAGATAGACAAGTTCAATCCATTGATGACCAGATAAATTATCTGAAAAAACAAGCTGACAGTTTGGGTATATCAATAAAAGAAGTGCTTACTGAAGCAAAAACAGCCAAGATGCCCTATTGCCGTCCTGTTTTCATGGATATGCTTAAGCGTATTGAGCAAGGAGAGGCTCAAGGTATTCTTTGTTGGCAAATAAATCGACTCTCACGGAATCCTATTGATAGCGGAACTCTTAGTTGGATGCTCCAGCAAGGTGCATTAAAATGCATTCAAACAATGGATAGACAATATCTTCCAGATGACAATGTTCTTCTTTTTAATGTGGAGAGTGGTATGGCAAATCAATTTATAATAGACCTTCGCAAGAACAGTAAACGAGGTATGGAGGGTAAGGCAGACCGAGGTTGGCTCCCCTCTCGTGCTCCTCTTGGGTATACAAACGACAAACTCGAACATATTATCGGTGAAGACCCTGAACGATTCCTCCTTGTTCGTAAGATGTGGGAACTTATGCTAACAGGTAACTTCACCCCTTCTCAAATAATCAATAAAGCAAACAAGGAATGGGGATTCAGAACACCAAAAACAAATAGAGCTGGTGGAGGTGAGCTTGCCCTATGTGTTTTATATAAGATATTCAATAATATCTTCTATACAGGAATGTTTGAGTGGGACGGAAAGGTCTATAATGGCAACCATAAGCCTATGATTACTTTAGAAGAATATGACAGGGTTCAGGTTATTCTAGGAAGAAAAGGTAAACCTCGAGCAAAGATTCATAATTTTGCTTATACCGGAATTATTTTCTGTAGTGAATGTGGTGGAATGATAACTGCTACAGAAAAGACTCAACTAGTAAAAAAGACAGGAGAGTTCGAAACTTACGTATATTATCACTGTACCAAAAAGAAGAAAGAGACAGACTGTGACCAGAAGCCTGTAACGCTCAAAAACCTTGAGAGTCAGATTGATATTGAACTTGAGCGATACACTATATTACCAAAGTTCCAACAGTGGGCTTTGGATATATTAAACCGAGACAACGATAAAGAAATTGAGGAACGTACTAAGGTATATGAAAATCAACACAAGTCTCTAATGGAAACCCAGAAAGAATTAGATGTTCTTACTAAAATGCGTTACAGAGAGCTTATCGACGATGAAACCTTTATCAGAGAGCGAGACGACCTCAAAGCAAAAATCACCAAACTCACCGGTAATTTGCGAGAAACAGAAAATCGAGCCGAGAAGTGGTTAGAGCTCACAGAGAAAACTTTTAATTTTGCTTTATATGCTCGTAAAGAGTTTCTTGGGGATGATATTGATAAGAAGCGAGAAATACTTTCAGCGCTCGGTCAGAACTTTTCAATGAAAGATAAAGAAATCGTTATAACACCAAACGAATGGTTTGTTCCTATAGAAAAAGCCTATCCTGCATTAGAAACCGAATATAATCGGCTCGAATTGAACAAAAACCTAACAATAGAAGCACGAAACATCGCTTTCGCCCAACTAATTGTCTCTTGGGGCGGCTAGAGAGAATCGAACTCTCGACTCAGGTTCCACAAACCCGGGTTTTGCCACTAAACTATAGTCGCCATATGTATCCAACAGGTATATGTATATCAGTGTTTTGCTGATTTTTCAAGGGATTCTGTTGAAAAAACGTTTTGTTTGATATCCAATCCCCAAGCCAAATCTTTAAGTTTGCTTTGAGAAAGTGAGGGAGAGGTGATCTCATCTACAGTATCTTTTGCTTGGTCGGCACTGGACTCCACTGGTTTATCGATCTTTTTCCACACATAGAGTTTTCCTCCTACAAAAAAGGAGAAAGCTGAAGCAAGTACATCGATAAATTTTCTGCCGTTTATTTTTAGGAAAGCCAATGCCACACTCATCGCCACTAAAGGTAATATAAGTAAAATACCAGGGAAAAACCCTAATAACTTATATATCAGGTATGTCCCCCCTGCTCCACCTAAAATGTAAGCAAATTGGCGAAATGAAAAAGGACCAATGATTTTACTCTCAAATTCAATAAATTGTGGTACTTGATAGCGCATGATTATTCGATTGGCTCACGGTATACATCATGAGTTAAATCAATTTTAGCAGGTTTTTTGATTGTTGGTGTTATAGTTGGTTGGATTGGCTGTTTCTTTTCTACTGGTGGTTCAATAGTTTCTTTCTCTTCTGTTGGCTTCTCAACGATGTTTACCTCATCATGGAAAGGTTCTTCGACATGAGTATTCTGTAGTTGATGGTCAGGCTCGACAGGTTTTGTTGCGACAGTTGGAGGGGTCTCAATTTTTTTAATGGGTGTAAACAAAGGCTTGCTAAATGATTTTTCTGGAGATTCTAGCTCTTTAAGTAAATCTTCTTTTTCTGAAAGTATATTTGAAGGGGTCGGTGTTGCAGTATTGTTTTCACTTTCTCTCGCCTCTTGGATGCCTCCCTTGGTGTTTTGAGACAGAAAATCTGCTACGGTCATACCATATGCTTTAGCTAAGTCTTCCTCATTGATGTTTGATCCATCCTCCAAATATCCCTCTTTTAACAACTCTTGCTCAGCCTCTGTTGCCACCCGTACATATTCCTCATCTTGAGCTCGGTATACAGTGTTCATCTCGTCAATTTCCTTCTCACTATCTGACAGATATTCTTTTCGGTGTTGTTCCACTTCCGCTTCTTCTCTCTCAAACGTTTCTATTTTCTCTTTGATTTTTCTTAAAATAGAAGTATCAATATCAATTAGCATATCTGCAGCCACCTGCGAGCTAATATAAGCCTCCTTAAACATGACATCTATAAAACCCGGTGCATCAATATCTCCTAGCATCAATCGTTGTGCGGACAGCTCTAAGGTAGAAGCTTGATCGATGTGGAGCTTATATTTTCTAGTGATATCTCCTAGTGCCTTGATATAATCAATATCTCGAATCGCCCACCGGAGATGATCAGGTAGGATTTCTAATTTTTCTTGAAAATAGTTTGTACTAGTGTTGTTCATATATTATCTTTATTTTTTGGTATCATCTTTTTTCTCTAACTTCTTGTTTTCATTCATAATCTTCTTTTGAATATTTCCTCTAGCTGTTAGAATGGCTTTTTTCATTTTTTCTATTTCAGCTTTGTTTTTATCAATCGCTGCTTTTGTTTTTTGGATTGCGACATGATCTCGAGTGACTTCTCCAAACTCGTCAAAAGGGATATCGGAGGAACTGCCCACCTTCTCAAGTTCTTTTAGATAGGCCTCTTTTTCTTCCATATCTTTCAATTTGGCTTTGATCTTATTCGCCTCGCCTATACCTTTCAGTTTAGATTCATCCCCAGAACCAATCCAGATGTTCAACTGCTCCAATGATATAGGATATTTTTTGATATCGTCTTCGGCTTTTTTAATTCTCTCTTTGATTGCATCTGGAGAATCGTCTTGTTTTGTCTGAGCCTTTCCATCATTACTTACCATACCATCAGCTCGGGCGTTGACAGCTTTGTTTCTTGCTTCTATACGAGCTCGTTGCAACAATCCAAATTTGTCAACGATTGGGTTGTGAGTTCTATTACCTTTCTTGTTGCCAGGCATGTAGTCTCGACGAATCTCTGCGATCTTCTCTCTCATATTGGCTTGTTTGAATGAATAGCCTGTAATATTTCCCTCAGAATCTTTCTCTGCTGTCACACCGGCTCGGGCAGCAGCAATGATTGCCTCTAGATTACCATTATCTTTAAGGACACCAGGTTTAAAGAAGACACTAGCTGTTTTTCGAGCGTAGTCTGCAACTTTTTTCTCCATATCTTCTTTATTATCTTCGGTGGGATCATATTTTGGAGCGTCTCCAACTGATTGCATGGCAACATCAAGAATACGATTTGTTCGTTCTGTTTCATTTCCAACAAGCATTTTCTTAAATGAAGCAATATCTTCTTTCCGGGTTTTTCCATAGATCTTAGGATCTTTGGTTTTTTGGGCAATTCGAGCTGCTAGATCTCGTAGTACATTTGGAGTTGAAGCACTTCGGGCCACACGAGATGCGATTTTGTTTGGAAGATACGCACCAGCTGTCGCAAGTGATCGGACTGTGCTTTTTGCTCCACCAGCAAGTGCGGTTCGTGAGGCACTGATAGGTCTTTTCCAGGCGTTTTCTGCCCAACCCCCAAACTTCTTACTCCATTTTTCATTGAATGATCGAGTAAATCCAAGACTTGATCCCTCTGGTCCGGCACCATTTTTTACACCATATCGAACAGCCTGTAACATTACCCATGTAACCAAACAGAAATTCATGATTAAAGGTAATTGACCGATCAATGATTTGTCTTGAGATACACAGAACAAAGTTAGGAACGATAAGTTCTGACTGTTTCGTAGGCCGATCAATTTAGTAAATGCAAACACTCCAACAAAGATGAAGAGCATATACACAACTGGGAATTTTATGACCTGTACCATTTTATTCCACCAATCATCACGTCGTCGTTTAAAGAAACTGGTATCCATGATGTAACCCCAAACCCATAGTGGAGAAATGATAAACAGATACACAATGTTCGCCATTCGACTAAAGAACAACACCGCCGCCAGTAAAAATGCGATTCCTAAAATGATCATGAAAATAGAACCGAAGATCGCAACAGTGATGATTGTGCCGTTGGCGTCGCCACAACCTTGGATGGTGTCTGTAGTTCCGATGTCGCTGAATTTGTAAATTGTCGGCATTCCCAACGTGTTCATAATATGACTGGAAATAGAAGGGCTACTTGATGCAATATTGTTTCCTTTCGACGCTTGATACAGTTGTAGTGTTAAAAGGTTTGAACCATCAACCAATGCTTTGGCGGCAAACAAGCTGAAGTTTATTAATATGGCCACAATCACAACCTTCACCACATTTGATCGCAGAGAATATCCTTTCCTTCCCAGTATAATATTGACTGCTATCCATAGTAGTATGAATATGAATGTCATGTTTAATAGATCTCGGATAAATGACCAGATTGGGTTTACAACACCAATACGATCTATGAATTCGGCGGAGTTTATAGCAATCTCAATAGAGTAATCAAACAAACTTCCCACTGCACCTAGGGCAAAAGAAACCAACTTTAAATACATGTTGGCTAGTACCGCAATAAGTGCGGTCATACAATCAATACTGATCACACTATACCAGTGGTCAGTACAACCTGTAGTGTTCACTCTTGATGGACCTGTTGTACGTGCAGATTGTAATAATGCCTGGTTGTCATTCGCTGTGGCCTGCAATGCGTCTCTCTTGGCCGACAAAGCCGCTTTTTTTGCCGGGTCCGTCTCTGCTGCTATTTGTTTGTCCAAATCTTCTAGTTGCTTTTCCAGGTCGGTTTGTCGGTTTTGTAGATTTGTGATATTTCCTTGATCGCTACCACGAATAGCTGTGTTGGTTGCTCCTGCTCTGCGTCCCTCTCTTTGGTCAAGAAAGTTGTTGAGTCCTGCCTCAGTATCTAGGTCAGTTGATCCATCATCTGCTCGATCTCCAAGTTTTTGCAGTCCTCCTCTTGGTGGAATATACAAACCTGTTGGTCGTGCTGAAGCAATCAAAATCTGTCCTACATAATAGTTTGTCACATCTTGCCCATCTACCTGAGTGGCAACTGCATAAATACCTTTTGGATTCCAGCTAGAGCCTGTTTCTCTTTGTAAGACTTTAGCCATCTCTATTGATACATATCCTTCTTCCAACCCATCCCCGTCAAAGTTTTCACTATAAAATCCATGAGTTCCAGGCGTCCTCAGAAAACTCATTTTTTCTGTTGTAGTGTCCGTTATTATTGCTCCTTTCACCCTATCTACATATGTTTCAGTAGGAACAACCTTCCAACCTGCCGCCGGCGGAGTACCTGTTGGAGGTGTTAGTCTCATGGTTGGATCATTTAGATTAACAACAGCAAGCGCAAAAGTTGGTACCAACGAGCTCAAAGATAGCACTGCAACCATGGCAAAAAGAAATAGTTTAGAAAAAAAACTTTTTTTTGCAACCACATAGATATTCATATTACTAAGTTATAGTATACTAGGTAATCCTATATATCTCAAATGTTTTTTGGAAATTTACAGCTATCTAATATCTAGTATTTTGTTCAATGCTGTACTGATTAATTGGTCAACAATTACAGCAATTACTTGGTCGAATTTTTGAGCCAAAACGAGTCTGTCTTTTGGAATACCAAGAGTTTTTTCTAGCTGACCTTGGATAAGTGTTCCTGGGGTGGTGATGGGACATTTGCTCTTGTCTGCATTTGGTGTCTTGTCGTCACATCTTCTGAAACTCAAGAATCCTTTGTTCCAACCCAATTCGACTCCTGCGATGTCTTTCTTGGCCTGAACTGTTCCTCGTAGCTGGG
>JBDKKY010000022.1:0-8909 GCA_039795875.1 Candidatus Parcubacteria bacterium | reverse complement strand
TAAAGTTTTTTCTTCTAATTCTGCTCTAAGTTTTTCATCAGCAGTAACTTCGGGGAAATCAATGCCTGAGGCTAATGTATCGATGTACTGGCCTGTACCACCACAGATAATAGGTACATGTTTTTGTTCTAAGATTCTTGTGATTATTTTTTCTCCATCTTTTTTAAATTGAGCAGCACTATATGTTTGATCTGGAGTGCGTATATCCAACATGTGATGTGTCACATTTTTCATCTCAACAGGTGTTATCTTTCCAGTGCCAAGATTGAGATATGTATATATTTGCCGAGAATCAGCAGAAATGACCTCGGCTTTCCTTTGTAAATGTAAGGCAATCTCAACCGCCAGGTCACTTTTACCGGTGGCTGTCGGTCCACATATGACGATGATCTGAGGCTTGTGAGGCATTGATTTGAGCATAACATAATTGTATATTGTAACGACAGCGCTGATGTGCTGTCTACTGCAACCCCTTCAACCCCAACTTTCTCATATACCATGCCTCCACCGTATCACGATTTTTTGGATGGATTTCCTCACCACGGCAATCATTCCGCCGATCCTAAATCTCACGAACTCCCACCTGCACCTTCACTTATACCACCGTGTTCGGCATCGGACCAGACTCATTGGACCGGTCCTGGTCGTCCTCCGGCCCCTGGTGAGACTCTGGCAGATCACGACCCTGTGGGTTAAAATCCCGCCACACCCTTACGAAGGCGCACTCCTGTGCCTGCGTAAGGGTTGTTTTTTGTATGTAAAAAAAGACCACCCAGTCCTCCAGAGGAGAACGGGGTGGAATCGGTGTGAAGTACCTGGCCTTACCAGATTTCCCAGAGTAGCTTTGTGACTTCGCAGGAGTGGCAGAGATCAGCTTTGAGTCTGCCAGGAGCTTGTTCACGCAAACTGGCCACAGGATGATTGAAGAGGGTGTCGCAATCAACACATCTCCACAAGCCCAGCAGGATACGCCCGGTATTTTTCTGTGAATAATTGATATAGAGCCCTCCAGTAACATCTCGACATTGTTGCCATAGGTATTTGAGCAGACGTTTGGACCATTGGCCTGTGTCGGCGTTGATTTGGAGGAGATACCCTCCTCGATACCACGTTCGGGTTTTCTTTGATGTTTCTTGACTTCGCCTCCGTAGCCAAAGAACAGGCTTTCTCCTCCACTATGGCCAAGGAGTGTAAGATAGTGGATGCCGGGCGCAATCCGTCTTGATCGAGTGGTTGCGAGGGAGACCTCAGCACAGCTGCTGAATGAGGCCAGTCCAAAGGCGCCGTGAGGGTGATCCAAGTCAAATCTGTGCAGGATAGGATTATGGGGAGTGAGGATGTGCTTCATGGGGATGAGGAAGGGTTGATTGTTGCGCAGTTACGTTTTCTGCAGACAATATATAAATATCATTAAAATACAGAAGGGTCAAATAAAGGAGAGACTTGAGGCTTACAGCCTCATAGAAAGTCTCTCCTGCCATTAAAAAACACCCCTTTGTAAGGCGTGTTTTCTCGTGTGCCGGAGGAGAGACTTGAACTCTCACGGGTTGCCCCGCACGATTTTGAGTCGTGTGCGTCTACCATTCCGCCACTCCGGCATACGTGCTATAATAGCACGTATGCAAAAACGTACAACTGTATTCGCTATTCTTGTTATCCTACTAGTGGTAGCCATAGCCCTTATCAAGGGTTCATACTCACATAAGATCATTGACAGCTCTGTTGACAGTCCGGATGGGGCCATTAAGATCTATCTGGAGGCTATGATACCTCATCATCAAGAGGCGGTAGATGCATCTCTCCGAATTATCCAAGATCCAACATTGGATGACCCTGAACTACGGATTATGGCCAGTCGGATTTTTGATGCCCAGACTTTTGAGATAGTACAGATGCGAAGCTGGTATTCTGATTGGTTTGGTACGGCTTACAATGCCAGTACAACTCTATGGAAGGGGACATATATGCCTATGATGATTAAGACTCGAGCGGCAACAGAAGGTGCAGAGCTTAAGAAGGCTTACTTGAAAGAGATGATCGCTCACCATAAGATGGCTTTAGCGATGTCAGAAGAAGCTAAAAAAGCGACATTAAAATTCCAAAAAAACAATGCTGCTTCAGACGGTAATCTAACCATTACTGATGCCAACCCTGTGTTTGAGCAGGCGACAGCATTCATGCAAAGAGTGATTGATGCACAGAGCAGAGAAATAGAGCAATTGTCTAGCTTGCAAGACTAATATCGGTGATATAATAAAAGAGTCCCTTAATTCGCGTTGGCTTAAACATTTTCAATAAGGGAGATCGTCGTAGAGAGTGGCCGTGGTCATTCTCCCGGATCACCCACCTAGATATAACTAGGTCCAACTCCATTGAGGGGCTTCATGAGTGGTGAGAACATTCACCATTGCTGAAGCGTATGGAAACATCACCCCCACGAGAATATCACCCGTATGTACATTTTCTTATTGGAGGATGTCTATTTTTGTTTCTGCTTTTATTGTGGAATGAGTTTGCGGTGTCATATTCAGTCTATTTTTTGTATCAATGGTTGGACACACCGATGCACTTCTTTGGTGGATTTGCGGTCGGGATTTTTGCTATGGGAATCTTGCGATGGGCAATGACCAAGACACAGTTTAACAGCCGTCCCCAGTTCTGGTATACGGTAGGCATAGTAGTTTTAGTGGGTGTAGTTTGGGAGCTTGTTGAGACCTATTATAAGGTATCAGTCATATATGGAGGACTATATTGGTATGACACTATTAAAGATTTGCTTATGGATACATTTGGTGGAATACTTAGTTACATATGTTTCCATCAGCGAACAAAGCATCCAACACACCAATAACACAGGAGTCAGCCAGAATCACCTTCTGTGGAGGTGTCACTTCAGTCACCGGTGCCAACTTTTTATTTGAAATAATGAAAAAAGATGGGGTTCGCCGAAAGATCTTGGTTGATTGTGGTATGGAACAGGGAACCGATAAGGCTAAGCATTACAACAATTCTCCTTTTATCTTTGACCCGGCAGAAGTTGATATGCTCTTAGTGACACATGCACATATGGATCACATCGGATTGATTCCAAAATTGGTCCGACATGGTTTCAGAGGAGTTATATATAGTACTGCCGAGACTCGGGACCTGTCGGTATTTATGTTGGACGATTGTTTAAAATTGGTTTCTCAAGAAGCAGAAAATGCCAAAACAGAACCATTGTTTGAGCCACAAGATGTGCGTTTAGCTTTTGATCTATGGAAAAGAATCGAATATCATACCGACTTTGACCTATTCGCCAAAGGACCTAAAGCATCTACTGAAAAGATATCAGTCTACTTGAAAGACGCTGGTCATGTACTTGGTTCATCAATGTTTGAGATCTCAGTACCACTCAATGGTGTTGTCAGAAAGTTTTTGTTTACTGGAGATCTAGGAAATAGTCCGGCACCGATCTTAAAAGACACAGAGAAGATCGAGGGAGTTGATTATATCGTAATGGAAAGTGTGTATGGTGATCGTAATCATGAAGATAAGTTTGACCGAGTACGAAAATTGCGACAAGCGATCGAAGACACGATCGAACGCAAAGGGATCTTACTCATACCGTCATTTTCTCTAGAAAAAACACAAGAAGTCTTATATGAAATTAATAAACTGTTTGAAGACGGTCATGTTAAAGAGATCCCTTTGTTTTTAGATTCACCACTGGCCATTCGACTATTGCCTGTATATGAGAAATATATAGCTGATTATAATAAAGAAGCGACAGGCCGTAGACTTAAAGGAGATGATATTTTAAACTTCAAAACATTACGAATCGTACAAGATGCTGAAGAATCGAAAGCTATCAAATTTGCCCATAATCCAAAAATTATTATGGCCGGATCAGGTATGTCGACTGGCGGACGTATTCTTCACCACGAATTAAACTATTTGGATGACGATAATACTATTTTGTTGTTCATGGGCTTCCAAGCTTTGGGAACACTAGGTCGTGAGATTCGAGACGGAGCCAAAGAAGTGGAGATATATGGTCATAGGGTGCCGATCCGTGCAGAGATCCGTACTATCGATGGATATTCAGGACATAAAGATTCAGATCATCTAGTAGATTTTGTTGAAGACACTGCTCACACTGTGAAAAGAGTCTTCGTCACGATGGGGGAGAGTAAATCCGCACTATTTTTGGTACAGCGATTACGGGATTATCTTGGAGTTGATGCAGTACATCCACAAGATGGGGACGTTGTTGTAGTCTCATAAGAACACGCATGATATACTTGTGAATATGAAAGTTACTTCAACCATTCAAAATGACATTAAGAAAGCGTACATGACTCCGAAGATTGGAGTAAGTGCATCAGCTGATGGAAGTTTCCTCAATCAAGAGGCCTGCGAGATGGGAAAAAGTTTGGGTAAAGAGATTGTCGATCAAGGGGCTATATTGGTTACTGGTGCCTCAACCGGCTTTCCATATTGGTCTGCGATGGGCGCTAAACAAGCGGGCGGTCTGTCTATCGGATTCTCACCGGCAGTGAGCCCTAAAGAGCATACAGACGTGTACAGACTGCCTCTAGATTATATGGACTTGATTTCCTTTACTGGTTTTGGATATCCAGGACGTGACCTTATTTTTACACGATCATGCGACGGTATTATTATTGGTCCAGGACGTATTGGAACCATTCATGAATTTACTATCGCTTTTGAAGGGGAGACGCCGATGGGAATTTTGGAAAGTGATTTGTGGGAGACCGATGAGATCATTCGTATCATCATCGAGAAGAGTCATCGTATAAATAAATACATCGTGTTTGATAAAGATCCTCGAACATTGGTGACGAAGGTGTTGAATATGGTACGGGAGAAGAAAGCGTTGGATTATCCGGAGAACTTGAAAAAATAAATCCATGCTCAAGAAAAAAGACCGTTCACGATAGAACGGAAGCCTCAATCGAAAAATCCCATTGTCACGATAGACGAATGGGATTTTTCTCATTCAGCTTAGTACTGCGCTTCGCGCAGAGCAGCCAGTATTTGTGGTTAACTAGGCGGTAACAGCTTTAACGAATCTTTCAAATACCTGAGGATCATGCTGAGCCAAGTCAGCCATGATTTTTCGGTCGACTTCGATGTTTTTCTTCTTTAGAGTTCCAATGAACTTACTGTATGTAAGACCCTGAGCTCGAAGAGCGGCGTTGATCTTAACATTCCATAGTCGTCGGAAATCTCCTTTCTTATCTCGTCGGTGTGTAAAGGCTGTGTTTAGTGAGTGAACGATTTGTTCATACGCTAGTTTCTCCTTATTCTTTCGAGGACCTCGGAAACCTTTGGCCATTTTCAAAATATTTCGTCTTGTTTTTGCGGCGTGAACACCTTTTTTTACGCGTACCATATATTTGTATTATTAGATTAGTAGATAAATAGAGAATTATAAGTGAGCCAAGAAACGTCGTTTCTCTCGAGTAGACATGTTGAAGTCGACCATTCGTCTCTTGTTACTTTGCTTTCGTCCACTTTCTTTCGCGTTAAAGTGGTTGTGTCCTGGAACACGTGCTTTAATCTTGCCATTTTTACTAACTTTAAGTCGCTTAGCAAATGACTTGTTTGATTTTACAGACATAGTTAAATTAATTGTTTAATTGATAAGTCTCGAGGCGGGGAAGATAAACTTTCCACTTCTAGTGCCTTGTCGACGGATGTGTTGTTGAAGTGTCCCTTCGGGACATAAGTGTTCCCTTAGTGTTCCCTTATTACTTCTTTCGTTCGATTACCACAGTTGGACCCTTAGGTCCTCGCTTGATTGGTACGGATACCCGGTAATCAACAGAAATAAGATTTAGATATTTTTGTATTCTGTCATTGAGAAATGCGTCATTGAGAATGAATTTTGATCGTCCAGAGAGGAACAGCTCAACTTTCACCTGATTGCCTTCTTCTAGCCACTCGGAAGCCTTTTTAGCTTTAAGGGCAAGATCATTGTCTCCAGTACCTACTTTTATCTGAATGTTCTTAACTTCAACGACTTTGGCAGTGGCTTTTGAGGCCTTCTGCTTTTTGTTCTCGTCGTATTGAAATTTACCATAATCCTGGATTTTTGCAACCGGAGGATTGGCATTTGGTGAGATTTCTATGAGGTCTAATCCAACGGCTTGAGCCATTTTTTGGGCTTCACTGTTGCTGACTACGCCAATATTGTTACCCTTTTCGTCGATGAGACGAAGTTCTGGGGCTCGAATGTGATAGTTAATGTTGGTCCGAGGAGTATTGAATCGGGGATTGTTGAAAGGTTGTGACAAGGGTTTATTGTTTAAATTTATGCTTGTATTGTAGCAGGGAAGATGAAGTGGGGCAAGGGTAAGAGTGGGAGAATGGGTTTGCCCTGGCTCATATTTGACTATACCTTGTAAATATGACATAAATATACACACGGAATCCAACAACCAATCCGTATTGCTGCTTTGAAAAACGTATTCAAATATTCTATTAACGTTGTCATTACTGCCAGTCCGCTGGCACTCCTGATCTGGGTCGCGGCCACCCTTGGCACTAAAGTCAATTCTGAAATGCTGGGAACGGTGGCGGCGCTCTCACTCATTGCCCTCGTCTTCACCGTCTCTGCTTTGTTCCGGGGTAGGGGCCTGGTTTACTGGCGAGTTAATCCTGGCGGTAAGATCGTATATAAATTAAGGGAGGGGGCAGTGCGTACTGTCTATCCACCAAGCTTTGTATATGTTCCCACATGGCAGATGCTGCCATTCATTGGGATCGTTCAAGAGGTTGATGATCCACCGTTCTAACAACCCGGCACTACGTGCCACAATTCCCCGCGGAGCTTCGGCCGAGCGGGTCTTTTTTTACAACAATCCTCTCACTAATCTCACAATCTTCTCTAAAAACTTACTCCACCAACTTCGTTTACTCCATTCCTCAAGAGTTAGAAGTTCCGAATCAAATTTTAAATATTCTGTGTCTTGAATTAAGCTTTCCACAACATCAACCTTTTTAGTAAATATCCCATTTTCAAAATTAAACTTCTGGGAACCACTGTCCAGGTTGGCGCTGCCGATATAGGCAGTATCGTCAAACACATGTACTTTGGCGTGAATCATTTTCTCAGATAAATAAATCTCTGCACCACGTTTTAACAGTCCGTTATAATATGTGCTCGCAGCCAGATCGGTTATGTGGTGATCAGTACTCTTTGGTCGATGGAGTGTTACTCGAACACCTCTCTTGAGCGCTCTTTTTATCTCTTTGAGAAATCTGTGTGAAGGTGAAAAGTAAGGTGTTACCAAAATGATATGTTTTTGGGCTGATCGAATCAATCGTAACAGTGTGTAATAAATATATCGAGAACGGAGTAGTGGGGCTTGATAGGCGTATGATGTCTCTACGTCTTGAGAAAAAGCATATCTTCCATCATGTCGAAATTTGAAACTAGTCTTGTGTGCAAAATGTACCATGGTTCGAAAATCCCCAAGGGCTTTCTGCACAAGATGAGAATCACTGACTTCTAGATGATTATCGATCCACTCCGATGTCTTAGAACCGACACACCATCCGCCGACGTGTAGAACCCTCTTGTCAATAATCAAAGCCCGTTTGTGATTTCTAAAATACCAAAAACGTTTATTGCCGGAACTCCAAGGGGTGAGCCAATTGAAATAGGTGATCTGCACACCAGCAGCTATTGCCACATGTTCTTCAGTCGAGCCTGATAAAGTTCGGGCGCCGAGTGCATCAAACAGACAGTGCACTTTCACTCCGGCCGTAGCCTTGGCAATCAAAGTTGTTAAAAATCTTTTGCCCACTGCATCATTATCAAAATAAAATGTCTGCAACAAAATCTCTTTTTCTGCTCCGTCTATTGCGGCTAGGAGTGTCTCAATGATATCAGATGTCTTTTGCAGAATAGGTGTCATCTCTATTTTACTTTAGCAAAATTGAATTTACCTTTTTGGAGTATGTCGCCAGCTTTAAGAGTGGTTGTACCATCTTCAACTACTGTGCCGTTGACCTTGATGCCTTTCTCCTCAAGCACACGTCGAGCTTCACTTTTACTTTTTACTAGACCAGATGTAACCAAAGCACTTACAACATCAGCCTCGGCACCAAGCTCAAATTCAGGGACTTCGGTCGGAACCTCTCTATCTTGAATGGTTTTTTTAAAATACTCAGCGGCTTTATTGGCTTCGTCATTGCTGTGATACATAGTCACCAGTACCTGAGCTAACTCTTTTTTGGCTTCCATTGGATGAATCGATTTGTCGGCTAGTCCAGCCTTGATCTCATCGATGCGTTCTATCAACACACGTGTCAATAGAGTGAAGTATTCAACAATCAAATCATCTTGCATGCTCATAACTTTTCCATACATAGTATTTGGATCATCCATCAGATTGATCGTATTCCCCCAACTTGAACTCATCTTTCGTCCGTCTAGGCCATTGATAAGAGGACCCATAACTATCTGCTGTTCAGGTTGTCCATATAGTTTTTGCAGAGTTCGGCCAGCTAGCAAGTTAAAGCGTTGGTCAGTTCCACCAAGTTCAACGTCAGCTTTTAAGGCCACAGAGTCGTACCCTTGCATCAATGGATACATCAATTCGCGCATAGACACTCGTGAGCCACTCGCGAGTCGCTTGGCAATAAGTTCTCGACTGACAAAATCATTGATAGAAAAGGCATCGGCTTGTTTGCAGATCTCTAAATATGAAAGAGGGGATAGCCATTCGCTGTTTCGTACTACTTCGACTTTTGAGATATCTAGAATCTTTCCAACCTGCTCAAGATACGTTTCCATGTTTTTCTTAACGGTGTCTTCAACAAGCATTGGACGCTCAGCGTTCTTGTCGGATGTATCACCGATCACGCCGGTAAAATCACCGATCAAGAAAATCACT
>JBDKKY010000021.1:0-11322 GCA_039795875.1 Candidatus Parcubacteria bacterium | reverse complement strand
TTTGGAAATCTTGAGGTGTTAGTCCAGCTTTCTTGATATGCGAAAGAACTGCTTGAACATCACGAAGATACGTATAGCCCTGGTCAGGGTGATATGAACGCAGTCGAGCATCATGCGGCATGGATTCGATGATGGATTCGACCACGCTGTACTTTGTTACATCATCGGCTGCTCGAAGGGTTGCCCCATGATAAAAGAACTCCGGATTATTATTGATAATAGAAGTACAGAGATTGTGAAATGTATGAATACTGACTCGATAGGCATCATCAGCCATAAAGGTTGTCAGACGCTCTCGCATGTTATGTGAAGCAGAATCGGTAAAGGTCAAACACAAGATGTTCGATGGCCGCATATCTGTCTCCTGAAGAATCTTGGCGACTCGAAGTGTTAACACCTGAGTCTTTCCACTACCTGGTCCTGCTACGACCAAAACCGGCCCGTCGATAGTATCCACAGCCTTTTTCTGGGCCGGGTTCAGGCGTTTGTAGGCTGTTTCGAAGGGGGTTGGGGTCATGTAGGTAGATTATAACATGGAGAGCCTGTTGACAGTTTTCAGGGTTTTGGTAAACTATAGGTACATTGCCGAAAGGCTCCGAGATTACCCGCTGTGCTACATAGCGGGTTTTCGATTACATAGTAAGGTAAAATAGTCGTTTTCAAAATTCAAGAATTCTTTTGGGTCCAATTTTGTTATTTTTCGCGATAATCTTTTAGTGCTAATAGTTTTCATGTGTTCTATCATGGCAAACGAGTCAACGTTAGTGACGCTTAATTTAATATGATTTACCACTCCTTTGTTTTTTGTTGTCAGAGGAATAACCAAAGCAACATCCTTATTAAACACCTTCACTATCAAAACAGGCCTTTCAAATATTTCATTCTTGCCGCATATTTCTGATCCCACATTTATACCCAAATAGCACCACCAGATTTCTCTCTTGTGAGTATAGATAGAGTTTCTAACCTCTATCTTCTTTTTTAATATATTCCATCTATCAAAGTCTTTATACATAAGAAAATCCCTGACCTTTTAAAGCCAAAGATAATCTTAATACACCGAGACCCAGACTTTCTTTAAGAAAAGCTTAATAATTTCTTAGTAGCCTTTTAGCCTATTCGCCTTATCATGCTGTCGTATCTTCTCATGTGCCTTGGCTTCAATCTGTCGAATACGTTCTCGAGTAACACCAAACATCTTTCCCACTTCTTCTAGGGTGTGCTGAATACCATCTGTCATACCATTTCGCAACATCAAAATCTCTCGTTCTTTTTCGTTTAAGTCATTAAGAATCTCTCGAACCTGATCTTGCAAAATACGTCGTGAAGAATCTTGATCAGGTGTCATCACTTTGTCATCAGGCACGAAGTCAGCGAATACAGACTTATCCTCATCGTCAACAGGCGTGTCAAGAGAAACAGTACTTTGATCGATCTTCTCAATCATATAGACTTTCTCAACTTCAACACCCATCTCAAGAGCGATCTCTTCAGGCATAGGTTCTCGTCCAAGATCTTGGAACAGTCGTCGAACTGTTTGCTTGTACTTGGCAATAGTTTCTACCATGTGCACAGGAACACGAATAGTTCGTGATTGATCGGCCAAGGCTCGAGTGATTGATTGTCGAATCCACCATGTGGCATATGTTGAGAACTTAAATCCTCGTTGCCAATCAAATTTTTGAATAGCTTTAAAGAGACCAATATTTCCCTCTTGAATAAGGTCAAGCAAGGTTAGGTCTTGTGATCGGTTGACGTACTTCTTAGCAATAGATACCACCAATCGCAAGTTGGCTCGAGCCAAGAGTGAGATCGCTTCTTGATCCCCCGCCTCGATACGTCGGGCCAATTCTTTTTCTTCGTGAGCTGAGATAAGATCAAATTGTCCAATCTCTTTAAGATACATTTGAATAGAGTCAAATTGATCGTCTCGTCCATGACCTTGTCCGTACTTCTTCAAGAGTTCATCTGGCTCTGTTTGAACATCAAGCATTCCCCCACTTTCAAGTACGTCGATATTGGCTCCCTGCATCTTTTGATACAAGTAGTCTAGGAAATCAATATCTTCTTCAATGTTTGGGAATTCTTTAAGAATCTCATCATAGGTAATAAATCCCCGCTCTTTACCTTTGTGCATGAGCTTTTCGGCCTTTTTGTCATATTTTGGATCGATCTTTGGCGCCAACAACTTCAGCTTTTCTTCAGACGACAATGGTTTGAGATTTTTCTTGATAGGAACAACTTTACCTGAAACAGTTTTCTTGACCATTTTGGCTTGGCCAGATGATTTTCCTTTTTTGTGTACAACGTTTTTCTTTGCTACAGATTTTGATTTGGCCTTAACAGCTGGTTTTACTTTTTTAGCCACTTTGGCTGATTTTTTGGCATGAACTTTCGGTGAAGTCTTCTTTACCGTTTTCTTGCTATTTTTTTTAGAATTTTTAGGCATTAATTTATGTGTGTTTTAGATATTGAAAGTTGATAAATAATATCTGAGCATTGATCTACCATTTGTTTGTCTTTAGCTAGCTCGGCTTTCTTGAGTGTATTCTTTACATCATCAAAAACCAGAGTAAATATTTTTTGCATCAAGTTTCGATGCGCGATGTTAATCTCTTTTTCATAAAAATCTGTATCCACCTCTTTAGAGCCGTGAATATTCTCTATATTATACACCAATCGTTCATCAACTGTGAACACTCCACTGTCCAGTTCTTGTATACATGTATCAATATCAGGAGTAAAGTGCGGGTGATATTCAGCTTGTATTTTTCCTAAAATACCGTCTTTGTATTCTGTTATTTTCGTCTTAATTTTTTCGTAAATATCTGGACGCGTTGCGCCATCAGATGTTGGTTGAGAGCTATTGAGTTGTTGGGTGTAAATATACAACAAAGCCTTCAATTCTGCAAGGGCCTGACGCAGGCCGACCACTCTGTCCTGCCCTTCAGGAATAACGACACTTCCCTGCCGTATGACCGACTCTATGTTAAACGTACCACGAGATGAATTATTACCACGTTCACTAGCCTCATATCGCTGTATTTCACCATATATGCCATCGAGAGACATCTCAAAGACATCAGCAATGCGCTTAGTAAAATGCTCTTTATCGACACTGTTGTCGAGGGATGCAACCAAAGGGATCAATTTTTCCAATGTGTCTTTCTTACCAGATCGACTTGATATGTCACTTTTTGAGAGCACATATTCGATCACATGCATGGCAGTCTTTAGTGCGTGCACAAAAACACCTTTGTTCTCTAGAATCAAAGATGCCGGGTCCTCATTTTTCGGTAGCAGCGCAACTTTGACTTCAAGACCATGTTTAAGAGCCAGAGACCAGGCTTTGATAGTAGCTTTCATACCCGCTTGATCAGCATCATATACAAGCATCAAGTTGTTGGTGTATCTCTTCAAGAGTCGCAGGTGCTCATCAGTCAGAGCCGTACCAGATGTTGCGACTGTCTGATCAAATCCTTCTTGATGACACAAGAGTAGGTCCATCTGTCCTTCAACCAGTAGAGCAAATTTCCATTTTCGCATACCTTCTTTGGCTTTATGTAAACCATAAAGCACTTGGGACTTATTGAAAATAGGAGTATCAGGACTGTTGAGATATTTTGGCTCACCTTTGTCGATGATACGCGCAGAGATGGCTACTGGTTTTCCGGTCACATCGAAAATAGGAAAAGTAATGCGCCCTCGAAAGAAATCATAGGTATTTCCACGAACTCTATGAGTGTCCTGATCACTTTCTCGAACTTTCAACAAACCCGCAGCAACCAAATCTTCGACTATGGTTCTTTCGTGATATGTTGCACTGACTCTGGCTTCGACGAACTGCCACAAGTCTGGTGCATATCCAATACCCCAATGCAAAATGGTTTCATCTTTCAGCCCTCGTTTATGTAAATATTCGAGCGCAGCTTTGCCAGACTCATGTTTTAATTCTTCACCATAAACTGCTACTGCTGCGTGCATAGCTGCAAAGACTCGTTTCTTTACTTGATCTTCTTCTATCGCTTTTGGGTCTCGCTGTTTTGAATTTTCCCAATCACTTTCTGGTAGACCTGATTTATCAAATAGTACTTTCAGAGCCTCTCGAAAATCCAACCGTTCAAACTGTTGGACGAATTCGATCATATCGCCTTTCATACCACAGCCGAAACAGGTAAATGTTTGCCGTTGTTCTGAGACGAAAAAAGATGGGGTCTTTTCATGATGAAATGGGCAACATCCCTTGTGATTGATGCCCGCTCGAGTTAGCTTAACGTATTGGCCGACTATATCGACAATATTGAGTCGCTCTTTGATTCTCTCGGCAAGATTTGAGGACATATATAGCTGTATAATAGCCTATTTTAGGGGTTTCCGCTTGGGACCCTTTTTATGCCTGCCGGTTGCGAAGCAACCTCCTAAATTCGCACGGAAATCAAAAAACCATTCTATCGTGAATGGTTTTTTGATTGAGCGTGGATTTCTTTATTCAATCTTAGAAATCGTATATTCAATCACACCTTTAGGAGTTTTAACATTAACAACATCTCCCTGTTTCTTGCCCAGGACAGCTGCACCAATAGGTGACTTTAGAGAAATCTTTGATGCTAAGACATCAACTTCTTCTGATCCGACGATTATATATATTTCTTCTTTCTTCTCTCCTTTCTTTAATAGATGAACCTTTGTTCCTACCTCCACAGTACTTGAGTGGTGGACCTTGATGATCTCAGCATTGGCCAATACATTTTCAATCTGAGCAATACGGTCTTCAACAACAGCCTGATCTTCTCGAGCTTTGTTGAACTCAGCGTTCTCAGAAAGGTCTCCGAGTGAGCGGGCGTACTCCAGGGCCTGAGCGATCTCTTTTCGCCGAACAGTCTTGAGCTCATGGAGCTCTGCTGTCACTTCGGCATGTTTTTCTTTTGAGAGATATTCTGTTTTTTGCATGGCTATAAGGATAGCATAAATAAGGGGTTTTGGGAAATTGGAGGACTAGAGCCGGGCTTCTAGTTTTTTAACTCTATTCTCGAGTAAATCGAACTCAAATTTGGGAGCCATATTTTTAGACAATATTTCCACCCTCTTATCTAAAAGATCTACTTTTAAATACAAACCTTCTAATCCTTTGTCTAAACCTTCTTTGATATCCTTCCTCCGTTGCGTCTTTAAATCTGTTTTCAGCTCTGTCTTGAGACTCTCAAGCTTCTTATCAAATATATCCATCATACCATTAAAACCGTTTGAAACCATAATGGCCAATTGATCAATAGTTATTTCTTTGTCTTTATTTTTCTCTTTCATTACCGCCAATTATAGGCCTTGACAGAGGGTCAATGCAATCAACTTTAACTTTTCTTTATAAGTAGGAAACAATTCTTTGGAGAGTCAATTGTCTACACCCTAAACTCAATCACGTCCCCATCCTTTACAATATATTCCTTTCCTTCTATTCGGACCAATCCTTTTTCACGTGCTGCTCCGTATGAACCAGCATCTAAAAGATCTTTCCAAAAGACAACTTCGGCACGAATGAATTTATCTTTAAAATCTGTATGAATCGCTGTTCCTGCCATTGGTGCATTCCAACCCTTTTTAATAGTCCATCCCCGAGTTTCTTCTACTCCGGTTGTAAAATAAGTCGCGACGTCCAACAATCTATATCCAGCTTTGATCAAATCATTAACACCATCATCTTCTGTTCCAAATTCTTGTCGAAACATTTCTTTTTCTTCTCCTTCAAAGTCCTTTAGGTCATGCTCAACTCGAGCATCAACAATTGTATACACAACATTTTCTTTTTTAAAAAATTCCAACAACTTGTCATATCGTTCATCAGCAATATTTGTGCCCGTTGTTTTTCTATTTAACACATACATCATCGGCTTCATCGTGATGAGTTGTAAGGTTTTAATAACTTCAAGTTCTTCTGGAGTCATGCTCATCGTAGAGGCAGCCTGGCCGGCTTCAAGCACGACGATCAATTTATCAAGAATGGCTTTCATGACCAAAGCCTCTTTATCCCCTCGTTTAATATCACGATCAATAGAACCAAGGCGTTTAGTTACCACCTGCATATCCGCCAAAACAAGTTCCAGGTTGATAACCTCGATATCACTCAATGGATCTACTTTTCCATGAACATGGATAAGATTACTGTCTTCGTATATACGCACAACATGAGCGATGGCAGAAACTTCTCTGATGTGTTGCAAGAATTGATTGCCCAATCCTTCTCCTTCTGAGGCTCCTTTTACCAATCCGGCAATGTCTACGAATTCTACAACTGCCGGAACAGTTTTTTTAGTTTGTGAAAATGCAGCTAGTTTATACAATCTGTCGTCAGGTACAGCAACAATACCTACAGACGGATCGATAGTACAGAAGGGATAGTTTTCTGCTGGAACAGATTTTTTGGTGATGGCGTTAAAGAGGGTTGATTTTCCTACGTTTGGTAGGCCCACGATGCCGACTGATAGGTTCATGGGGTGAATATAGCATATTAGGCTTAATTTATAAAGGTTTTTTGGGGCTTAGCTGGTTTGACTTTTATAATATTGCATGATATAAAATACACACCTGACCACGGAGTCAGAACGAACCATACACCATGCCCTACCCACTACAACCCAACATTAACGACCGCGCTCCCGCTGTCCCCTCCGGCCTCTTCGCAAAAATCCTCAGTGGACAAGATGTCCGCATCGACTATGAAGTCCAGATGGACAACGAAACCGATCGCGTCAACTGCCAGAAAGTAGGCTTCATCATCGTCGAAGACGACGGATCATACATCATCGAAAGCCTGCCCCCAGGGTGGTACCTCGGACTTCCCGAAACGAGGTCCGCTGCTCCCAATCACTTCACAATGGGAGATGCATTCATGATCTACGAACCCTCAGGTGCTCCATGGGGTGTGCTTTATACCCGTGACGATGAATTTCCCATCTACACGATGGAACAATACCTGGAGAACGAACGCGAAGCCTAACGTACAAATGGCACCACCCCACCCGACCCCGGACGCAAGTTCGGCTAGGGTGGTTTTTTTATTTTACAAATTAGTGCAACGAATAATACACACAGACATTTGTATACGTCTAGCCATATTTTATCTCATCAGGATTACCCATCCATCATAGCCAATTCCGTGCCTACGATTACGCAGTCAAAAAGCTGTGAAAATCCTCCACCCGACGTAGGATCAATCATCCTTACATACTGGTGTATTTCCAGGAAAATGAACCACTGTAAATTGACTTTAATCATATAGTATGCTATATTTTTAAGGGTTAATAGAACCTTGTAATCTTCATCTCGATAAATCCCACCAACCACATCTGCCCACCTAACTCATGAATACACCTACCCTCGCCTCCACCTTTCTCCAAGGGCTTCAGTCCATTATGCCCTCCACCACCTTTCTCCTCGTACTCTTCATCTACGGAGTCGGCTGCCTTCTGTATGGTCTGCCAACCGCGCTCATGTCGTTGTGGTTCCGTCTGACGGAAGAGAAGAAATGGGGCCGCATTAAGAGCGCCCTCTTCGTCGCTCTCCACCCTTTCTCTTGTGCCAGTAATGATCGCACAGTGGACGTCGGAAACGGCATTACACAGAATCGCATTATGTCCAGCAATCCCGGAGACAACATGAGCTTCTGGACAGCAGGCGGAGACAACCTCGAAGACTTTAAAAAGAATCCCAAAGTTGTCGCTTGGGTGGTTACAGTCTCTATGTTGGGTTGGCCTCTCAAACTGGTCATTACCACTGTTGTGATCCTGGTCTGTGTTATATACAATTTCCCACACTGGGTCTATCTGTTCTTCTCCTTCCCCTTCCGCCGGCCAGTGAAGTTTATCCTGATGCTCATTCTGTTTGCTGTGTGGTATTTCCTGCCGATAATCGACCTCCGTCAAGTGAGCGCGTTCGAATTTAAGCCGATGGTACCAATACTGCAAGCTGCCAGCATGGCTTTGCTGGTCCTCGTCGCGCTCCCTTGGAGCAAAATGAAGACTCCTCAGGAAGATAAGGTATAACAACCAGATCTCCTACACCTCCCACCCGACCCCGGACCTAAAAGTTCGGCTAGGGTGGTTTTTTTATTTACCTACCTCACTTCTGTCCACTCTTTCGTCACCGATTTCTTCCGTAACCGCACCGACAGATCATTGATAATCCACATACACAAAAGCTTCGGCCAACCCACCGCATGAGCTCTCCTTCCAGTATGATATACAGTTAATTTTGATTCAAAATATGTTTTTCCGACTCGATGCAGTCGTCGAAATAATTCATAGTCTTCAGAGGCGACAATTTTCTCATCAAAACCGCCAACTTTTTCAAATGCCTCTCGACGTATCATCTGAAATTCGCCAGCCGCACCAGCAGAACCGATGATATTGTTTAATATGTAATTCCAATAGCCAAGACCGGCGAAAACAATTCTATCTCCCCACGTCTCCATTTCTTTTAAGACTCTGATCAATGTCGTTATACCTACAACTTTTGGTCGATCAGAAAACGTTTGTAATAGATGAGAGAAAAAAGCATCAGGACTTTCTATATACGTATCCGCATCAAGAAAGACCAAGTATTCGCCTCGTGCGATCTTGGCACCGGCATTTCGCGCTTCCCCTATTGTTTGTCGAGTTGTCTTATCATGCACCACAATATTGTCCGTGTATCTTTTAGCAATCTCTATCGTCTTATCTGTACTTTTTCCGTCACTAACAATAATCTCTTTCTCTTCAGAATATCGAACAAGACAATCCAGCAATTTTGCTAAGGTTTTTTCTTCGTTCAGGGTTGGGATAATAAATGAAATCACAGTTTTGGTTTAGAAAACATTCGGGCTGAATATTTTATAAGTAGTATGTATACTAGTATAAACAAAGCTATCAAGCCTGCAAAGATCAGTCCTGCTGACTTTACATAGGTTATGGCCAACGCGTATGAATGTCCCAGGAAGTATCCCACCGTCATCAATACCGATATTTGAAATATACCAATTGGCAAACTAGTTAAAATAAATTTCTTGAGTGGCAGACCGCTCAATCCAGCACTAATAATAATCGGTACACTTATACCATATGACAATTTTCCAAAAAACATAGTCTTGATCCTGTGGGTGTGCCACAAATATTTGATCTTTTCTATGCCGGCTGTTGTACGATTGGCTTTTGCTAGATAATTGCTCTCCAACATTTTCCTGTTTCCATATTTTCCCAGATGATAATAAAACAAATCCGGACCAATATCTCCTATCAGGAGCAGAAGCCACGTGATGGGCAGTGATACATACCCGGCATGTACAAAGTATCCGAGCAACAAAGCTAAGAGTGGTCCTTCTACTATCGCCAAAGGCAATATGATCAGATATTTATACGTCAGGATGAGAGTGACTAGTGCTTCCATATTGTTACTTTTTGAAGAAACCTTTTATCACATCAGGACTCTGCAATAGGCTGAGTGAGGGATCTTGTTTGTGTTCTTCTATATGACCGCGTATATCTACAAGCACTTTCAATACTATCAAGGCGAATAAGGCAATCGCTTCTTGTCCGAGTAGTGTCACCACAAAACCTCCAACCAATAGCACTAGGTGCATAAGGATCACTCTGCCGTATGGCAGCATCATCGGATCTTTATTTTTATCTCGATTCAGATATTCTTTGCGTCCAATATAATTGGTAAAGAAAGAGAAGATATGACTCAAAGCCAAAACAGCAATAGAAATCCAAAGTATATGCACGTAATCAAATAATGCGGCAATAACATTGGAACTATCTGATAATGGGCCGACATATGTTTCTCCTGCTTTTAGTTTCATTAAGAATAACGCGATGATAAACATCAGGTGCACGAACATAAAACCACCGAAGTGGATTATGAAAAAAGGGACTACCCCTATCGCCTTCCAACGATGAAAGAAAATCAATTTGGGAATATTTAAAATACCAATAATCATTGTCTCAATCCAAAACAGAAATACCAGAGGAAATACATCTAAGCCAAAATATAAAACTTGCACCACTGGAAACAGATTGGCAATAATCAGAACTGTGACGGAAGGATTATTTTTGAGTGTGCCGATGATGCTCATATTATTTTACTTCATTATACAATACCCCTTGGTGAGCACATTTGATTTTACCTATATTCTGTGGTACTGTATTTTACGAGTCACTGACTCAGTAACAATTCCACTCACACCTGAACCCACACACACTCCCATGACTATCACCATCCCGACACCGTCCAACAAGACCCTCTGCTGGCTCTTCGCCCTTGCCTTCGTCGCATACTTCGCCTTCTACGCCGGCCACTACAATGGTCGTTATGACGCTGCGGAAGCGTACGCGAAAGCAGAGGTGAGCTCGGAGTTCGAATACGACTCCTATCATCACCAGGCGATTACCACCACAAAGCTCCATGTTCCTCATCCTGAGGAGAGTAAGCTGCCATGGCTTGGCAATCCGACAAAATGGCATCAGCGGATAATGCTGGCTGGCTATCCAGAGGTGACCATCGTCAACACGAAAGAGCTGTTCCTGCCGGAACGCGATGAGAACGGATACATCAAAGGCCAGGCACCAGCCGACAACGAAGAGCCTGATGAAGAAGCCGTTCCCTCGCCAATTCCCCAGGCCTCTCCGCAACCAAAACCTCAACCTCAATACTACCTCCCCGACCCCAAATCATTCGCCACGAACTAACACCACTCGGCGAAAATCCCCCAACGCGCTCTGATCAAAAAAAGAGAAAAGCGAGGGGTTTTATTTTTCTACAACAAAATCATAATACCCCGACCCAAACGCAGTCTTTAGACTTAAACGATACTTACCTGGGATTACACTCTCTACCCCACTCTTTTCAAGTTGTCCAAGTTTGTTATTTTTATATACACCAAGATCTTTCGGAATAGTAAACGTAAATGTATTATCTGTTTTAAATTCTGGCACATCCAAGATTGTATATACATTATTTTTATTTAGTTTATATACACGTAACTCTACTTCGGGATATTTTCGCAAAGGAGCAAGCAGACTTGTGATTGGCCATACACTTTTGATATTGATTGTCATCACATCACCAATGTGCAGTTTGGTTTTATTTGAAGGGGAAATAGTAAAGGGTGTTGGTGGTACTTTTATAGTCAATGTCTTCCCATATCCAGGAATCACCGAATTATCTCTTCCTTTAGGAGTGAACGTGACCTGTATCTCTTGTGATTTAGGAGAGGTATTTATAAGCAAAGCTTCTGAGGAATTGGCAGGTCCGAAACCGTCCCCTGTGATAGCAAAGAATGGGGCCGTCACTCTG
>JBDKKY010000020.1:0-12447 GCA_039795875.1 Candidatus Parcubacteria bacterium | reverse complement strand
ATGATTTCTCGAGCCAAAGATTCGTCGTGCAGATTGTCAATGACAATCAATCCTGATCCCCGGAATACTTTTATGGTATCTGTTTCGATCTTAGTATAAATCTCTTCGCCAGCCGTCTTGAACATTTGTTCCAATTCGGGGACATTACCATCTTTGACAGTCACTATATATGGTAAAATAGTCTTAATATTGGCTAATTCTTTTGGTACTGGTGCCCCTTTACTGAAAATGAATGACAAAGCTTTTGAGAGCACGGTGTCATAATATTTTTTAATAGCTTTAAAATCCTCGTTCAATACGTCAAACTTCTTCTCCAGGATAATCAATCCATCCTCATACATACGGAAATCAATATCAAACTTAGTGGTCGCCAATAGATACTCCAAAGGTCCACTCTCTCGACTGATGGATATGATACCAAGAGAGCTTTGATATTTTTTAATATCAGTCTGTGGGAAGTCCAATTCTGATCTTCCATTTTTAAAAAAATCCCAAACTTCTGTCAGATGCAATGTTGTTCTCTGGAACCAACCGCCAATGTAGATTTTATCTATTGTCATGAGCTAAGTATACTACATGAACTATGATGTGGTTAGATCTATACGATTTTTATTGGGCCGATTCATCTTTCAAATCTACCGCTCGAAGAATTATTTCTTCCCCTATTTCACCCCAGTCAAAATACTCTCGATATATTGCTGGATCAACGAGTTGTATTTCGGTAACCCCTTTTCCATCCATACCCTTGCCAGTGTCTCCAGTGAATGGTCCATATGGACGCACTATACACATGTATCGCAGTTGGTAAATGAAACTACCATCTTCTGGATTGGTTATTGTTTGATAACCGATAGGCTTAAAAGTCAAAATTTCCATATTTGACTCTTCTTTGATCTCCCGGCGAAGTGCTTGTTCGAGCGTCTCCCCTTTTTCGACACTACCACCGACAAGGGACCACTCATCTTTTGACTCACTGTAGCCTATGACTATTTCGTCATTGACAAAACAGACACCGTACACTTGCTTGATCCGAGTTTGATCTAAGTGGTCAAATGAATCGGTACTCACATACTCGACTGAATATTCGATACCATTCATATAAAAAGATGTGGTGAGGGGTTTTGACATACGATGACTAGTGCCCTAAACCGCTTGCACTCAGTCCCTGGCTGACAATTTTCAGATTAGCAACATATGTGGCTTCGTTTTCTTCTGTTGGTGGAATTTTACTAAAATTATAATCATTAACAAAGTTTAATGCTTCTACATTTTTAGCATCACTTAAAAATATTTTAAATGGATTGAAGAATGTGTCCGTAAATTGTTTCTTGGTCTTTTGACCAAGTTCAAACCAATCCGCCTCTGCAACCTTGATTTCCCCATACACTTCGGCTGGATAATCAGCTTTTGGTGATGGCACAACAGGCCAGTCTTCTATCATTTTTGCGTTTGTATTAAACATGGTTGGATCTCTCATCAATTGAGGGTTAAGAATATACCCATATTGGTCTTCGATTTGTTGCCATTCTTTAATGGCCGGACCCGCTTGGTCTAGACCAAATCTCTCAACATCAAAAGTGGCACGAATACGGGCAGCATAAACCAGGAATCCAGCTGACTGCAGATCTCCGAGTTCATAGGCGGTTTGTGAGGCAGTATACAATTGGCTAGGATTAGCTTTACTACTATCTTTAATCATTTGAGTTACCAACGCCTCCCCTGTTAGAGGCTTACTATTTCGTACAGCCAGAAAGATTCCAGCAGCAACGATGAGAATAACAATAATAATGGGTATGATTTTTGATTTCATATGCGTATTTAGTCTTTATATTTTCTTAAGCCTTAATCCGGGTCCACCACTCATATTACCCAATTCTAATTCATCCGGAGTAACCTTTATAACTTTCATCACGAAAGCACCATCGGGTGAATCAGGTCCATCAAATTGTACATAGACGCTTCCAACTTCTAAAGAGATCCTCGCCCACGACAGTGGCTGTTCTTTGGTGAATGCTTTCCACTCCCCATGGGTTGGTACCGGTTGACCTTCATAAGAATCCACGAACATGCCGTTGGCCTTAAACTCTCTGGTAAATTTTACATCTTCTAGATTTTGCCATTTTCCAATGAGACTTGTCTTCACTGCCTGCAGGGTCGTTGAACTTACAGGAGACACAGGGATCATATCCTCAGCGTGTTTTGGAGCAATAGGCTCCGACATATCTGATGTGGTTGTTGCCATAGTCTGTGCAGCAGAAGGAGTTTTCATAAACTTCTGACTTTGCCAAACAACCGCTACTATAGCCGCTAAAACTATGATGAATATAGTGATTTTTTTCATGAAGTTATTGTAACATAAAGAAACTTACTGGTTAGAGGTTATTTTTTAAGCTGGTTGTGCAAATCTGACGGAAACTCGTGTAGACCCCATTTCTTGTTATACTCTTCCAAAGTCATGTCTTTTAAGATTTGGTCCAGGCAATCAACCATGGCTTTTTTTAACTCCTCCTTAGTGCTCTGATATATAAAGATCTCCTTGCCGAGCGAATCTGGGTCGTGAGTCCATACGTCGTCGAACTCTAAGATCTGGACTTGAACACCATTATCAGTTGGAGTAAATATCCACCGATACTCTCCCGGCTCTTCAACGAAGGAAGTCTTGATAACTTTTGTATCAGCAAGAACCAATAATACAGCTTGCACTAACATTCCAAGAGCATCACTGATATATGATGCGCTTATGTTCACAATTTTATTGTCGGCCTGCACTTCGCATTTGGCCCATCCTTTACCAGTGAGTTTGTAGTTGATCTTGAGCATACAAGTATTATACCACTGTACATTGTTGAACAAAAAAAAACACAGGCACCGCTTTCACGATACCTGCTCGTTTTAACGCCGGCATTTATGCAGCGGCGCGTTCGCGAATGTCTGCGAACGATTGATCCTCGAGGAGAACTCCGTCACGGAAGACTGGGATAAGCAGGTTTTCACCCGGAGCAATATCTCTCTCATCCACCGTTACGTACACACCATCTCTGCGGACCAGAGCGAGACATCCAGCCTTCGACCGCTTGCCAGGATCAGTCACTGGGTCTTTCAGCACATCACGCCACTCTCCATTGACCTCTGCTGCACAGCATTTGAAGGCGAACTTTTGGGTATCGCGATTCAGTTTCTGCAGCAGACCGCCGCCGGAACCAAAGGCCAGATTGTCAGCCGACCATTTGTTCTGCTTGAGTGCTTCGAGAATGTCGCCCATGCTCTGGTGATCAATGCCATCACCTTGGATCAGTCGGACTTTCGGATTGAGGACTTTGTAGCCCTTACTGTTTACTGTATATCCAAAACGTTCGGCGAGGATCTCGAGTACGCGACACAGCACAGCGATCGGATCACCGCTGTCCGGCCGGATCACCAGTACTCCATTGCGGTTCAGGACTTCGTCCCGAAGTTCTCCTCCCCAAAGCTTTTCACAGGCTTCGAAGATATTGTAGCTGTCGCTGACGACTGCCACGAGACCATTCGGGAATTGTTGCAGCATATTGCGATACGCCGCAACTTCATTTTCCTTTTTCCACGATGTGATAGTACTGTGCTCAGCGGCCGGAATAGAAAACCCGGCCATCGGCTCACCATAGTAACGACGAGCGCAGAGTAGAGCTGGTATTGTATCCGTGCCCTTAAAGTTCACCAGGTGAGCCATCCCACCAATGCCGGCAGATTCGACTGAGGTGCTTCCGCGGAAACCGAAGTCATGGAGTTTAAAATCCACTTCTTCTGGTGTTCCTGTTTCAGCCAGATACTTCAGTATCACTTGCTTCATGGCGAAGCTCTGTGTGGCAACAGTGATTGGGTACCACAATTGCACCAGCAGTGTTTCGATGTAGTTGGTGAGCCATGGCACAGCTGGATCAGTGTTGACCACTGTCACCAGCACGTTCGACACCGGCACATGCGTACCTTCGCGGACCGCTTTGATCTCCAACGGCAGACGACCATCATGTTTTTCAAGGATGTGGCGCCAGCCGGCTTCGTTGAAGATCTCAGTGTTGCCGAAGTGAGCAGCGAAGAATTCTCTGGCTTCCACAATCTTTTCTTCGGTGACAACCTGGCCAAGCAGATACTGTTTGATCAGATACTGCAGACCGAAGAACAGGGTTGTCGTGTAGCGGCCACCGCGACTCTCGAGAAAAGAGAAGATCCGCGTAGTTCCCGGAGGAACTTGTTTGTGGTGACTGGGCTTGTAACTGTCAGTGAGGAGTAGAATATTATTGAATAGGTCCATAGTAGTAGGATTGGTTATTTGTTTTTCAATTGATTGATGTAGGCTTCGCCTAGTTGTTGATGTTCGGGCATAAGACAATTGACGAGACCGTTAATATCTTGCCAACGAACTTCGTTGAGATCATCAGATGCTACGATGCGGCCATAGACATAGACCGCCGAGTAGCACGAACTCATGACCTTGTGTTCGGAATTGCGATACCGATGATCATTGATGCGAGCAGAACAGATATAGCGAAGATCTTCGATCTCAATGTCACCACACTCTTCTCGCACCTCGCGCCTGACTGTGTATTCGAGACTTGGGTCTGTTGGGTCAACGAATCCTCCGGGGAATCTCCATCCTTCTTCGCCGGTTTTTCTGCCGACGAGTACCTTGTTTTCAGTACTGTGTCTGACGATGACGTCAACAGCCTGAAACGATGTTGGGAAATGTTGCGCTGCTGCATAAATCATCCCTGCGCGAAATTCCGGAGAATCCATGACCTGTCCAGCCGCCTCGTTTCGAGTTGTCGTCGCCTTGCTATCACAGATTGGCTGGATGTACTCAGTGGTATTTTGACCGGAGTAGTAATCCAAGAAACTGTCGCGTGATCCGTAGAGTGTAACCTCATGATCAGGAAAGTTTTTAGCAATCACTTCGTCCAGCTTCTTGGACCATTCGAGGTCTGATGGATGATCAGCAAGGATGTCGACAACAGCAGTCGGATATACACCGGCCACCATTACCCTTCTCGTCTCATAGTCCATCGGATCTTTTCGGCAGGCGAAGCCGCCAGAGACACCGATCAAGATCAACAAGTCATCATTTTGTTTAGCCACCGTATCGATGAAATATCGGTGACCGTTGTGTAGGTGTGGAGCCTGGAATCGTCCCACTACCACGCCCAGTCGTCTTTTAGTGTTCATACGTTTAGTTCTCCTTTTGGTTAAATGTTAAAGGTTCTATATATTGTCCTGATTACACTATATTCCGTGTGGTATTAAGTGTCAATAGTACACTATATATAGACAACAAAAAATAAATAGTGTCAATCTGACACTATTTACCCCATATTCCCCTTAAAAAGAAGGTTTTTTTCTTTATTTAAATGTATATAGCGAAGCAGGCCTCATTACACCTTTTTTAACAGTCCTCTTTGTGTCTTTCAATAGATTTAGCGACAGCATACGTTTTCGAAAATTTCTCTTATCCATCCCCTCCCCCAATATGAGCTCATACACTTTTTGCAGATCTGATAGTGTAAATTCTTTTGGCATCAGATGCTTGGCAATATCCGTATACATAATCTTTGCCTGTAATCGTTGTAAAGCAACTTTGACCATCTCATCATGGTCATAAGCGAGTTTGGAAGCCTTTTTGATTTCTTCCCACACAGTCTCTGTTTTAGCGTGGTCCAAGTCTTGCGGATGAGTACTATCAGTTAACGCTAGATACGCTACAGCCACCACTCGCCCTCGCGGATCACGATGTACTGCACTAAATGTATACAATTGTTCTTTGTAGACGCCTGTCATGCCAGCTTTATTTTTCAACAACCGATCAACTGATTGTTCAGCTGTTTCATTTTTTTCAATCAATCCTCCGATATGAGCCCAATATCCTTTGAATACGTTGTTGTCAGTATCGACCTTGCCCAAAAGCAACTTCAACTTTCCATCGATAACCTGAAAACAAATCACATCTACAGCCAAAGCTGCAAATCTGATTGTTTGTGAAATAGGATTTTGCGTATTAGCCATGTTGAATGATTTTCTCAATAATATCAAACCTCTCAAATAATAGAAAATCGATATACATAGCGCAGAGTGATCCATCCTTATCATAGGCGAACCATAGAGGATACGTACCATCACCGTACCCAGCATCTATTTCCATAGACATGTGCCCGTCGAGATTTAGGAGCTGGTGATAATCATCACCTGTTTTGGTATAGCTTACCCCAGCAATCCCTTCTCCCTCTAGCATTTCATATAAATTCTCACCTACATGATGAGCTTCTTCGACTTCTCGAGAATGCTTTACATAATCAAATTCACAAACGATGAATTGACCGTCGTCTACCCGTATATCATCTTTTTGTTCAAGTATTTCGGGCCTGGCATCACTCAACATGATACGTACTCCAGCGACCAATGATCCAGATGGTCGAAAACTTTTGAAAAAATCAGATTGGGCAACAGCAATGTCAACCGTCACATTTTTTATGGATAAATTTTTCTTGGCCAAGTAACTGACGCCGTGGATATTTATATCTGTGTTAAATGGCAATGTACCCAGCTTATGTGTTGTGAATATGAATGATGCCGGCTTATCAATCATGTGTTTGTCATAGACAAATCCCTCTTTAAAATAATCAGGTAGTATGTGTTCAGTGATAGGTGTTAGCTCTGACATAGGGAGAGTGTATTAGTCTTGCACTCGAACAGTCAGACTGCTCTCGGCATATTTTCCAACATCATCAACAACCAAGAATCTAAATGTGTATGTACCATCGACACCAAATGAAGTGTGGAATACGTTTGATGACGAGTCTACCGGAAAGGCACCTGATATACCATTTGAATTGGCGTTATTTGACCAAGCGGCACTAAATTGGAGAGGTCTGCCTTCGGGGTCATACGCATTCACTGTCCATGTACTTACCTGTCCTTTTCGAGCTGTCATTGGACCTGAGATGCTGCTGATCACCGGCGCTCTATTGCTTTCATAAGTAGGATCTACGATGGTAAATGCTGCGTCACTATAATCACAGTTGTCTGTTGAGCCAGCAGCACAAACTTGAACTCTATATTGCCCTCGAGAAATTGTTCGGTTGTCGACATCAGTTCCTGTGATCCATGAATATGCCGCATTGGCTGCGATATTTTTATCAAGAACCCAAGGCATTGGCATGACCATACTTGTCATAGGACATGGTTGAACTGAGACACACGGCGCTGGGCCCGTTAGGGATTGAACGAGATACAGATCTACTTTACTATTTTTATGTGCGTCATCGATGCTCCATGATATCACTTGATTGGACATTGAATCCCATCGCTCTCCCCCGTTTGGAGTTAAGACTTTTATACGAGCCTGGTTAGGATCAGTGACAGTAACATACAAAGTCTTTGATGAACTAACTCCTGTTGTAGTCGGATAGACTGTAAACGTAATAGTGTATGTTCCGGCAGTGGCGTATGTATGAGTAAATGTGCTGAATTGTGTAGGAACAGCCGCTGTTGCCTGCGGAGTCGCTGTAGTGCCGGTTGTAGGATATGTTCGTGGCTCATCACCCCAAGACACGACATACGATAGGTCTCCTTGTTCAAGGTCCCGTGCGGTTACAGACCATGTGCCAGATTCATTGACAGCGAGGGTAGATGGCCCGCTTACACCCATAATAAGAGCTTGGCCATTACAATTCATCAGAGCATTTATCTTGGCCCGAGTAAGCATTCCAACAAATCCGGTTGCTGGAATACCGTACTTGGCTTGGAATCGTTTTACTGCAGCCAAAGTGACATTTCCAAAATATCCTGTAGCGGCCTGATTGAAGAACCCGTTTTTACCCAAAAAAGATTGTAGTTGAGTGACTTCACTTCCTGGGTATGAATTTGATGACATACCGTATTTGAGATTATTATTAAATTGCATACAATACGTTGGATCTATAGGCATTGTGGCGTGGGTGGAAAAAGGGGACAAAAACAGTCCCAAAGCCAACAGAAAGATAGGTGTTTTTTTCATATCTTAATGGTAGCACGAAAGGGGTTTGTACAGGTAAAGTGTAGTATACTCAATCAATGAGCTTGAACAAAGAGAAAATTATCAGCTTTTTGATGGGCTTATCCCTTCTGGTGCTTTTTGCCTTTTCTATTTCATATTTTGGAGAAGATCGGATCCGCCTGATGGTTGAATCAGCCGGCATATGGGCATTGGTTCTTATCATCGCTCTTAAGGCTTTGACGATTATCATCCCTCCCTTATCCGGGGTTCCTTTGTATCTTATGGCCGGGTCGCTCTTTGGCGTCACAAATGGCTTAGCCTTCATACTTATCGGCGATGCATTGGGATATTCGACAGCTTTTTTTCTGAGTCGCTATCTTGGACGGCAACGGTTGGAAAAATTTATGTTTAAAAATGAGACCGGCACTATTAATAAGATCGTTACTCGTCTATCCACCGTCAAGGGATTTATCGTGGTATCTTGCGTATTTTCTTTTGCCTCTGAATTGGTGGCATACGCAGCAGGACTCAGCCGATTACCTTTTAAATATTTTCTACCGATATTTATGATCGGCGATGGTATTGTCTCTTTCATTCTGATCTGGACTAGTGACAGAGTAGGTATAAGTCTGAGCTTGATCGCAATACTGATGATTAGTCTAGTTGCCTTTTCAGCGGTCTCGTTCTTGATTTCAAATTGGTATGATAAGAGGAAAAGAGTTGGTGGTGTAGCGTAGATTCTACTCTTATCATCTCATCCTTCATTATTGGCGAAACTTGTTGCGTATAGTCGTTCTGTTTTCATAATATTTATATGTCTTGATTATAGCAAATTCGTTGGCGCTTATTTAATCAAACTCTCTTCAGGATATACTGGTGTCCTGGATGAGGATTGCCATGCAAAGTCTTAAATATTGGACTCTCATAGCTGATAATTTCAAAACCGGCACCAAGGATCAGGGCGTCTAACTCATCTTTGTTAAAATTATGACTTCTAAACCATTCTGTACCATCTGCGTGTTTGATTATCATGGTTCCATTTTCTCCTGTGATGAGAGCATCCGCCTTATATCTCTCCTCTCTATCGGGCCGTATACCAAATTCAGTCACAGAAAAGATTCCATGAGGTTTCAGAATCCGATGGACCTCTTTCAGTACTGCCGACCGATCAGACTTTTCCATACATGCTAATACCGCTTGTTCGATTACACCGTCGTAGAATCCGTCATTGTAGTTAGTAGATTTTGCATCTTGCACTGAGAATTCAATTCCCTTTAACTCAGGGCTGTTTTGTGCAAATGTAATAGCTTCAACATTTACATCCATTCCATATGTTTTATAGCCATGGTCCTGTAATAACTTAGATATTCTGCCATCTCCACAGCCTAGATCTAAGACGATACTACCAGCAGGAACAAACTCAAAAAACTTCTCAGAAAATTTTGACGTTGCCACCACTGTGCCACCTTTAAATTCTTTCCAGGCTTGATAAACCATAATGAGATTTATAATAGCACTATTTGTGAGGAATGTGTCCTGGACGGATTACGTGACGTTAGCTTTGCATAAGTGTCACTTTAGAATCTCTTTATATCATACTTTGGCGAGCAGATATGCAGTGGTGAGGTCATGGTAAGCACTATTCTAAAGGATAGATATCCATAGCCACCTCATCATATGGATGCACTTACTTAATAGCTTTTATAACGTCTTGTAGTAGTTCTCGAGAACACACAGTCTCTATCCTGTCTTCTATTACTTCTTCGAACTTTCCAACTTCCCCAATATGTGGATTTGCTCCAATTTCAGGTTTAAATCTTCCCACTCCTTTTGATGAGAATGTACAGTGGGTGTAATTTCCAATCTTCCCTGCCCCTGCTTTACCCATAGCCTCACGGACGATGTCGGTATGGGTCTCTGGGACGAAGATGAAGATTTTTACGTTATTTGAGTTCATATGTTTATGTTAACTTCTTAACTGTATTATTAGACTGCAGTGATTTCATCTGAGATATTGCAATTTCATTTAATTTTAAAATTCTATCAGACTGAGTCATTCCCATTTTTATAAATTCAGCATTCAATGTCTCTAGATTTGCAAGACAAACAAGCTGATATACATCTGCGTAGTCACGCATATTTCCTTCTTTATTTTTATTCTTACTTTTCCATTCCTGAGCTGTCATGCCAAAAAGTGCTTTGTTTAAAATATCAGCTTCATTTGGCAATACGATATTTTCTTTAATAGAGTCGGTATGAATTTTATAATTTATTTTTGTCAAAACTCTTTTTGCATCCCAGCCTAGTGTTAGGCGATCAGCCTCATCAACTTTAAGTCGTTGAAATTCTTTAATGAGGTATAATTTGAATTCGGCAGAGATCCATGTGGCGAACTCGAATGCAATGTCTTTATGGGCAAAAGTACCTCCATTGTTTCCAGACTTAGAAATAAGCCCTATAGCACCTGTTGACTCAATCCATTTCTGTGGAGATAAGGTAAAACTGTTTGCTCCTGCAGCCTTTTTAAAGGAGTCGAATTCGACCCCTTTGAAGTCTTGATTATTAATACGCTCCCAGACACCCAAAAACTCAATAGTAGAATAGTTTCTCATCCAATTTTTAACAACATCTTTTGGCTCATGTGGATTTTTATACCGAGCAATATCGGTAAGTGAAATATAATCATTTTCATGATGCTTGAATGTGTATATTTGAATGCCTTGGGTGTTGATTTTCTTCATACTGCCACAAGTGTAGCACAGGAAATGTATCACTTATGTGGTGTAATGAGGTCGGCCATGCAGAAAATCACTGGCCGGCAGTGTGGTATGACCTCGGAACCTTTCTATTGCAGAATTCCTCTTCTCTTTAAATCCTCTTTGGACTCAAATTCAAGGTAATTTTGAGTCAATTCCTCACCTGCTTTTATGTCTTTCAATGCAACCAAGTAGGCATCAGCGTGCGATTGATCCTGAGTTATATTTGCATTATTCGAATGATTAATAAAATGAGATACATCAAAATCTACATGCCACTTCTGAGTTGGTACATCAAAAAATCCCCACCACTGAACTTCTTGTTTCTCTTTTTCACTTAGTGAATCAAATTGGTCTTGTGTCAGATTCACATCAAGCAAAGGGCTTGATGTGTAGATTAATTTTCCTTTAGAAATATCCTCATCAGCAAACAAGCCGATACCGTGATGTGAAGATTTATCTAGTTTGTATTTAATATGAATCATATGAATCTAATAACACCTCTGGTTGCCAGACTTGGACTCGAACCAAGATAACATCCTTCAGAGGGACGTGTCCTACCGTTAGACGATCTGGCAATAGGCCTATTATACACATCTTTAAGGACGTTTCCACCTTCCTACCGAGGACCCTTCAGACCTTGAACAAACTCTCGTATTCTATTGAACAACAAGCTGTAGTACGTAGGCTTTTTCGTCCAATCAGCTTCCGTCGTACCCTTAAGCAAGGCCAACACTTGTTTTGGATCATATGTTCGTATAGTGCCTTCCAGTGTCTGTACAGTATGCCTGTTCTGTACAAATCCCCTTAAGGAACGAAAAAACTTACTCATTTTACCTCCAATGCCCATGAGGGCAATTATCGTTGGAAACTTTTCCATCGTGTCAGGGAACAGTTCAGCAAGTCCATCATCTGCTGGTTTTGGCTCCGGAGTTTTTTCATTTTTCTCTGCTGCAGCCGCAGCAAAATCGACTCTGATGATTTCTCCCATATATGTATATTATATACCATATCTCATCCTAGGGCGACATCTTAATATTTCCTTCATTTAACTTGTATATAGTTATCCTCGTGGCCGTCACACCGGTCACTTTATTATTGATCAAAGCAACTAACTCCAATATGCCCAAATACTCAAAAACATTCAAAATCATTACTGGTTCAGCACTTGCCTTTGTATTTATAGCCATTGGCGGAGCGTCCGTCAAAGCGGCTACTACAGAAACAAAGACTAATCCGATGGAAGCCCTTGTCACCGCCATCGCCACCAAGTTCAATCTAAAGACTGCCGATGTACAAGCAGTGTTTAATGAGCACAAGGGACAGATGGGCGCACAAATGAAAGCCCAACATTCTGCTAAAGTGGCAGACCGGTTGAGTGCAGCCGTGGCCGCAGGCAAATTGACTCAAGCTCAAGCAGACCTTATCAAGGCCAAACTTGCCGAGCTTGAAGCAAACCGATCTACCCTGACAGACGCTGAACGAAAAACAGCAATGAAGGCCTGGACTACTGCCAACAATATTCCACCAGAACTCATGATGATGGGAGGACATACAGGCAAAAGGCCTCATGGTCCTCGCGGAAACAAGTAAATTTAAGTTAGTTCATATATTTACAAAAAGGCCCCCTCACAAGAAGGGTCTTTTTGTATTGCCTTATTTAACTTCCTGGCCGTTAGAATTCCTATATAC
>JBDKKY010000019.1:0-14975 GCA_039795875.1 Candidatus Parcubacteria bacterium | reverse complement strand
ATATGAAAGAAGTATTCATCCGCGGTTTTATGAGATCAAAGATCGACAACATCGACTCTCGGGTAATAATGATCGAATCAGAGATGAGAAAATTGCTCGGACGAAGTGATGTGAATGTCAGTGAGATCGCTGTCAAACTTATACCAGGAAGTACAGAAGCAGATGCGATAAAGGTCAAAGAAGTGTTGCTCGCCAATGGGTATGAGTATGATGCCAAGATTCAAACCGCCACAGAGGCTCAGCCTAAGTTTTTGAAAGACATGAAAGATTTGTTCGGACTACTTGGTACATTGATGGGAAGTATTGGTTTGGTTGTGGCGTCCATCACTGTGTTTATTGTGATCTTTGTGAACACACTAACTCGAAGAAAATTTATCGGAATTTTGAAAGGAATTGGTATATCATCTAAATCAATTAAATATTCATATATCATTCAATCTGCTTTCTATGCTGTTGTTGGTGCGGCACTGGGTATGTTGGTATTGTATGGATTTCTGGTGCCATTCATAGACGCTCATCCTATTAACTTTCCATTCAGTGATGGTATCCTCTATGCGCCACTAACCGGAACATTATATCGAGTCGTCGCACTCTTTGTTACAACTATCGTCGCAGGGTATATTCCCGCTCGAATGATCGTGGGCAAGAATACTCTCGATTCAATCTTGGGACGATAATTTATATAGAATATTATTTATGCAAAACGAAAATATCATCACAACTAAAGGTTTAACCAAAGTCTTTATTGACGGAGAAAAAGAAACGCATGTTCTTAAGGGTATTGATATGGTGATTCGACAAGGTGAGTTCGTGGCGATCATGGGTCGCTCTGGTGCGGGCAAGAGTACGTTGTTGTATCAGCTGGGATTGCTCGATACACCTTCAGCGGGGGAGATCACAATCGAAGGCAATGATGTGCACAGTCTTTCAGAAGATAAGCGAAGTGATTTCCGATTATCAAAATTGGGATATGTGTTTCAAGACTATGCTCTACTTCCTGATCTAACTGCGATGGAAAATGTTGCACTGCCACTACTCATGCAAGGATATACAAAAGAGGCCGCTTATAAAAAATCTAGAGAAGTGTTGGACATGGTAGGTTTGGCTGGAAAATACAGCAACGTACCAGCCAAGCTTTCTGGAGGACAACAACAACGTGTCAGTATTGCCCGAGCGCTAGCCCATGATCCAGCCATTCTTTTTGCTGATGAGCCAACTGCCAACCTAGATACTGAGTCATCAATGCTTGTGTTGAAAATTTTCCAAGACATTCACGCTAGGGGTCAGACAATCGTGATGGTGACTCATGAAGCTGATTATGCTCGAGTGGCCGATCGGGTGATTGAGATGAAGGATGGATTGATAGGATAAAAACCCTCGCTCGCCCTCGGATTTTACGATAATGCAGCCATAAAAAAACCGCAACGTTCCTCCTCAAGCGAGGAACGCGCGGTTTTGCTGTGTTGTGGTGTCTCCAAGGCCTTTCGGCGGAGGTCAGGTCGAGGAGGTTTCGGTCGCAGGAAGGGTGATGGTCCAGCGAGGATCTGATGCGGGCGGTGTCTCTGAATCCTGTGGGTGGTTTTGGTCCACAGTTGGATTTGGAGCTGCAGAGGTCTTAGCCCTCTTCTTTTTCTTTGTTGTCCCTTTGTCGGGGAGACAGGCCCGGACCGGGATGGTCAGGACCCATGGAATAAGCAGTAATGCGATGAAGAACGTTCTGGTCGATTTGTTCACGGTTGGTTTTGAGTGAGAGAGTTGGTCTGTTTTGTTAGCCTGGCACACACCAGGTAAACGAATATATCCTAGCACACCCTGTAAAAAAAGCATATAATTACTTCATAATCAATTTAACTAAGAACCTTATCGTATGAAAAAAATTTTATTGTTAATTGTTCTGATACTTGTCATCATATTTGTTGGTAAATACGTCTATGATAAACAAAAGACGGGAGCAGCGGTGTCTTTGGCCAATGTGTCCAACTCTGCTCAAGTATCTGGCTCAAAGGACCAATTTTTAACAATAGAAAAAGGAAAGAGGGGTGATATTCTTGTGTACAATGCAACCATTAAAGTTGTAAATCCAACAAAGCAAGCTACATCAGCGATTACATTTCTAAACATGCCAGTCTTGTTTAAGTTGAATGCGGCAGGACAATATCAGATTGCGACATCAGTTCGTCCAACAGGAATAATTACTGAAGAGGGCACAAATACAATTACTAACTTGAATGGCCCGATCTATGTTATTGGCGCAGGAGCTATGAAGCGGTTTACTGTAAACGCCTCATTTACAGATCTCCCACCAGGTACATACAGAGTATCGCTAGGGGCGAGTGGTATTGGTAATTGGTCAGGATATTCTATAAATGGTGGAGCGTTACAGCCTTTGCCTACAAGTCAGACGAATTCGGTTACTATTGCGACGTCGACTCTGGCCGCTCCAAGATAGATAGTGCTGGAGTAGAGAGCGGCAAAGCTTTTATCTAACAGTCTCATATTAGATAAAGCACAAAAAACTCCTCTCTGCCCAGATTGGAGTTTTTCCTTTTGTACTGTATATTGGTATTTACATGAGTAAAAACTCGGAACATATACGAAACTTCAGTATCATCGCCCATATCGACCACGGAAAATCTACTCTAGCGGACCGCATGCTCGAGCTGACTCAGACGGTAGAAAAGCGAAAAATGAAAGATCAAATGTTGGATGATATGGAATTGGAAAAAGAGAAGGGAATCACCATCAAGATGCGACCAGTACGAATGGAGTACAAGGGGTATGTTTTCAACTTGATCGATACACCAGGACACATAGACTTCTCATATGAAGTGTCGCGGGCCCTACGGGCTGTAGAAGGCTGTGTGTTGCTTGTTGATGCCACTCAAGGTGTGCAAGCCCAAACACTCACCACGCTTCGTCTGGCTGAAGAAGCGGGGCTTGTGATCATCCCAGTGCTCTCAAAGGTAGACTCTCCGATTGCGCGCATAGACGAGATCAAGAATGAAGTTTCTCTGTTACTAAAATGTGATAAAGACTCTATATTGGAAACTTCAGGAAAGACTGGGGCCGGAGTTGATGCATTGTTGGAGAAGATTATTGAACTTGTACCTTCACCGCAGGCTGAATTGCCCGACATAGATGCTCAAGGTAATGCAAATTTTCGCGGATTGATCTTTGATTTTCAATATTCAAATCACCGAGGTGTGATTGTATATATCAGAGTGATGGAAGGAGCGATAAAGAAAGGTGATGAATTGTTGTTTAAGATTGCAGGAGAAAAATTCTTTGCACTGGAAGTAGGAATCTTTGCACCAGAAGAGCGAGCGGTAGAAACTCTAGAGAAGGGGGCTATTGGATACATCGTAACTGGTATCAAACAGCCAGGTATTGCAACCGTTGGAGATACTATTACGCTATTCCGTAAACAGTTGCCAGAATTGCACGGATACATGAAGCCGTCACCAGTTGTTTGGGCCTCGGTGTTTCCAGAGAACGCTGATGATTTTGAATTGTTAAAGCAATCGCTTGGAAAATTGAGCTTGTCTGACTCGGCATTTTCATATGAAGAAGAAAGTTCGGGATCGATGGGACGAGGATTCCGTTGTGGTTTTTTGGGATTGCTTCACCTGGAAATTATCACTGAGCGGTTGAAACGGGAGTATGGTTTGTCTTTGGTTATTGCGACACCAAGTATCATCTACGAAGTAACTTTGAAAGATGGAAAACATAAAACTGTATATTCTCCATCATTATTTCCAGAACACGGGCAAGTAGCCAACGTTAGAGAGCCTTGGGTAATGCTTAAAATTATTTCACCATCAGGATATTCTGGGGCAATTTATCAATTGCTGTACGATCATGAAGGAGACCTGATTGAGACAGAGAACTTTGGAGACGGTCGACTAGCCTTAACGATCCTGATGCCTCTTCGAGAATTGATGAGAAACTTTTTTGACGAATTGAAAAGTGTTACATCAGGATACGCTTCATTATCATATGAATTTTTTGAAATGAAAGACGCGGATGTGATGCGCATGGATATTTTGGTCGCTGAAGAACCTGTTGAAGCATTTACTCGAGTGGTGGCGAAGCGGCGGCTTGATGAGGAGGCTGTACAAGCTGTGGAGAGATTGGAGAAAATTTTACCTAAACAATTGTTTGTAACCAAGATCCAAGCCAAGGCCGATGGACGAATTGTGGCTTCACGAACCCTATCAGCTATGCGAAAAGATGTGACCGGGTATCTCTATGGTGGAGATGTCAGCCGAAAGAAGAAGTTGTTAGAGAAACAGAAAAAAGGAAAGAAAAAAATGCAGGCTAATGCGAAGGTGAATATTTCGCATGAGGTGTTTTTGAAGATGATGAAACGAGGGTAGATTCGTTAATTTCTCGGAAAGACCAGAATACTTCCCATTGGGTCCCACCCCAATAGGAATTTTCTTCTGACTCAGATTTGCGGATGCAAATCTTCCGTCAAGCCTTTCCTCAAAATCTCCTCATCTATAGCAGATAGAGAGTGTGGTAGTATTCTAACCAAGCCATCATAGTTCAATGGATAGAACAGTCCCGTCCTAAGGGGTAGATGTAGGTTCGATTCCTACTGATGGCACCAGCGAACGGAGTGAGCGCGGCCAGAAAGGAGCCGACAGCTCGGCTCCGTGTTGGAATCGAAAAGCTTTGCCTTATTTTTGAAGACTCGTAGAGTCTGAGAAAATGGCAAAGGTGTACTGAAGCTGTAAGCTTCGATTCCTACTGATGGCACACTATGAATAAAAACATTCTTTACACAGAAACCGGGCCAAATGGCACACCTTATAAAAAGGGAGAGTGGAAAGGTTTTGCTGTTCACACGGAGACGGAGATACGTGGGTTTTTTGGTGAGTATTGTTTTCTGAGCAATTTTTGGCCGGCTATCGTTGATCTCGATGGCATTACATACAGGAGTGTCGAGCTTGCCTATCAGGCTGCAAAATGGAAACCTGGAGATAGAGCGTATTTCCAGACTTGCACAGAGTTAGAGTCTATTGACTACAACAGGACTCATGTTCCAAACAGGTGTTCCGAGGAAGAATGGGTTTTAATCAAGGTAAACATCATGAGAGACCTGCTCAAACAGAAATTTGATGCACACAAGAATCCTGAGAACTATATGGCGATAAAAAATACTGGGTCAAAACATATAGAAGAAACAAATTGGTGGGGAGATGTGTTTTGGGGTAAAACCAAAGAAGGTGAGGGTGAGAATGTGTTGGGGCGGTTGCTGATGGAGATTAGGGATCAAAAAAGTTAGCATTGAAGGCCTAATATAAAAACCGTCTGCATCCACCCTCGGGAGGGGATGCAGACGGCGGTGAGGCGGTGTGCCAGCTTACTTCTTTTTCTTCGGTACTTTGAGCTTGAAGCACTGTTTATCTTCCACAACGAATCCGAGAGACCTGACCAGGGCCTCGCGTGTCTCTCTTTTGCGGTGGATGTTGATCTGGATCTCAGTACGAGGATAATCTCTCTGGCAGTCCCGGACCATGGCGGTGATCATCTGATTCAATAGGTCCTCAGGATCTTCACCGCCAGCAGAGAGGTTGTGAATGCGAGCCACTGGGTGTGTCAACAGACGTTGATAGTGAAACAGCCCCGCGGCCAAAATCTCCCCTGTGGAATCCTCGGCAACATAGATGTCGTTTTTGGCCATGATGTCCGCCAGGTCCGTCACGGTGTGCACTGCGGCCAGCCCATGGAGTTTTCTCATCAAGGCGTTGATTCTTGCCGTAGTAGCTTCATCGACATTTTTCAGCTTTTTGAATGTGAGGTTCATGAGTGGTGGGATGGTTGATTTGCTTTAAATCTACTCTTTATCTTTATTCTGTCAACATGCCTGTCAAACGAAAAAACCACCCCTTCAGGTGGTTTTTCCATCGACTATATAAACAGAGTAGGAATATACGCCGCGATGAGACCGATAATCATCAAGAGAGCTACAAGAGCCCATACAAATTGGATTTTTTGACGGTGTTTTGGATTAAGAAACATGGTATACATAGTAACAGGTGCGCGAATTTAGAGCAAGAAAAAAGCAAAATACAACTTTTGCTCGGTGGATGTCTTCACCGTGGGTTTTGCTGGTGCTTTTGATCGCATTATTCTTATTATGTAAGGGTACCTGGCGTGTATATGCCAATTATGCCGACTCGAAGAGAGAGTTGGAACGACTTCAGACCGACCTGGATCAGTCACGGAAACGTGATGCAGAATTGGATGCCAATATACGAAAATTCCAATCTCCAGAGGGCAATGATTATGAAATTCGCAAGCGTTTGGATGTGGCTATGCCGGACGAGAAGGTGATTCAGATTATAGACACATCAGAGAATGGCCGAGCCGAAGACGCAAGGTGATAGGGCTAGACACGTGTGTTAAGATATACCAATGGAATCAACAACATCAAAAAAGATCACAGTTTACAGTACTGAGAACTGTAAGTACTGTCATTTAGTTAAAGAATATTTAACCGAAAAAGGATTTGCTTATACCTCCGTAGACGTAGGCAAAGACGCTGAAGCTCGAAAAGTTGCTGTAGAAAAAAGTGGCCAACTTGGAGTACCTGTTGTCGATATTGATAACAATATTGTTGTGGGTTTTGATAAGGACATCCTTGATCAATTGCTTGGGCTTACTCCTGCAGTTGCAAATTAATATTATTTTTTTTAAACTTTAAAACACACACATGAATAAAAAGACAACCGTTTGGATTATTGTATTAGTGATCATTATCGCTCTTGCAGTATATTTCTTAAATAAAAAGACTGATAATACAATGGAATCAGCCATGACAAATGCAAATACAACACAAGACAAACCTCTAAATCCAGCGGAGATGGCCAGCTCAACTCGAGTAGCACAAAATGGTGACGTTGTGATCGTAAACTATACAGGAACACTGAAAAATGGAACAAAATTCGACAGTTCGTATGATCGGGGACAACCTTTTGGACTTATCCTCGGAAAAGGAATGGTCATCCCAGGATGGGAAGAGGGTCTTATCGGTATGAAGCAAGGTGAGAAGAAGCATTTGGTAATCCCTGCTGCCAAAGCATATGGAGCACAGGAGATCAAAGGTGATGATGGAAAAATCATTATTCCAAAAAATTCAACACTGGTTTTCGATGTAGAAGTGTTGCAGGTTATCCCAGCTGACAAAGTAGAGCAAATCATGGCGGCTCAGGCTAAGGCTCAGGCACAAGCTGCGACCAAATAATAAATATCGATATCTAAAAAATCACCCCCATCTTTTCACAAATAAGGGGTGGTTTTTTATTACATTGACCTTACATACATCATAATGCTATATTAAACCTGTCAAATGTCTTCATTTATCATCAAAACACTCAATAATCCGGACTTACAATACCACCTTATCGACAGTGGGGACGGCCGAAAACTTGAATCATATAACGGGTACATTATGGACAGACCAGATCCACAGGCTTTATGGCCTCAAAAGATGCCGGCCAGTGAGTGGAAAAAGGCTGGTGCTGTCTTTATCGAAAAGCCAACAGGTAAGAGAGAAGAGAGGGGTGATTGGAAAGTTATTAAACCTCTGCCTGAAGATTTCTCTATACAATTTTTTGGAAATCTTAAAGCTCAAATCAAGTTGAGCCCTTTTAAACATACTGGTATTTTTCCTGAACAGTTCTCCAACTGGGAATTTATTAATACAAAACTGAAAAATACTACAGGAAAAAAAGTGTTGAACTTGTTTGGATATACAGGTTGTGCCTCTTTGGTCGCAGCAGAGGCAGGGGCAGAAGTGGTACACGTTGATGGATCAAAATCTTCTATCGCAACCGGTATGGCCAATGCAAAACTGTCAGGGCTTGGAGAAGCCCCTATCAGGTGGATCTTGGATGATGCCTTCGCTTTTGTAAAACGAGAGATTCGCCGAGGCAATCTATACGACGGTATAATCATGGATCCACCGTCTTTTGGTCGTGGTGCCAAAGGCGAGATCTGGAAACTAGAAGATAGTTTTGTGGCGTTCGTAGCAGAATGTGCAAAACTTTTAAAACCTAATGCCTTATTTTTTATTGTAAATGGATATGCGGCTGGATATTCTCATATCGCCTATAAACAAAATCTTGACATGCTACTAGACGCGAAGGGCACCGAGAGCGGGGAGTTGTTGATCGAAGACTCACAAGGTAGATTTTTACCAGGGGGAATTGTGGCACGATGGAGCAATTAAGCCTTTATTTACTAATCCAGCCTGATCTGCTAATATCATTCCATGGACCAAGGATCTGAAGGACTTCAAAATGACATACAAGAGATTCGACGTATTGTTGAAAGAAACAACGCTATGTTGATTAGTATTCAGCGCCGAGCGAGAATGTCTATTCTGTTTACAACATTAAAATGGGTCATCATTATTGGATTGTCATTCGGAGCCTTTTACTTCCTTAAGCCATACGTGGATACTGCGACAAGTACATATTCAGGTCTATTGGATCAGTTCAAACAATAACATAAAGCCAAGGTAGCTCAGTTGGTAGAGCATATCCCTGAAGAGGATGGGGTCGCCGGTTCGAGCCCGGCCCTTGGCACAAATTTCGTCAGGTTACGAAAAAGACCGGAATAATTCCCCCTAGCGTTATGCTAGGGGGAATTTTCCTTTGACTCCTCACTCTCTCCGAGAGTTCGTCCGTCAAATCTTTTTCTCCACCTTCCTCAATTTGCCCAATAAAAACCCGTGACAAACAGAAGATGGCATATGGTATTATTAGTACTATATGAAAAAAATAATTTTGCTTTTGATTTTGGCGGCGGTAGTTATTTTAGGAGCTTCCAAGATCTATGTTTACAACAAAGAACAATCAGCCCAAGCTTTTGGGGGACGGATATTTATAAAAAAGGCCACTGCAACTCCTCAAGTTGTTGAGGTCGGTGGTGTTATTACTATAACAGTTGAAGCAGCTAGATCTATAACAGAAAAAATGGTCGCTTTGCTGAGTCTTGCCAATGCTGGACGAAACCCAGCGGTGATTACGATTCCTCTTACTAAAGTGAGTGTGGGCAATTCGGATACGACCACATTTACCGCCCAGATTGCCGCTACGACACCAGCAGGTATATATACATTCGAAGTAGCAGACCAAGACAGGAAGATCGGTGCCCCTCTTCCTAAACTGACGATTACAAACAGTATTTTGGCTCCAGTTCCCACAACTCCCGCGCTGCCAATTGCTCCAACTAGTGTTGCTCAACCAACTCAGACTGCTCCGATAACACCCTCCGCAGTTGTAACACCGGTGCTACCCGCGCTGCCTGCTGTTGCTACACCTACAATCAGTACCCAAACAGCTGTAGCTGGCCAGGTTCCAACCATCACCGCCATCACTCCAACAGAGGGTGGTGCTGGAACACGTGTAACAATAACAGGAACAGGATTCTCAACAGCTAGACAAAATACAATTCTTTTCAATGGTAAAACAGGTTCAGCCATGGCCAACCTAGCAGCGGTAAACAACATGCTGACATTCACAGTGACTGATAATCCTCTGTACAATGAATGTGCCATTCTGTGGACCGCTGGTTGTGATGCGGGATGGGAAAATTTGAGTACAAATAAAGAGTATTCAGTGACAGTCAAAAATAATAATGGTACTAGCAATACTGTAAAATATGGTCACTCTTCTCCTGTTGTACAAGGACGGGAAGTGCAGGTACCTGTTATATTTCCGACAGTAACAACATTACGAGAAGGAGACACTATCAAATTCAAATGGACTCCCCCTACAGGACTTACAGGAAACGATCGGGTAGAAGATGTGACTGTGAGAATGGTCGCGTATGGTTATGACGAGCAAGAAGCTGGAAACGGCGGCCGGAAACTCGGCGGAAGTATTATAGGAAAAGCCTCGGTAGACACTGGGGAGATCGCTTGGAGAGTGCAGGTGCCAGACATCAAAGATGAATCAGGCACAGGACCATACAAGCTAGATTATTTACAACAATACACGTTCCAAGTCGACTTCAACCAAAAGACTCAATATTATAATCAGCGAAGTAAGGATGTTTTGTCTCAGTGGGGACCTCAAAAATATCGATTGAGTCCAAGCGTTGTAGATACACGACCATACCTTGTCATGCGAATCCCTATAGGAGACAACGGTGGTGCTGTGGCCGCAACGCCAGGATATGAATCAGACTTTATTTTTCCTAAGACCTATCCTTTCAAAACGGGCGATACAATCAGTCAAGTTCCCATTATGAATTTTAAACTACACTCTCTAAATGCGGCCTCTGTTGTTCAATCGGTCGAGTTGGCAGATTGGAGTCTTGATTCTAATTCAATAAATAAATCAACAGCTTTTGCATCGAAACTATATCTGTATGATGGCAACACACTTATCGCAACTGCGGATTCACAATCTAAGAAATTTATCTTCACCGGTTTCTCAATCTCGATCCCTAAAGATGGGGTCAAAACCCTGATGATCAAAGGAGATTTCCCAAATACCGTCGCCAACAACTCTTGGGCAAAGTTTGAATTGAAGACTGTTAAATATAAATCAGTAAATAGCTCTACTCTATACTCTGCGGCTCCTCACCGAGCATCAGGTAAACGAGCCTTGGACATAACCTGGCTTGCCAGTTCGCCACTGACATTTACCAAGACAGATAGATAATAAGATCAGAATACAAAAACCTCCTAGCGGAGGTTTTTGTTGATTTATAGGTTTTTAACTTTCAGTTTTGTTTGTCGTTCTTTATCTACTCGAGGTAATCGGAGAGTAAGCATGCCTTGATTCTCTGTTGCTTCAGCTCTTTCGATGTCTACCTCGTGTGGAAGCTTAACAGTTCGTGAGAATGTTCCCCAATATAGTTCTCGAAAATGATAGCTGTCATCAGAAATAGTTTTTTCATCCTTTCGTTCTCCTCGGATAGTGAGCATGTCTCGAGAAAGTGATATGTCCACATCTTCTTTGCGTACGCCTGGTATCATTGTTTTCACGATGATATCTATAGGGGTCTCGAAAACATCAATAGCTAGTTGTCCATCGACTGCTACAGGTTCAACTTCCTCATCTTTCCATGAGTCACCGTAACTTTGCTCGATTTTATCCAGAGATTTTCGATTGACTTCATCCATCTTAGTAATAGCATCTTCGTCCTCATCTCGAAGGCCTCCGGTTAAACGTTGAAAGAAAGATTGACGTGCTTGTTTCATATTTACTTATTGTAGATGGTTACGGTCTGTTCTGCAAGCTTAGAAACACTTTATCTGTTTAACTCTTTCTAAAGAAATGATTAAAAATATCGTAACTACCCAAACAGCCCCAAAAATAAGGAAAGCTCGACTATCGTCAGATACTATAAGCAGGACGTTGAATATCCAGTGTACTGCTATGGCCACCAACATACCTAGCCAGATACGGAATTCACGTACCACAGGGGATTTACAGAACGATAGCCCAATAAATACAGCCAAAAGACCTGAAGATGCAACATGGAGTACGCTAGAGCCAATGAATCGTGTGTGTCCCACCACAATGATGTCTTGTATCGACGATCCTGAGAGCATAGGCATAATCATATAGAACAAGGTGTTTTCCATAGCCGCAAATCCAAGAGCGGCAGTCATCAGATAAATAAAGGCATCAATGGGTTCTCGAAACCATTTTGTATGAAAAGCGATCACATAAGCGGCGAAAAACTTGGTCATCTCCTCGATCATGACATAGATCAAGGAAACAACTGGGTGATTGCTTAATGCTAGCTCAAGATCAAAAGTGTCAGAAGTACCGAGTTGAATGTGGAAGTACAGCGCTACTCCTTTCTGCGCAAAGTATGAGATCAGAACTGCAACCATGCCAAAGATAAATGTCAATAAAATAGTTCGCTTTGGTTCATTGTGTCTATTTTCCTCATGCATCCAAAACCACATCCAAAAAAGGGCAGGTACCAGTCCTCCAAGAATGATATAAAAGAATGTAAGAAACGAATTCATTACCTCTAGTATATCTCATCTACTTTCCAACCTCCACGTGCCACAACTTTTTCTAAGTTTTCGGCAGTAGGTTTTATGACGGTTGCATACCCATGATTGAGCTGTATCAGACCAGCGACACCGATCATAACTGCGTTATCGGTGGCAAAAATATTCTTTGGTTTCAAAAATATAATAGAATGTTGGTCACACCAGGCTTGTAACCGGGTTCGTATATACATGTTGGCGATAACCCCTCCGCCGACAATAAGGGTCTTAACGTCTTGTATTTTTTCTAAAGCGAGACCTAATTTCTTTATCAAAACATCAACAACAGATTGTTCAAATTCAAAACAAATGAGATCAACTTGTTCTTTCGAGAGAGAATCAGTTCCAGATACAGCCTTAAGATCTCGAACAAGATAGAGTGCGGCAGTCTTTAATCCAGAAAATGAAAATAGTGTGTCCTGACTATGAAGCATGGGCCGCGGAAGTTTTATGTTGTGTTGTGTACACAAGTTTTCCGCATCTGGGGTTGTGTATGTTTGCCGGATTTCTTCGGCCTGCGCAGAGATGGCGGGGCCTCCGGGATATTCCAGTCCGAGTATCCGTGCCACCTTATCATATGCTTCGCCTACGGCATCATCTTTAGTGCCACCAATGATATTGTATCTGCCCCAAGACTCGACAGCCACCATCTCAGTATGTCCGCCAGAGATGAGAAGAGTGAGAGAAGGGAATAATCCCGCCGCGGTGATTTCATTTTCAATAAGGATAGAGGCAATATGTCCCTCCATGTGATTGATAGGGATAAGCTCAATATCCCAGATCACCGCCAAGGCTTTAGCAAAACTGATGCCGACCCAGAGAGCGGGTTCAAGCCCGGGTCCCACAGTAACAGCAATAGCTTCTATGGCTGGCTTTTTATATAGAAAGCTTTGAGGATTGTCCAAACAAGCCCTAAAGAACTCCCTGAGCTCGGTTTCGCGGTCCAACAGGGCGAGGGCCTGATTTTTTAGCTCCTCAGTAATAGAAGTAGTAGAAGTCACAACAGCCTTGGTATTTAATGCTTTTTCTAGTAAAAACATCAGGTTTTTACCATGTTCGCGTTTGGCTAGCATGGGAAAAACACCGCCATACTCTTTATGGATATCGATTTGACTATAAAGCTCCTGAGCTAGGACTGTGTATTTGTGGTCCGTATACGAGAGTAGGGCAACAGCAGTCTCGTCACAGCTAGTTTCTATGGCTAGAACGATTCTATCCTTCATACGTATGATATACTGGCACGTAAGGACGATTATTACAAATCCCACCACAAGAAATGCTTTATTTTTTCTACGGAACAGATCAAAAAAAGATACAGGAACAATCAAGCGCTATTGTTGATGCTTTGAAAAAACGCCGGGAGTTTGCCCAGGTGTTTTATATTCACGCCGATACTTTTACCAAAGAGGACATTGAGGCTCTACAGTCTACAAATGGGATCTTTTTCGACAAACACGTATTTGTATACAGAGGAATGTTGGCCGCTAACAAGGATATTCGTGAATATGTTCTAGCAAGTATCCCTTCATACCTAGAATCACCGCACGTACACATATTTATCGAGGAAGAAATGGAAAGAGAAGACTTGGATAAGTTAAAAAAATATACAGATATCAAAATCAAGCACTACTCTATGCCTTTTGTGCCTGCCAAGGAGGATTCCTCACGGAAATTGTTTGCGCTGGTCTCAACTATCGCCCAGATCAAGAGTCTGGAAGCAGAGCAGAGGACGTCTGCAAAGAAGATCGGCGTGTGGAAAGTGTTTGATGAGGTACGTAAGACTGGCATGGCACCAGAAGAGCTGTTCGGCATACTGTGGTGGAGATATAGATCTATTGGCCAAGCCCGAGGAGCGACTCAGAAAGAGAGTGGATTGGCCCCATACGCCTTCAGTGAGGCCAAAAAGATTGCTGATACATATGAAAAACGGAAAGATAAGGCTGCTTTTAAGAGAGATATGAGTTTGTTGTTGAATCTATATCAAGATGCACACAATGGAGAAGGGGAATTGTGGGAAGGGCTGGAGGCATGGGTGCTGGCATAGAAGATATCCACATTTTTGTTATTGCAAAGTGTTGACGTGATTTGTAAATGGGTTGATAATATATATGTCGGAAGGTACAACGTGTGCCTCACCGCCACAGAGTACCTTCTGACCTTTCATTTTTAATCAATCCCCGTCGGCTCCAATCACCGTGATCGAGCCCGACACCCAACAGATCGTCCTATCCCACACTTGTTCATCTCACACGATGACAACAGGGAGCCGACGGTCTTTATTTTTGCAAATTTTTATACAAAACATCAAAAACATTCGGATACAAACTTCGTGAAGAGTCAATGATGAAAATGCTTGACTTCATAATCGGACAGGATCATAATTATAAATGTCAGAGGGAAGCAACGTGCGTCCTCAAGACAAACGCCAGATCTCTCACCAGCGGCCTATGACATGGCCAACCCAACCCAACCCAACCCGACATATGAAACGACATCTCATCTGCTGCATCTCCGCCCTCCTGGCCCCCCTCGCGAAACTCTCCGGCGCGCCCAATCTCGGCAGCGCGTAGCGTCATCACGAAGCCTCCGACCTGGGGTAGCTCGAGTTCATCTCGGGCTCCCTCAGGTCTTTTTTTATTATGTCCCTTGAGGGTACTCCATATTTCCCCCTAAATTTTGCTATAATACACCCCATGCCTGTGCTGTATAAAAAAATCCTGGTCGTCCTCCATGCGATTTTTCTACTACTGCTTGGTTTTTTTATTTTCAATATATATAAGAAAGATACTCTGATTGCGATTCAGCCGATACCAGACAAGATCTCGTGTGTTAGTTATGAGCCATCTAAGGCAACTTTTTCGAATGCTAAAAAGATGTTTGATTTGGATTCTAAACATATTTATCAAGATTTAGTAGAAACTAAGAAATATACTAATTGTATTCG
>JBDKKY010000018.1:0-16172 GCA_039795875.1 Candidatus Parcubacteria bacterium | reverse complement strand
CCCGACGCTGGAGCATAGTTACACTGATAACTAAAACCTGTTTTTATATCACGCACCATACTTTCAATAGAATAGTTCAGGTTGTTCACCACTGAGTTAATAGCCTGATTCCTTTTGTTTGACGTAATAATGCTCAAAACAAGACCTACTGCCACCACCATAACAACAGAAAAGATCGACAACGAAACCAGTGTTTCTACCAGAGTGAATCCTTTTTTGTTTGATTTTTTGAGAATACGCATATGATTAACTTGGACAATATGTTCTATCGATCTGTATCGCACCAGATTTTTGAATAATAATCGATCGACACTGACCATTTCCGGGCGTAAACCCAAGATTGGCTACTACGGATGATCCGGCTGAAGCCGGTGAAGTAACAAAAAAGGCTTCTGGGTTTGGTCTTTTAAACAGAATGTCTGCTGTACTTACAACGGTGCATGATCCGTCAGTTACCACACACAAGCTCAAGATCTGTCCCGCTCGATCTTTGCTTATAGTATACATCTGAATGTCTTCTGTGGCTCCACTCCATTGTCCGTTGCCATCTTTATCGGAAAAGAGAGTAATTTGATTTGGTTTAGATATATCAAGATGTATACCTTGGCTATAGGTAAATCCGGTTGTGGTATTCTCAGTCGCTCGTACACCCAATCCATACACCTGCGCCTCACGTACCATCAAACCAATCTCGTACGCAGTGTTGGAAACAAGCACTGAACTATTTAGGCCATGAGAGTTGAAGAGTATGATCGTCGTCAGTATAGCCATGATAGCAATCACGATCAACAGCTCTAAAATCGTAAAACCTTTCTGTAGGTTTTGGCGAACGGCGCGTATAGAATTTTTTTTAAAAATATTCATACAATTAGATACCTGATGAAATATTATAAATAGGAATCAATACTGATGCCAACAAGAATCCTACACCAAGTCCCAACAACACAATCATCAACGGCTCAATCAAATCTACTAATGTATCGACCGCGGTGACCACTTCTTTCTGATAAAATCGAGCCAATGTTTTTAAAATACCGCCTACTTCTCCTGTCTCCTCTCCAACCCGAGTCATCGCCACCAAAATACCAGGCATCTCTTTATGCTTACCAAAAGCGTCAGATAGTGCAAATCCAGACTTTACATCCTCAATCACTTCAGTCATCATCGATTCATAGATGGTGTTATCGATAACATTTGAAGTCAGCTCTAGTGCTTTCAGCATAGGAATACCTGAGGTCAACATCGTATTCAAATTGTCAGCGATTCGTGAGAGGTAAAGCTTTTTATACAAATTGGATACATAAGGAATCTCCAGTTTCATTCGTGACAAAAAGTTTTTGCCGCTAGGAGAAAATAGATATCGGGTTCCAAAAAAACCGAATACTACCAGCAAGATCAAAAAGAGTGGACCGAAATTTACCAAAAAGTTACTAACTGCGATCACAGCTTTTGTATATACAGGAATTTCCTGCCCAGACTCAACAATGATCACACTGATCTTTGGGATAACAACCGTAAGCATCAAGATCATCACTGCTACGAAAGTGGTGATGACAAAAGCGGGATAAATCAAGGCATTTTTTACCTTTGAACTTACTTCATAGTTTCGCTCCATGTAGTCAGCCAGGAATGCAAACGTCTCATCCAATTTACCAGATTCTTCACCAGCCTTTACCATGTTGGTGTAGAATACGTTAAATACTTTTGGGTGCTTCCCTAAAGCAGCAGAAATATATGATCCTGCCTGAATATCGTCTGCAACCTGTATCAAGACATTTCGCAGTGCAGGCTTATCCATCTCAGCTGCCAATAATTGAAAGATTCGAAGTGCTGATACTTGGGCGGTAAACAGCGTAGACATCTGCTTAGACAGAATCACCACATCTTTTACTTTGATGCCGCCAAATATACTAAAATTTTTACTTAAAAGATTTCCATGTTCCTCAACACCCTCAATACCCAAAATGGTATACCCTCTTTTTTGTAGAGAGTTTATCGCTGCATCTTTGTTGATAGCATCGATGGTACCATTTGAAGGGGAATTTCTTTCATCTAAGGCTTTGTATGAGAAAATCATTGTTATATGTTTAAATTAATTACACTAATCGTTCCAACATCTTTGGGTTCAACGACTGCTTATAGGCATTTTCCAAAGAAATCTCGCCTTTTTGCACCAACTCTGCCAAACATCTGTTCATATCAATCATACCATCTTGTGAGCCTGTTTCGATCACGGTGTTGATTTCGTGAGTTCGTTTTTCTCGGATCAGGTTTTGAATAGCGTTATTGGTAATCATAAGCTCAAAAACTGGTACCAACCCCCCCGAGATACGCGGCACCAGACGCTGTGAGAACACGCCCGCTAAGGCTGATGCTAACTGGATCCGAATCTGGTCTTGTTGGCCAGACGGAAAACTGTCAATAATACGATCTACGGTTTGAGCAGCATTGTTGGTGTGCAATGTCGAAAATACCATGTGACCAGTCTCAGCTGCAGTAATGGCCGCAGCCATAGTTTCATGATTTCGCATTTCCCCTACCAACAACACATTGATATCTTGTCGCAGCGCACTCACCAATCCTGATTCAAATGATTCGGTATCGATTCCAACCTCACGCTGATCGATAATAGATTTCTGTTGTTGATACACATATTCTGTTGGATCTTCGATTGTCATGATGTGCTCAGCCCTTTCCTGATTGATCTGATCGATCAAGGCCGCCAAAGTCGTAGTCTTACCTTGTCCAACTGGTCCCACCACCAGAAAGAATCCTTGTTTTTTATGGGCGAACATTTCAAGTGCCGGTGGCAAAGACAATTCGGCCAAGCTTCGGATCTTATTTGGAATCAAACGCAAAGCGATACCTAGACTTCCTTGTTGGTGAAAAGCATTACCTCGAAATCGAGCAACATCCTTATATCGATATGAGAAATCAAGCTCTTTCATTGATTGGTCAAACTCCCCTTTCTTACTAGACGTACACATAACATTCACGAACTCTTTGATATCATCTCGAGTCATTTCTTTACTACGAACAAGGGGAATCAACTCTCCAGAGATACGCATGGTTGGATGCCGTCCCTCAGACAGATGAAGGTCTGACGCATTTTCCCGTACGACGATTTCCAATAATTGCTCTAATTCTTCTTTGTAGTTCATATAGTGCTTATTTATTTAAATTAATAGGAGCTTCTGGTGGAGTAGCTGGAAGACTGAACATGTTTTTAATCTCTTCGACAATTTCCGACGGTACGGTGGTGGCTTTTACAATGTAAGATTTTACTCCCAACTTCATCGCCTCACTGATGTCCGTACTCTGGCTTTGATTACTCAAGACAATTATGGGTACATGTTCGAATAATTTTTCCTCTCGAATATGCTGCAAAAATTCAATACCTCCCATGACTGGCATCAGTATATCAACGAGGAGGACGTGTGGCACATAGCCCGTATGGGCAATATCGAGTGCTTCTTGACCATTTGCCGCTGTTTTAATATCAAAACCAGCGTGTTCGAATTTGATCTTATACATATTCAAAATGAAATGATCGTCGTCAACAATCATTACCTTAGTATCACTGGGTTTTGCTTTGGGATCAATGGTTAATTGAGGATTCATGGGTTTGTATTCTAAATAGATTACAGATTTCCAACTTCTTCAAATGGAATCTTTTTCTCTAATGCCTTAATTATAGCATCTTCTTTCATTGTTATCATGCCTTTTTCCTTTCGCAGATATCCATTGATGAGAGGCTCTGATGGGTCTTTTAAAATAATATTTTCAAGCTGTTTATCCATCTCATACATTTCAAATACCGCAACCCGGCCCTTGATACCCCTCGGACAATCAGGGATTGGTTTGATATTACAGACTTCGTTGAGTGGAGGAATCACAGTTTGTGCATTGGCAGGAAGATCTTTAAATTGACTATTAATCATTTCCTTCACACTCGGACTGACAGGTACAACCTCTACAGCCGGTGGGTATGCTCGACCAACTAGTCGTTGTGCCATACCAAGTATTAGTGTAGGAGCAATAAGATATGGATCGATACCCATATCAATCAAACGAGGTACAATACCTACAGCTGTGTTCGTGTGGATTGTAGAGAGTACCAAGTGACCCGTAAGTGCAGCTTGAATGGCCAGTTGAGCTGTTTCTTTATCACGAATCTCTCCCACCATGATGACATCAGGATCTTGTCGTAGTGTTGTTCGAAGTCCTGAAGCAAATGTATATCCAATCTCGGCATGAACCTGAGACTGACTAATTCCCTCCATGTTATACTCTACCGGATCCTCAAGAGACAACACATTTTGGGTATCTCTATCCAATTCCATGAGCATGGAGTACAGTGTCGTAGTTTTTCCAGATCCTGTTGGTCCTGAAATCAAGATCAAACCATATGGTCGCTTTAATGCCCGTTTTAACATCGCAAGATGTTCCGGAATCAATTCAAGCTTATCCAGCTTTTGCACACCCTTATCTTGATCCAAGATTCGCATCACCACTTTTTCACCATAGTATGTCGGGAATGTAGACACACGGAAATCAATCTTTCTTCCGTCAGTCCGAGCAGAAAAACGTCCGTCTTGCGGTTTTCTTTTTTCATCCAATTTCATATCACACAAAATCTTGATACGCGCAACCAGAGCATCGATGATATTTTTAGGTAGTTCAATACTTGTATTCAAAAGACCATCTACACGATATCTTACTCGGACTTTGTCTTTCAGTGGCTCGATGTGAATATCGGAAGCACCTCCTTCAATAGCATATCGAAGGACAGTGGCCACAATCTTTTTTACCGGTGCGTCTTCAATAATATGAGTAGCACTGGCTTGCTTTCCACCTGTTGATGAGTCTTCACTGCCGGGTACCGTCTCAATATCATCACCCAAATCTCCAAACTCTTTCTCAAAGTCAGTGAGGGCCTCGGTCACTTCCCCCGTTAAACCTTTGTACATCTCTATCGCGCGATTGAAATCCTCTTCAGAAATTAAAAATAGTTTATAGGTAACGCTGTTTTTGGCAGTAATAAAATTCAACGCGTCTCGTGCCTCAATGTTGTCCGGATTTGTAATTCCAATAGACAAGACACCTGCCTTTACCTCAAGCGGAATAAATTGATAGTGTCGTGCAGAATCCTCAGGAATATAGTTCAAGACTTCATACGGAATAGTTTTATCTTCTAGATAATATGGCTCTAGGCTTAGATATTCTGCCTTCGCTTGCAAAATATCATTACTCGACACACCGTACTCGCGTAAAACAAACTCAATACTTTGTCCGAGTTCTTGAGTTTTTTTTTCGAGTGCGACACGCGTGTCTTGGTCGATGATATTCTTTTTTACGAGGAGATTAAGAAATGACATTGTGTAATCCTATCTATTAACCTGTGTAGGTCTTACACCTGGTTTGGCCGGTGGTGTCGTTGTGGCCGGTGTAGTACTGGCTGGAAGATTTACAACAGGAGATGTTGTGGCAACCTGCAGAGGCCCAACTGGAGTAGCAGGTGTTCCTTGTATCTGTGGGTGGATATTAAATGGGCTACGACCTTGTGCTCCTATCGGCAAGAATGGGTTTCCTCGTCCTACAGGGATAGCGTAGTCAACTGGGAACGGAGCATCTGGGAATGTCAGGCTCTTATAGGCATCTGTATTAAATAAGGACGTGTCAATATTTACTGAGTTTAAGGCCAAGATTCCATTTATGAACTCTTTATCAACCTTGAGAGAGCTGTCTGTTGAACTAGATACGGCCCCAGCTGGTTCTATCACTCCAGCGGTCAGTCCTCCGGTATTCATATTGGTTGCAGCCTGATTCTTCTTAGATAGGACAAAATACCAATACCCTATAAAGAGAATCACTAAACCCACTAAGACCAGAAGTATTTTTTTGTGTTTGCTGAACATGTTCATATTATTAAATGTGATCTATGTTATTGGTTGTTTCGTATCGCAGCCAATACGTCTTTAGAGAAATATTAAATGAATATACAGGATCGACATTTCCTGCATTGATGACAGCGGCACCCAATTCCGGCGTACTGAAATCGATGGACTCAATATCCATGATGCGTTTTGAGTGTTCAATTCGATTTAGGAACTCCAGAAAATCTGAATACGTCAAATCGACTGAGAATGATAGGTTGGCAACACCGAGTTTTGATGAATCAATAGTACTGTTAAATTGTGATGCACCCGTTGATTGTGTGATCTTTGGACTCTCGATTGAAACCTTTTTAGAGGCACCTTGACCTTCCCCTTTATATAGATTCAGAGTACCTCGTTCTTCTACCATCGCCTGCAACATTTTATCAAAATCAATAATCAGTTTTACATTTTCTACATTATCCGGGAGCATGATTTGCATCTTATCCCTGTCGGCTTGACTGATACTATTTTTAGTCTTAGTCAACGCATCGATACGTGAATCCAATTTTCTTGCATTGGCAATAGCCGCTTCAAGCTTTTGTACTTCAAGCTGTTGAGACTTTAATTCTGTAATCTTTGGTTTAGTAAAGAAAAAGAACAGCAGAGCAGCGGCAAGTAGTAGAATAATTGATAAGATTGATTTCATAATTATTGTTTAGTTGTTGTTGATACCTGCGGTGTTGAACCTAGAGGCTTGATCAGTTGGGCAAAGTTAACAGCATTTTCGACCACTGTAGTATTTACAGTAAATGATGTCAGGTCCTGACCTTTCTGTTTATTGAAATCAGTGATACTGGTGTTCTTAAACACTTTTTGTACCACAGGATCAGAGAACTGTTTGTCCTGAACCACGATAGACTCATATCCGACACCTTGTGCTTTCATGACCAGAGCAAAAGTACCATCAGGCTTTCGCTTAAGCGAAAAGTTAGAAAAAGATACTTTGTCTAATGTGTTTCTACCAATTTCTCCAAACAACGGCACAACAGCGACATGTTTATTTACCAATACTGACAGAATATTCAATCTATTATTTAATGACTTGATATCCTCAATCGTCTCAGCGTTGCTTTTGGCTTGATACTTGGCCAAGTTGGTCTGAGCTGTGGTGATGTTTGAAGATGAAAGTTTTAGAAGAGAAAATACAACACCCGCGGCAACCAAACTACAGATAAATACAAAAAAGACGAAAAGAGTAAACAAACTCCCTGTGTGATGAGGTGTCGACTGTTTTTGCAATCGACCATCGTCCCCGACAACATTATCAAGAGATGCCTTAGGAATAAATGAAGTTGTTTGAAATCTAGTTTCCATATTCTTTTAATATTATATCAAACTCAGTCTTGTAATGCACGAAGCGCAAGCCCGATGGCTGGGGAAAAGGCGGTTCCTGTTGTTTCTAGTGTCTCCTGTAGGAATACCGGCGTTTCCAATTTTGAAAATGGAACAGCCAGCTCAACATCGCAAGCAAATGTTTTCTTGGCTAAATCAACAAATCCGGCCAAATTTGCCCCTCCTCCAGTCAATAAAATCTTTTGAATCGTCTTGCTGAATTTTCTCTGATATTGGGTTATCACAGTAGAAACTTCAGAAACAGCGTATTCTTGGTGTACCGCAATAAGTTCCAAGATCTTGGCTTCTTCTGTCACAGTTCCTTTACCTAGGGTCCTTTTCAAGTGTTCAGCGTGATCAAATGTCACTCCCAGTCCTTTTGAAATAGAAAAAGTGATATCTTGCCCTCCCCGGTTGATAATATGTGAAGAAACCAAAAGACCACTATCAACAATGTAAATCTTTATGGCTGAAGCCCCAAAGTCTATAATCATAGTCGGAGCATTCTCCCCCGTGAGACAGGCTCGAGCAGTAGCGAAAGCCTCCACCTCAAAAAAACTAGTCTCAAGTTTTGTTTCTCGGACAATCGAAGTGTAATTATTTAAAACCTGATTATGAATTGCCACCATCAATACCTGTAGCTTTTTCTGAGACTCTTCAGCCTGTCGTTTAGAATCATCGCCTGATTCGACGAACTCCAAACTGGTGTCTCGAGGACTTGGAATAACAAACCAATCCATGGTTACCTCACCGATCGGCACCGGAATATATTTTCGTGCTTCCAGTGGAATCACTGTCGCCAACTCGGCTTCACTGACTGGAGGGATTTCAATCACGCTCACCAGACTCAATTTCAAAGGAATAGCCATACCACCTTTAACGGTAGTAATCTCAGCCTCTCGTATCAGATCCTTAATCACTTGAGCGATTTCTGTAGTCGACATATTAACAATCTGGCCAGTAGCGAGTTTGCTATATGGACCGAGGGCGATTTCTCCGTATGTTTCTAGCACCGCTCTTCCCTTTTTCTTTTTCACTTGCACTATTTTCAGAGAAGAAGACCCTATATCAATACCGATGACACTGGCTTCCTGAGAGCTAAAAATATTTTTGGTAAAAAATGACATAGTCGTGTGATAATTGTACCTTGTACCATCCGATTAGTAAACGCTATCAGGCTTTTATGTCTTTGATAATTCTTCAAGCGCTACACGGGCCTGATCGGCTTTGGCAGGTGCACCGGCAATATCGCTGATTCCCGGCGGAGTGCCGTGCCATTCATATCTATTTTCCATATAACTGACGCCTTTTCCAGGGATAGTTCGAGCAATGATAATCGAGGGCCTATTTATTTCATCTCTTGCCTTGTCGACAGCCGCTGCAATGGCAGCTATATCATGTCCATCTACATGTTGGACATGCCAATTGAATGACTCCCATTTTTTATCAAGTGGATCCAACGGCATAATATCTTCGGTATTGCCATCAATCTGAATATAATTTCTATCTACAATAGCGATGAGATTGCCCAATTTTTCTCGTGGCGCCAAAAGAGCTGCCTCCCAGATTTGTCCTTCATTTTGCTCACCATCTGACATCAAACAATATATATGCCGCGGATACTTGAGACCGAAGTCTCGTTTATCGGCGATAGCCATGCCAACAGCTTGTGATAATCCAGATCCCAGTGGCCCAGAGCTTGTTTCCAGTGAGGGTAAAAATTCTCGATGTGGATGACCTTGCAAGACAGAGTTGAACTGACGAAGGGTCATCAGTGTATCCATAGAAAAATATCCAGCATGCCCCATGGTTGCATACAGCACTGGACACGTGTGGCCATTCGACAACACCAATCTATCACGCATATTCCAAAAGGGTTCCTTGGGATTGTAATTTAAAGAATGAAAATACAAAGTAGCATATATGTCAGCCATCCCCAGCGGTCCGCCAGAGTGACCAGATTTTGCCTTGGCCAACATTTCAATAATAGAAATACGGATTGCCTTAGCTTTTTCTTTGATATCTTTTATTTTTTCAGGAGTTAGTGTTGACATAGATGTTGACATGAATATGTTATTGATTTAGTGTCCATAAACTATAGAGGACGTACGTTTCGGTATTCACCACCATTAGATATTTATATGTCTTTAAATCCACCTGCACCTTTCCTACATTGGCCGCGTATTCTCGGAATGTGTATGGTCCTACAATTTTACCAAAATTTATATATTTTGTTTTATTAGTAATGTCGGGTGTGTCTGATAACCAAAAAGCTAGAGGTAATCCTGTCGGCACAGCCACCCCTTCTACAGAGATTGTAATCTTGGATCCTGTCTTGGATACAGTTACCGCCCGCATACTTCGTGGCCAACCTTGAACGAGAGAAGCTGTCTTGGCGGCATACATAGCATCACCCTCCCCACCATATCCAGGCGCTTTATAGATCTCATCGATGTATGAAGTACCGATCTGGAAAGGAGTTTGTTCCGGACCAATCACCCAATTGCTCATACGTGGCAATATACTCTTAGACTTCAGAATAATGAAAAATATGATTACAAGAAAAAATAATCCTATAAGTTTTCTTAAAATTCCCATGCTATGATTATACCATGATTTTATTCAGAATCCTGCGGTGGATTATATATTTGACTGTTATTATACTGATTTTGTTGGCCACAATAAAGCTCTATGAAAAACATAAAGTACAAAATGCTTTGAAGGACTACAAGACTAAAGTAGTTACCCTAACTTTTGATGATGGCCCCGTACCAGCCACTAAAGACATCATCGATATGCTGGACAGCGTCGGCGTGAAAGCAACTTTCTTTGCTTTAGGAGATGAAACTTCTCGTAGACCAGAAATTCTCAGATATGCATATGACCACGGGCACGCTATAGGCAATCACAGTTGGAGTCATCCACATGTTCTAGGTTTCCGTAATCGAGACTATATCGAACGTCAAATAGATAAAGCGGAAGATGCTATAAAATCGGCCACAAACGCTGAAGTTACATTTTTCCGTACTCCATTCGGAGAGTCTAGTCCCTATCTAAATTGGATCTTAGCTGGCAAGGGTATGATTGGAGTACACTGGACTCTGGCGCTACGAGATTGGCGAAAAGATTCTTCGAAGGAACAGATCGCCGATTTGTTTGCGCATATAGAAAAAAGTGAAGTGGTGTTATTGCATGACCGTGTCTATGCTGATCCAGAAAAATTGGAAACATTAAAACAATCCATTCTTGACCTTAAGGCTCGAGGTTTTAGATTTATTACTGTCCCCGAACTATATCAGTAAAATACTGAACATTTTCTCCTGCATTCCCCTCTGCAAATATACCAGAACCGATGATCACACTGTCCACTCCAGAGTCTCTAACTTTTAAGATAGAATCTTCATGTATTCCTCCATCTGCTTGTATCCAAAGGTCAGGATATTGCTTTTTGATTTCTCCTACTTCGGCTGACCATCTATTATCAAAAGGCTCACCCTGCACTCCGATATGCTTGATATCCATAGTCTGGAAAAACTTTAGGATTCCTTTATCAAAAATTTCCAAAATCTCCGGCTTGTGTGCAGTATACTCATCAAATGTTGCGGCCATCCCCACATCAAGCAAAAAACTTCGGGCTATTTCATACGTCTCGACAAATTTTTCAACTGTTGGAAAGGCAGCATAATGCAACACGATTGAGCTGGCTCCGATACGTCCCCAGATCTCCATGTTGTGCCATGGATCTTTGATCATGAGATCAAATTGATAATCAAGTTTTTCCCATTCTGGTAATCCAGTATCTTCGCTCAGCAACTGTCGAATATGATAGTCTTGCTCAACTTTCCCAGTAATCATATGGCTATATGGCCAGGTTTGTGAGGGCACAAATTGACCATCACAAATATCAACGTGGACCAGGTCCACATATTCAGAGACAGATTGCACCCGCTCATCTATTTCATTATATGAATCTTCTAAGATTCCAGGGATTATCTTCATACCCTATATAGTATGGATATTTTTAATTTTAGCTAGTCGACGTACGTGTCGCTCATCATTTGAAAATGGAGTATTGAGCCATTTTTCGACCAAGAGAATTAGCTCCGCTTCAGCTACAAATCGCGCCCCGATAGAGAGAACGTTGGTGTCATTGTGTTGTCTGCCGATGGTGATGATGTCCATGGCTTGAGGTCCTCCATAACAGACTGTGGCTCGTACATGAGGAAACCTGTTGGCAACAATGGCCTCACCTTCTCCGGTCCCACCAAAGATAATACCAATACTGCTTTGGTCTCTAGACACTTCTTTAGCAGTTCGAACCATATAATCCGGATAATCATCTCCTTCCACATATTCGTCAGCGCCACAGTCTATAACATTATATTCTTTGGTCAGTAAATACTGTTTAACTATCTCTTTATACGCAAAACCAGCATGGTCTGCGGCCAAATATATTACGGTGAACGGTGGATTCATATGATTACCATTATAACACAATTTATTTCTCACCTTTTAAGATAATTCTGTCGTCAAAACCCCCTCGCTCTTCTCTTTTTCGTAGTCTAACTTCTTCGGCACCTGAGTATTCCGGCAAGTTTTTCAGAGATTCCAATACTTCCATAACATCAGCCAATTCTTCTATATCTGTTTCAGCTTTAAATTCATCAACTTCTTCTTGGAGTTTGGTAACAAGCTCCGTTTTATACTCTTCAGGTGAAGCGATGCGTTTTTCATATGAAATACCCTTCTTATCGAGTATCTCAGGAATTTTATCCCGGACCAATTTGTTATATGTAGCCATACCTATAAGTATGACGCTATTTTAAATTCTGGCAAGCCTTGAGTACATGCTGCACCAACGCGTTTGTATATCCCGCCTCATTGTCATACCATGCAAGAACTTTGACCAAGTTTCCATCTACCACTTTTGTCATCTTAAGATCGGCGATAGAAGCATGAGGATCTCCGATAATGTCTCGTGATACCAACTCTTCTTTTGTAACTGCAAAGATACCTTTCCACCGAGGATCTTTTGAAGCTTCTTCCAAAATCATATTAACCTCTTCTTTTGTGGTTGGTCGTTTTGAGATAAAAGTGACATCTACAATCGATCCAGCAATGACAGGCACGCGGATAGCAATACCATCAAATTTGCCCGCAAGATCTGTGATCACTTTTGTCACCGCGATAGCCGCACCTGTAGTTGATGGCGCCATATTCATAGCTGCTGCCCGTCCTTCTCGCCAATCTTTCTTGTTCGGTGCATCCACCAGAGCCTGGCTTGCAGTGTACGCATGCGTTGTGTTCAATAAGGCTTTTTCAATACCGATTGCATCATGCAAAATCTGAATCATTGGACTGGCCGCATTGGTTGTACAAGATGCATTTGAAGTCACACAAACTTCCAAGTCTTTCATTTTTTCTTCGTTGATTCCCATCAAGACTGTTGCTCCGGGGAATTCTGGTGTTGAATCATCTTTGGCTGGAGCTGAGATCACCACTCGTTTTGCTCCGGCTTTGATGTGAGCGGCCGCTTTTTCATAGCTGGTAAATAAGCCTGTTGATTCTAGAACCACATCTACTTTGTGTGCTGCCCACGGAAGTAGTGCTGGATCTTTTTCTGAAACGTATTTTACAACCTTGCCATTGATGGTGAATGTTGAACTCTCTTTGTCAACCTTGATGTCAAGATTGCTTCGTCCATATGCAGAATCGTATTTCATCAAATAAGCGATGTTCTCGATATCTGCCAAGTCGTTGATGGCGACGACGTTTAATTCTGGATTTTCTGCTGCTAGTTTTAGGAAAGCTCGGCCAATCCGTCCGGCTCCATTGATTGCGATGTTTGTCATGTAGAGTATTGTAGCATTTTTGAGGTCCCAAAGAAAAAGGCCACCCCCGAAGGCGGGGTGGCACACGTTGTCATGAGGACTTATTCATTGTGGTGGAACGAATAGCTTGCGACGAAGACAGTCCCAGAAACGTTGAGTCACTCTCGGATCTTCAAGACTGAGGCTTTCGGCGCGAAGGTACGACTCCATACCTTCAGCAAACTGGACCCGATCCACCGGATTCTCCAATGTACTAATAATCCGCCGCGTGCGCTCTTTCCTCCAGACCAGAACAGGATTCATGCAGCGCTGATGACTCATAAACCGCTGGAAGAGAGCGAATCCCAAAGGGCTCATTCTTTTGATTTCTTGTATCAGAGGCTCTGTGAACTTCTTGTCTCCTGGTTGGAATGGATAGGCTGCAATCAATGCGTCCCAATCTTTGTATCGGGGATGTAGTTCTGGTTTTCGGATAGGCTTCAGGCCGGCCACCGTGGTCAGTTGATGCTGTTGAGGCCGTGGAGGCTTGGCCGGTTTTGGTTTCTTCTGGGGTGATTTGAGAGGTCTCCCTTTTTTGGGAGGAGGGAGAGGCGTCGAATCGGTACCTCCTTTAACTTCTCCGCGGAGTCTTGCTGCTGCAAGCTGCTCTCTGATTTTGTCTAGGTCTAAGGCCATAGGTAGGTAAAAGGGCTAGGGGTTGCCCCTACCCTATCATAAAGACTATCTTTTCTCAAACATGTCAACCAAGTATGTATCTATCTCTTTTTGTTCGGTGTCATAAAAATATTTTCCCGTATAGTGTAATCGAGTGGCCAGATCTATACCCACAAATCGCCAATGCCACGGTTCATAAATATAATATGTATTCCCTTTTGGATATGACAAAATAAATCCGTAACGATAGGCATTCTCGGTTAGCCATGTATATTCAGGAGTACTGGCAAACTGTCCGAATACCGCTCCAGTCTTTAGTGTTGTGAAGTCCAATGTTGTTCCCAGTTGATGTTCTGAATATCCCTGATCAGCAGAAAATGTATTGGCCTTGGTTGTACCAAACTTAATCATGTTGACCAATTTGACGTCAGCTTGAGTTGAAAATGATCTATAGGCAGAGGCAATCAACAGATCTAAGCCTGTGGCTTTTGCGTCACTCAAGAGTTGATTTAAGAAAGGGGCAACCTGGTCATGAATCTGATAGGTGATGTTTTTATTTAAAGTAAAAGTCTTATCAATATCAACCACTTGTGCTGGTGAATAATGCTCGTTCAAGAAATAGATTTTAGAATATTTTTTTAAGAGTTGTGGGTCGCTTTTGCTTAATTTGTCAAGAGCTGTTACAGTGCCAGACACTTTCCCTAGTTGATCTTGTATTGTTTGATTCTTCTTTTCCTCTTCTGAGATGATGTTGGATAATGTGCCATACAAATTTTGTAGAGACTCACTGTTGCTTGAAGTTGTGACAGTTAAGCGACTCAGTGAGTCATTGGTGTTTACACTATCCGCATCCATACGTTTTTGCATCACATAGAGCTGTCTTTGAGTGGCAGCAAAAGAACCAACTACAGCCAGACAAAAAACCACCAATAAAATAATAGTGCGTTTTGGTGAAATCGGCGCCGCTGGTTCGGAAACTGGATCCATATACTTATTGTATCATCTCTCGCAACATCTGTTGTGCCAAAGCTGGGTTCACCGCACCTTTTCCCTCTTTCATCACTTGTCCCACCAGGTACTGTAGCAACGGCTCTTTACCAGCTTTAAATCCTGTCACTTGTTCTGGATTGGCATCGATAACTTTTTGTATGATCGCTCGAACAACTTCTGGATCATTTTTCTGAATGAATCCTTTTTCTTCCGCCAACGCTTTAGCATCACGAGTTCGAAGTACATCATCCGCTTTCCAGAGAACGCTGATCAAGTCTTTGGCTCCACGTGAAGATAATTCTCCAGCCTGAATCATTGACATGATGTTGACAAACTGTTTGGTGTCAATATAACTGTCAAGATCTTCTGCTCTTTCAGTTTCTTTTTTTAACATCCCAGCGATGTCACTGGCGATATAGTTGACCATCAATTTTTTCACAGCTTCGTCAGTTACCAAATGAAGCGCATGTTCAAAATATGTACCGAAAAATGTATCGTTAGTAAACATCTCAGCATCTTCTGCCTTCATGCCCATGGCGATATATCGAGCTCGTCGAAGCCATGGTAGTTCCGGAAGTTGTGTTCGCAACATCTCCAGATTAAATTCAGGCATACGTGAAAGATATAATTTTGGTAGATCTGGGTCTGGAAAATATCGATAGTCATTGGCATTTTCCTTGATACGCTGTGAAAATGTTTTGCCACTTCCCTCATCAAAACCTCGGGTCTCCTGTACAACTTTTTCTCCGGCATCTAAAAGCGCAGCTTGCCGTGTCATCTCATACTCGATAGATCGTTCGGCCGAACGAAATGAGTTTAGATTTTTGATCTCAACTTTAGTTCCCCATGGTTCGCCTTCTTTATGTATAGAAATATTTACTTCAACCCGCATTTGTCCCATTTCCATATTGGCCCCTGATACTCCAAGAGTTTGTAAGAGTAATTGTAATTCACGTCCGAAATTGCCTGCGGTCTTGGCATCCCGTATAACAGGATCTGTAACCAATTCCATCAATGGAACTCCTGCTCGATTATAATTTACCAAACTGAATTCGCCTTTATCGTGACTTGAACTAGCTGTATCTTCTTCGAGGTGAATGCGAGTAATGCCGACAGAAACTTCTTCACCAGCGCCATTTTTAACTTTCAACGCCCCTTTTTGAACGAGTGGATATGCATATTGAGAAATCTGATATCCTTTTGGAATATCTGGATAAAAATAATTCTTTCGATCCCATTCTGTAAAATCAGCAATCTCAGAATCGAGTGCTAGTCCAACTTTGAGCACATGTGCAATAGCAGTCTTGTTCAATGTTGGCAATGTGCCCGGATGGGCCATACAAATAGGACAGATATTAGCATTTATTCGGCGATCAAAAGGATCATTTTTGCAACCACAAAACATCTTGGTGTTTGTATGTAGTTC
>JBDKKY010000017.1:0-17746 GCA_039795875.1 Candidatus Parcubacteria bacterium | reverse complement strand
AACCCTTCAAACTTCGTGAGCGTATTTCTGTTGATAAGAATAAGAAACATGATATTGATGTATTGGTTGATCAGTTCTATGTAACTGAGATTCATTCACCGTCACAAAGTTTCAATGAGCGATTGAGTGAAGCCATTGAACGAGGTTTGGTTGAAAGCGAGGGATTGCTCAGGATCACTACTGATAAAGAGAATCATCTCATTTCTTCAAAATTCATGTGTCCAAAAGACGGTTTTTCATTTCCAGAAATCGAACCACGATTGTTTTCATTCAACTCTCCATACGGAGCATGTCCTGAGTGTAATGGTCTCGGAACAGATAGTTTCTTTGTAAATAGAGTCTGTAAGGTTTGTAACGGTGCCAGACTGAGACCAGAAGCATTACATGTATTTCTGAGAGACACACATCAACCTGTGCACAAGAAGTTGAATGTGATTGATATGACCAATATGACTATTCGAGAGGCCATAGACTATTATCTTTCTCTAGAACTTACAGAAATAGAAAAAGAAATCTCAGCCGTGGTCACAAAAGAGATTTTAGCTCGACTAGAATTTCTCGACGAAGTAGGTCTGGATTATCTACAACTCAATCGTCGGGCACACACACTTTCAGGTGGTGAATCGCAGCGTATTCGTTTAGCTTCACAGCTCGGGTCAGGTCTTGTGGGGGCCATGTACGTGCTCGACGAGCCTACTATCGGTTTGCACCAGAGAGACAATGATCGTCTCATACAGACTCTTGTGAGGCTCAAGGATGCCGGTAATACAGTGATTGTGGTAGAGCATGACGAAGATACTATCTTTCAGGCTGATTATTTGGTTGACATTGGTCCGGGAGCGGGTATCCATGGAGGAAAAGTTGTGGTAGCGGGTTATCTTGATGAGCTGCTTAAAGCACCAATAAAAAGTCTGCCGGTCAATAAAGACGCGTTTGACCCAGCTTCATTTACTGGATCAATGACTTTGGATTATCTTCGCGGCGAACACAAGATAGAGGTCCCTAAAGACAGACGGACTACAGATAAGGGATTCTTAAGGATTGCTGGAGGAAAAGTAAATAACATCACAAATATTAATGTAGACGTTCCACTTGGACGATTGGTCTGTGTGACTGGAGTCTCAGGATCAGGAAAATCTTCATTTGTGTATGAGATTTTGCATAAAAATCTTTTAGGAAAACTTGATAGAGAACACAGAACTGCTCAGTTGTATAACTGTGCGAGTTTTACTGGTACAGAATATCTTGGACGAACTATTCTTATCGATCAATCACCGATCGGTCGAACACCGCGATCAAACCCGGCAACATATACTGGAGCATTTACTCATATTCGAGATATGTTTGCTGAGACCATTGAAGCTAAAGCACGAGGATGGGGTCCAGGGCGATTTTCATTTAACGTAAAGGGCGGACGATGTGAGACCTGTCAGGGAAATGGTGCTATCGAAGTTGAAATGCACTTCTTGCCAACGGTGTATGTGACATGTGATGTGTGTCTTGGAAAGCGATTTATGAAAGAAACTCTTGAGGTGAAATATAAGAAAAAGAATATTTACGAAGTTTTGCGGATGACAGTGGAAGAGGCGGTGACGTTCTTTGAGGATGTGCCCGGAATCTATGACCGAGTAAAAACTTTGCAAGAAGTAGGGCTTGGGTATCTTGAGCTTGGACAATCTGCAACAACTCTTTCTGGTGGGGAAGCGCAACGAGTGAAGATCGCTTCGGAGTTATATAAACCACATATTCAAAAGACGATATATATTCTGGATGAACCAACTGTGGGTTTGCATTATCACGATGTTCGAAAATTGATCGAGATCTTGCAGGCGTTGGTGACTCATGGAAATACTGTGGTGGTTATCGAGCACAATCTTGATTTGGTAAAATGCTCAGACTATATTTTGGATATCGGTCCTGAAGGAGGGGATAAAGGAGGGCAGCTTGTGGCGAAAGGAACACCAGAGCAAGTGGCAGAGAATACGAAGAGTTATACCGGGCAGTATTTGAAGAAGATGTTGTAACATAAGCCTAAAAGGTCTTTTTGGACCCCCAAAAGGACTCAAGGGGGGATTGTTGCAAAAACCTTTTAAATACTATATAATCCTAAGAATCATGGCTACAACTAAGAAAACAACAGAAACAGGCGTACAAGCAGTTATTAAGACTGGAGGTAAGCAATACCGTGTTCGAACAGGAGAGATCCTAAAGATTGAAAAACTTTTGGGTGAGCACAAGGTAGGAGATACTGTTACTTTTGACAGTGTTCTTATGAAGGACGATGGCGCAACTATCTCTGTCGGAGCACCTATGCTTGCCGGCGCTACTGTTACTGCCTCTATTACTGAAATCGGCCGAGCCGCAAAAGTAGTAGTTGGTAAATTCAAACAAAAGAGTAAATATTTCGTAAAAAATGGTCACCGACAACCTTTCTTTGCGGTGAAGATCGAATCTATCGCTTAAGTTTCGAAACCTTATCACTTAGCTCTACACTGCTAAGCTGAATGAAAAAAATTCCATTTGTCTATCGTGACAATGGAATTTTTTGATTGAAGCTTCTTTAGTTTTTCTTAAGGGGCAGAGTGGTATATTTCCCCAATGATACATAATCGAGCTTTCATTGATGGGCAAAACTTATATTTAGGCACTTCTCTAAACAACTGGAAGGTGGATCTAAAACGTTTTCGTCTATACCTGAAGGATAAATACAATGTACTCACGGCGTACTATTTCTTAGGATATAAGATTGCAGAAAATGAAGAATTATATACTTCTATTGCCGAGGCAGGTTTTATTCTCATGTTCCGAGAACATAATCCAGCTATGATGGGAAAGAAAAAAGGGAACGTTGATACGGATGTTGTATTTGAAATTTGTAAAGGGATTATTGATCGACACTCATTTGATAAGGTGTTACTGGTATCTGGAGATGGTGATTATAAGAAGTTGGTAGATTATCTGATTCAAAAGCAGAGGTTTTTAAAGATACTATTTCCAAACAGCCGATTCGCGTCCTCTTTGTATAATGCTCTAGGAGATTATTGTGACGCTTTGGATAAACAAGGGGTTAGAGACAAGATAAGACTCTTATAAATGAAAAAGCACCCTTAGGCACTAACACCGTTCGGTGGCTAATTCGTATGGATATCCATATTATAATCACCCAAAAAATATTTGCAAGTCTCAATATGTAACTCTACACCGTGGCTGCTGTTGCGCTCTGCGCAACTACTAAATCCACACGGAAAGACACCCCACAAGGGGGTACGCGAAAAAGCCGTTCTATCGTGAACGGTCTTTTTTCTTGAGTATGGATTTACCTTCTAAATTGCATCGCCTCCCTCAACGTTTCCTGATCCGCATACTCCAACTCGCCACCAGTCGACAAACCTCTACCCAACGTACTGACTTTTATTTTTCCTTCATATTTCTTTTGAATAAATTCTCGTAAAATCTTAGCGGTATAATCTCCATCTGAGGTGGCATTTGTCGCCAGGATTATCTCCTGTAAACCTTTGGCTACAAGTGCATCAACACGACTGGTTAGATTCCCTACGTTTACATATTCTTCTATATGTTCAGCGAAGAGAGGAATATATCGTCCCAACACATAATATTGCCCATTGAAAGAAATAGTCTTTTCAAATACATCTACATCTGAATCATTGGCCACAATCAACAGAGTGTTACTATCTCGACCGTCTCGCTTGCAAGTAGAGCAAATAGAAGCGTTGTCATTGTGGCCATTTTGAATATATCGCTTATTGCAGAGTACGCAGATACGAACATTGGCATGTGTATTGTTTAGGGCGGCGATCAATTCTTTTCTATAACTTGGAGAGGCATGCATAATAAAAGAGACAAATCGCTTTGCTTGTCGTCCGCCAATACCTGGGAATTTTTTAAATAGATCAGAAAGGTTGTCCATTGCAGATTATATTATAGCAATTCTATTGCATGTGAGCTTCGAAGTCTCCATACTCGCCTTTGTCCAATGTGACAAATGATGAGTGTTTTTCGTCGAACTTGAGTCGAATGCTTCCGGTGGGACCATTTCGGTGTTTTTCGATCAGGATGTCCATAATACCGTTTCGTTCATTGATATCTTTGTATTGGTCTTCTCGGTGAATAAAGATCACTACGTCGGCGTCTTGTTCGATAGACCCAGAATCTCGAAGATCGGATAGTCTAGGTTTTCCTTGTCGTTGTTCTACTGCTCGAGATAGCTGTGAGAGGGCCAGAACCGGCACATCGAGCTCACGAGCAAGGTGTTTCAATGATCGAGAGATCTCAGTCATCTGTTGTACCAAGTTGTCTGACTTCATCGTGTTAGTAGGACTCATAAGCTGTAAGTAGTCAACAACGATAAGACCCAGACCTTTGTCAGACTTAATCTTTCGTGCCGTACTCCTCATCTTGATGATGTTTGTACCAGCCTGATCATCGATAAAGATCGGTGCGCGTGAAAGTTCACCGATGCCGTGTTGAAGTCGATCGTATTCTTCAGAGTTGTTTAGATTCAACTTACCGGTTCTGAGTTTCCAAGCGTCTACTCTTGAATGAGATGAAATCATACGATACAGCAGCTGTTGAGCACTCATTTCCAACGAGAAAATAAGCACTGGAGTGTTGTGGCTCACAGCGGCATGGCGGGCAATGTCCAACGCTAGAGAGGTCTTTCCCACAGATGGCCGGGCCGCTAGGATAACGAGGTCAGATTTTTGGAGGCCGGATAGTTTGGCATCGAGGTCTTTGAAGCCTGTTGGCACACCACGCATATCTTGATCGCTGTTGTGCAGTTTGTCGATCTGATCCCAGGCCTCGATCAAACCATCTTTCATATTGGTAATGCTGTTCTTTGTTTTCTTTTGTGTAATACCAAAAATCTCTTTTTCGGCTTGATCAAGAATATTCTCCAATTCTCCAGCCTCGCTGTATCCCATTTGACCAATATTTTCAGAAGCATGAATAAGCTTTCGCATCATCAACTTTTTTTCAAGGATACGGGCGTAATATTCAATGTTACTAGCCGACGGAACGACATGGACGAGTTCGGCCAGGTAATGGGCGCCACCGATCTGCTCCAACACGTTCATCTCATCGAGTGTGTTTTTTAATGATAAATAATCAACTGGATTACCTCGACTCATCAGTTCACTGATGCCTTTATAAATCAATTTGTGTTTTTCACTATAAAAGCACTCAGGGTCCAAGATGTCACTCACTTCAGCATAGGCATCAGGACGGAGCATGATAGAACCAAGGACCGCTTGTTCAGCCTCGATACTATATGGTGGTAATTTTAAATTGAAAGCATCACCAGTTTTGGTGGTAACAGTGTGTCGATTGGACCCATTCTGTTTATAGTTTTGCTTAAAATTTACTTCGCCAGGCATAGGTACATTTTACACGTTTTACAGGTGGGAGGAACCTAATTCATCAATACATAACAGATGTACAAAGATATCCACAGTAGAAGGCTTAGTATGGCTGTATTACGTATCTCTGTATGGTGTTTTACGAATGAGTCAGATAGGTGGTGATGTTGCTCTTGATATCTGGTCAAAGTCTTGATGTGATAATATTTTTGAGTTGCGATAGCACAGATCAGAATAGCGGCCAGAAGAGTGCTTAGAGTATTTTGAAAATAAACAGCAGTATCATATACGCCGCCTACATCAGTCATTAACAATAAGAACATGTGGGCGATCTCGATGCCAAAGACAATAAGAGCACAAATGAAACTATATGAAAGCATGCGATGCAAGATTCCTTTTTCCAGAGATCGAACTCGTTTGTATTTTTCAACAATAATGAGGAAGAGGTCAACAACTATAGATGTAGCCAATCCTAAGACCAAGGCAACGTGGTGGATTATATACACAAAGAATAGTGATGTCATGGAAATATTGTACTATACTTACCACATGAAGAAAATATCTATCGCCCCAATTTTATTCGTTATTTATCTGGTGGTGTTGATCATCGGAGCCTTTGGTCCTCATGATAGGGCGGTATGGTGGGTAGAAAGTGCAACAGTCTGGATTGTGCTGATTCCAATTGTTGTCATGTATGTGAAGGGCATTCGATTTTCTAATACTGCGTACATATTGATGAGTGTATTTATTCTGATGCATACTGTGGGTGCCCATTATACGTTTGAACGAGTGCCTTTTGAATGGTTCAATAACTTGTTTGGCTTCGAGAGAAATATGTACGATCGGGTGGCCCACTTCTCAGTCGGATTTTATGCTTTGCCTATTTATGAATTTGTGAGGACTCGAGGACTTATTGCTGGACGCAAAACAGCAGCTTTGTTTGCATTGTTTACAATCATCTCTGTGGCAGCGGTGTATGAGTTGTTCGAATGGCAATATGCGGTTATGGCGGATCCTGAAGCAGGCATAGCTGTTCTTGGAAGTCAGGGAGATATCTGGGATGCACAAAAAGATATGCTGGCGGATACGTTGGGTGCTGTGGTCGCACTTATCATTGCTTGGATCAAGAACTTGCGCCCGTCTGTTCGGCGAGACGAGGTGATACAATAAGAGTATGAACAATAAAGCCTATTTTGCTGGTGGATGCTTTTGGTGCACTGAATATGATTTTGAAACACTGCCCGGAGTCGTGCGAGTTATTTCTGGTTATGCCGGAGGACACACTGAAAACCCAAGTTATTATGAAGTAGCTAGTGAGAGTACTGGGCACAGAGAGTCAGTGGAAGTCGAATATGATCCAAATTCTATTTCGTATGAGACGTTGGTTGATCACCTTATTCGTATTATAAATCCAACTGATGCTACCGGATCGTTTCATGATCGAGGAGAAAGTTATACACCGGCCATCTTTTATCAAACTGATGCAGAAAAAGCGATTGCAGATAAAGTAATACAGGTTTGGAATGATAAAAAGATATATCGGTTGCCATTAGCAGTGAAAGTAATTCCGTATACAAATTTTTTCAAAGCTGAAGAGGAACATCAAAAATATCATGAGAAAAATCCTACACGTTATGCCATGTATAGAAAGGGCAGTGGGCGAGAGGCACAGATAGAGGAGAATAATACATTATTTCCTAAAAATAGTTAAAGAAAAAATATGACACAATACTCAAAACCAACTCCAGAAGAGATAAAGAAAAAATTAACCCCAACTCAATTTGCCGTAACTCAAGAAGAGGCGACAGAGCACCCTTTTGATAATGAATATTTTAATAAAAATGAAGCGGGTATATATGTAGACGTTGTCACAGGCGAGCCACTCTTTAGTTCTCGAGATAAATATGACCCTGGCACTGGCTGGCCTACATTCGTTCGACCGATCAAAGCTGATATTTTAAAACTAGAGCACGATCACAGTTTTGGCATGGAACGAGTTAAAGTAGCTAGTGCTATCGGTGGTTCACACCTAGGTCATGTTTTTATCAGCCCAAGCGCTTCAACCGGTCAAAGTTACTGTATGAATTCAGCATCACTACGATTTATTCCTAAGGCTGATATGGAAAAAGAAGGATACGGGGAATATTTGAAGGAGGTGGAATAGATTTGACAAGGCGAGTGAGAAGAATATAATACAAATATAAATGCCTATGGCTTGCCCTGAATAAGAAGCAGGGAGAAAAATAGAAAAGCTGTTAAAGTAAATCTTTGACGGCTTTTCTTATTGTCTCAAAGACGCCGGCAGGTACAAAACAAATTTTATTGATAAGTCTCTTCGTATCTATTAGTCGGAGTTGTGAGATAATTGCGAAGGCTTCTGTTCCAGCAACACTCCCCATAGGAACGTGATAAGGATTTTCTTTCATAGATGTAGTTAAGGGAATTACAAGACAGACATTTTTACTAAATCCTTTTAAAATAAGTACAGGCCTATGTTTTTCTGCTCCTGCTCCGTCTTGTTCGTATCCGATGTTTACTCCAAGGGCACACCACCACACTTCTTGAGAATGATAAAGCTTATTTGAGGCTCTGTTATGAATGGATTTTTTGTATATGGTCCAAGAATCAAAATCTTTCATATATTTCTATCATAAGGAATCACTCTTTAATTTTTCTTTAAATTTTAATCAAGAAATCATAAAAAACTGCCCCTCTACCATTACCAAGTAAAATATGTATAATAGCCTGTATGAACCGAACACGACTTTGGGCAATTATCATCCTGGTTATTGCAGGATTGTTTGCTCTCTATCTACAAAAAACTCACATTACTAACCCTTTTAAACTAGGTCTTGACCTAAACGGAGGAATCCACCTCGTCTACAAAGCTGATACTTCTAAGCTGCCAGCCGGTGAAGTCACTGGCTCTATGGCCACATTGAAGAATGTGATCGAGGCCCGGGTGAATGCTTTTGGTGTTTCTGAGCCAATCGTTCAAACAGAAGAATCAACTCTTGATGGTCAGAAGGTAAATAAACTGATCGTTGAACTTCCTGGTGTCAATGACACTGAGAAAGCGGTAGAGCTTATCGGCCAGACTCCGGTACTTGAATTTGCTCTTGTGCGAGAGTCTACCTCAACAACTGCCACAACAGCTCCAAGTTTAATTCCTACAGGTCTCACTGGACGATACATTACAACTGCTCAGGTAGAATATGATGGTCAAACAGGCCGTCCGCAAGTTGGTATGGTCTTTAACGACGAAGGAGGCGAGTTATTTGCCAAGATTACTCGAGACAATGTTGGAAGACGACTCGCTATCGTTCTTGATGGTGTTGTTATTTCTGATCCAACAATACAGACTGAGATATTGGGAGGCAAAGCTCAGATTACAGGTCAATATTCTGTGCAACAAGCTAATGAGTTGGCTCGAAGTCTAAAATACGGTGCACTTCCTGTTGCCATTGAACTTATTGGTACACAAACTATTGGTGCCTCACTAGGTACAGATGCTCTTCATGCAAGTACACGAGCGGGTATGTATGGATTTATTATTGTTGGATTATTCCTCATCCTCTGGTACAGAGTTCGGGGTATCATCGCCGTGATAGCCTTGGCGATCTATACCATCATCAACTTAGTGATCTTTAAAGCTGGAGGTATCGTGATGACATCTGCTGGATTGGCCGCATTTATCATCTCTATTGGTATGGCTGTGGATGGAAATATCTTGATTTTCGAGCGTATGAAAGAAGAGTTGAAGAGAGGCAAGTCACGAGCACAAGCTTTGCGCGACGGGTTTGCTCGAGCTTGGCCGTCGATTCGAGATAGTAACATTTCAAGTATGATCACAGCGGTGATCCTGTATACGTTTGCTGCATCTCCGATGATCAAAGGTTTTGCACTCGTGTTCTTGATTGGTGTAGCTGTATCTATGTTTACTGCGGTATCTATCTCTCGAACATTCTTATTGGCCATAACTAAGGAAAATAAATAAATATATGTTTATCATCAAAAACAGAGTAATATTTTACACTCTCTCAGTCATTTTGTTCGTTGTATCTATTTTCGCGATGGCAAAATGGGGCATGAACTACGGTATTGATTTTAAAGGAGGAACTTCTATCGAAGTGCAGCCAAATGCATCGTCGACTGTCAGTACCACCGTCAACGTCAAAGAAGTGCTTCAAGGAGCATTTCCAGAAGGAGTTGTTCGGGCCTATGGCGAGAAGAATTTTTTGGTCAATACTCACGAACTTGATGCAGCTGGACAAGTGGCTGCTCGGGCCAAGATCGGGAAAGTCCTTCCTACATACGAAGTGTCGCGACTTGATACTATCGGTCCGGTACTTGGAGATGAATTAAAGAAAAAATCTGTCACATCTATCATCTTAGTTTTGATCGCGATTGTGCTATTTATTGCTTTTGCGTTCCGACAAGTTTCTCGACCTGTGTCTTCATGGAAATATGGATTCGCGGCGATTATTGCCTTGTTCCACGATGTAGTGATACCGATGGGATTCTTCGCTATTATGGCCCACTTCTTTGGAGGTTATGAAGTTGATGCACTATTTGTGACCGCTCTACTTGTGGTGTTGGGATTCTCAGTTCACGATACTATTGTGGTGTTTGACCGTGTTCGAGAAAACTTAAATCATGATAAAGATAAGAGTGCCTCACATTTTGATCAAGTGGTAGGACGATCTGTGTCTGAGACATTTGTACGATCAGTGAACACGTCATTGACTACTGTGTTGGCTTTGATTGCTGTATATATCTGGGGTCCAGAGACTACACGAAACTTTTCATTGGTCTTGATTGTCGGAATTATCGCCGGAACGTATTCATCGATCTTTGTCGGATCGGCGTTGTTGGTGACTATGGCGGGGAAGAAGAAGTAATATGAATAAAAAAGCCGCCGAAAGGGCGGCTTTTTCTTTAGGAAAAATTGAGGGAGGAATTGTTATCATGGTGAGATGTTTAAAGAGTTCATTCGATGGATGCAGAACAAGATTAAAATAGACAGAAAGCGTCGAATGATAATTATTAATCAGGGAGAGGTCTATTGGTGTGCGCTCGGCGAAAATGTGGGTGATGAAGAAAATGGAAAAGGGGGCCAATTCCGTCGACCTGTTTTGGTATTTAAAAAATTCAATAACAATATATTTTGGGGAATACCGATGAGTACTAAAAATAAGGAAAATCCATACTACATTAAAGTACTACTTAAAGATGTTGTTCAGTCTGCTATAATATCGCAGTTAAGAATTCTGGATACAAAGAGATTGGATTATAAGATTGGATATGTTTCTAAAACAGATTTTGATTTAATCAAGAATAAAATTATGGAAGTCATTCTATATAAACATTAAATCCGAACCATTGTTATTGGCTCGGATAATCGGGATGACCCATTTGTATCCCTATTATAGTAACTGATAGTGTGTTGTCAAATCGCCACTAAGTCTAGTGTCGTAACACAGATAATATATTGTGTAAAGAAGGCGATAAAGCCCTAAAAAGTTAGAATGAACCCATGAAAAAGATATTCGCCCTGATTCTCATCCTTATAATCCTCCTGACGGGATATGCCGTTCTCAAGACATGGCTGCGAGGGCCAACGGAAAATCCCGGCAACGGCAGTGCGACGCTTGTTGACACTTCTGAAGTGATACGACAAAGATTAAAAGAAGGAGAGTTTTGTTATGTGCTATCTAATGCAGAGTGCTTTAAAGTGTTTACAGGGTTGTATGATTTGGAACAACGTTCGTTTGAATACGGCACATCAACTGTTCGTGCTACAGGTAGTTTTGTCTATTGGCCGCAACCAGGAGAATATGATTATGCCTCAATGCCTCGATATGTAGAGAATTTTTTGGTTGAATGTGATCTATCTAAAGATACCTGCAGATACCTGATAACCAAGACTATAGGTAAGGCAGAAAAGAAATTCAATATTGCCACTAAGCAATTTGAGGATTATAAAAATTATTATCATACCAATACTGGTTCAGACCAAACCTTTAAGATATTTAAAAAAGATAAAGAAATGGTAAGTGCGGAACATACGTACTCACCACAAGAATGTGGTATTGATAGATTAGTCCTTAAACTTAGAACTAAAGAAGTGATCCGTTTGCGTTCTTCGGCGTGTAAGAGCGAAGACTTTTTGACGGATTCACAGGAGAATGCGATGTAGGTTTATTTTTGTCATACTTATAGACATGAATGTACTTATAATCGGTTCAGGCGGTCGCGAACATGCATTAGCATGGAAATTAAAACAATCATCAAAAGTGACGCGGCTGTATATTGCACCGGGAAATCCTGGTACAGATGAGTTGGGTATAAATGTTCCGGCAAAAAGTACGGCTGAGATTGTTGAATGGTTAAAGACTAACAAAATGGATTTTGTGGTGATTGGTCCGGATCAATATTTGGCTGAAGGGATAGTTGATAAAGTGAAGGCTTTAGACATTCCAGTATTTGGCCCCTCTCTTGCCGCAGCGGAGATAGAATGGTCTAAGGCATATGCAAAACAGTTTATGTTTGAAGAAGGGATTCCGACTGCAGAGTCTAAGACATTTGTAAATTCAGAAGAAGCAAAACAATATGTACATGGTCGGGCATTTCCATTGGTGATAAAGGCTGATGGATTGGCAGCGGGAAAAGGTGTGGTGATTGCTCAAAATATAGAAGAAGCATATGCTGCTTTTGTAAATATGATGGATACGAAATTATTTGGTGAATCCGGCAACACAGTCATTGTTGAAGATTATTTAGAAGGATTTGAAATATCGACACACGCTTTTTGTGATGGGGAACATGCGATTATGTTTCCGAGTTCTAAGGATCATAAACGCATTGGAGAAGGTGATACAGGGCCGAATACCGGTGGTATGGGAACTATCGCGCCAGTTCCAGGAGTGACAGCAGAACAGATGGAAGAGATTAAAAATAAAATTGTGTTGCCGACACTTCGTGGTTTACAAAAGAGAGGTAGAGCCTTTTCCGGGATTTTATTTCCTGGAATCATGCTGACGAAAGATGGTCCGTACGTAATTGAGTTTAACGCTCGGTTTGGCGATCCCGAAGCTCAATCGTACATGCGAATCCTGGAAAGTGATTTGTTTGAGATCTTATATGCCTGTGCAATGGGAGATTTGGAAAATGTAGAAGTAAGATGGAGTGATACGTCGGCGTGCTGTATTGTACTAGCGTCGAAAGGATATCCGACAGAGACTAATGTCGGTGATAGTATTACTATGCCGAAGATTGATGATGAAAATGTTGTTGTTTTTGAGGCGGGAACGAAGATAGGGGATGGAAATAAGGTTAAGGTTACAGCTGGAGGGAGGGTGATGGGAGTCACGGCGGTTGGAAAAAATTTAAAGGAGGCGTTACATGATGCGTATGAATTTGCAGAGAATATAACATTTGAAGGGAAGCAGTATAGGCGAGATATTGGAAAATAAAAAACCCTCCACGACCGCAGGGGAAGGGTCAAACACTAATTTATATAAAATAAAAAAGGCGGGCCCGTTGTCGAGCCCGCCTGTGCGGTTGGTTTTGTCCTTGGGATATTTGGGCTTAGTAGAGCCACAGCCAGCAGGAACTCTTTCTGGACTCTCCGAGAATGCGGAGGAGTGTCAGGAAGAGGTTGACGACGTCGAGATAAAGGTCGAGGGATATATCCACTGCGTTGTCGAGCGTTTTCGGCACGGCGCTTGCGCGGTACATGTCGAACCCGATATACAGAGTGAAGATTCCTGCTGCGATGTAGTCGATGAACGTCAGACTGGCCAGTTCCGGAACAAAGATCTGTGCGATCCGGACGATGAGTAGGCCGCTAAGCGCCAGGAACAACGGCGCACCCAGATTCTTGAAGAGGTTGGGGAAGCAAGTTCCCGCGAATCCCATCAGGAATGTGATGCCGGCGGTGATGCCAAACGCATTGCGGATCACGTTCGGACTGTAGTGGTTAAGCACTGGTCCGAGAATGGCGCCGAATGGAATGACGAGCATATTGTATCCGATGAAGGACACGAGCGGGTTCTCGCTTTTGACGGCGATGAAGATTCCGATGATGGGAATGACGAGTCCATAGACGATGACACCACCCCAGCCGGGTGCGTACTGTGCCTTCATGGTGAGGTAGGCCACAATTGCGGTCAGAGCCAGACCCCACAGTAGGGATATGGTCAGCGCCGCATAGAAGGAGGCGGGTTTGATTTCGTCAGCGCCGTCGCGATCGAAGACTCCGGTGTTAACATGCATTGAGGGTTCCATGGTGATTTTAATGGTGCGGGAGGTTGATGTTATTGTGAGTGCTCCACACGGGAAGCATACATACAATAGCATATATATCGCAAATGTCAATGGCAGAGGAGGTCTTTTGATAACATGGGAAAATAAAAGACCGGACACACCTTGTTGAAGGATGGGTCCGGCCGGTGGGGGGATGAGACGAGTGGGGTCAGTTCGTGATCGCGAATGCCCTGCTAAGTTGGAACGCTATTTTGGGATAGAGCCCTAAACTTGATGCCCAGGTCTTAATGGCATCATACACCGCCTGACAGGTCGCAGTAGGGATAATGTCTGGCGGGTCGGAAACAGCCATCTGACAAATCCAGATGTCATGATTCTCAGTCGTTCGTGGTTCGAGGATTTTAACTGAGTCGAACCTTCGCGTAAGATCACCTCTACCGAGGTTTTTCAAAATCTCTGTGATCCTGGTGCAGTCTGCGTGGGTGATGGTGGTCGGGATTATCAGTACTAATGTTTGCATTTTGGTAGGGGGGGGTGGTTCGGTAAGGTGCTGTACATCTTTCATATCATGAACTTGGTATTTTGTAAATAATCCAATCATGAAGTTTGGGCGTACTATTAAGGCATGAATATCACGAAAATCGGCCACTGCTGCCTCCTGATCAAAACCAAAAACCTCACAATCCTGACCGATCCAGGTGCATATTCAACTGGGCAAAATACACTCACTGGTATTGATGTGATTCTGATTACCCATGAGCATCCTGATCATTTGCATGCAGAATCATTGCAAGAAGTTTTGAAACATAATCCAGAGGCAGTAGTTATTACAAACTCTTCCGTTGGGAAAGTGTTGGATGGGCTGAATATACAGTATTCAGTGACAGAAGGTCGAGCCAATACAACAGTGAAAGATGTATTGATTGAAGCATTTGATGGAAAGCATGGAGAATTGTTTGGAGATTTTGGAATCGTACAAAATACTGGATACTTTATTGATAACAAATTGTTCTATCCTGGAGATTCGTTTACAAATCCAGAGAAAGCGGTGGATGTGTTGGCGTTGCCTGTGGCTGGTCCTTGGGTGAAGATTGGTGATGCGATTCAATATGCGTTGGAGGTGAAGCCGAGGGTGGCCTTTCCTGTCCATGAGGGTGGGTTGGTTGAGGGGCGGGTTGGCGGGGCGCATATGGCGCCGAAAGTGGTTTTGGGGGAGGCGGGGGTGGAGTGGGTGGTGATTGGTCAGAGTGAATGTAAAGAATTTTAATTAAGAACAATAAATATATAAAGATGAAAACTCCCTTAGAAATAATAGAAGAAGTTAAAAAAATAACGTCTCCATATCAGCAAAAACTTGCAGAAAAAACATATCAAGATACAAAAGTTGATTGGCGATTGAGATTTCGTTGGATGGACGAGTCGGATTTTAAACCGGAGTATTTTTTAATATGTGCAACTATAGACCAAGATAGCTATACGGGTATATATGTTTGTTTTAATGTGAAGAAAGATCTGTATCCAGAATTTAAACACCTCAATTCCAACGATAAATTATATGTAGAGGGAAAAATCGAGGATGTAAATGGTTTTAATATAGACCTAAAGGATTGTGTTGTCCGATTTAAAGAAGAAAAGGATGATATAAAAAAGAACTACTCCATTTCTGCTCCAATAAATAATTCAAATATAATTATGGGTGATGGAAAGATTCACAATGAGCATGTTGGTCGAGACAAGATTGAAATGAAAAAAGACAAAATAAAATGGCATGAAGGTCTTTTTGGTATTATTATAGTGGGAGTTATTATTGGGATTATTATCGCAGGTGTATCCTATTTACTAGGATGGAATTAGATTAGTTGAGCGCTAGGGAGTTCGACTTCATCCCACCATGCTATAATACCCACCATGGCCCAAGGTATCTCCCTCAAACCGAAAACACTCCTCTTACTCGACGCCCACGCGATTATTCACCGTGCATATCACGCCGTTCCTAACCTAACGAACTCAAAAGGAGTACCTACCGGAGCACTCTTCGGCATTATTAACATGCTTTTCGGAATACTTGAAAGATTCCGCCCAGAATCTGTTATCGCCTGCTACGACCTTCCACAGCCTACATTTCGCCACCAAGTCTATGACAAGTACAAAGCCAACAGACAAAAAGGTGACGATGCACTGCGTGTTCAACTTGAATCATCGCGAGAGATTTTCAAGGCTCTTTGTATTCCCATGTTTGATTCTATTGGATTTGAAGCTGATGACATCTTAGGAACTATCGTCCATCGATCAAAAACAGAGTATCCAGACTATAGAATCATCATTGCTTCAGGTGATATGGACACTATGCAGCTTGTTTCAGGTGACGATGTTATCGTATACACCCTGCGAAAAGGATTAACTGACACTGTGACATACAATGAAGACGCAGTAAACGCCAAGTACGGCTTCGGACCAAAGCAACTCATCGACTTTAAAGGTCTTCGCGGTGACACATCCGACAATATCATCGGCATTCCTGGTGTTGGAGAAAAGACAGCAACACTCATGATTCAAGAGTTCGGCAATATTGAAAACATGTATGCATATGTTGACGAGGTTAAAGAATTTTCAAAAAAAGATGAACGACTAAAAAAAGCTGGCATCACAGAACGTTTTTTCAAACTACTTCTCGAGCACAGAGACGATGCAATCTTCAGTAAAGAGCTGGCTACCATCAGACTTGACGCACCTATTGATCTCAAGTTTGAAAATATAAAACACTGGTATGAATGTGTTGATAAAGATGCATTTGAAAAATTAATTCAAGAATATGAACTGCGAAGTATTCGTGGAAAACTTGAACGAGTGATTGACATACAGATGGGTAAGAAGCCCGTGAAGGTGGTTGATGATACGTGGGGAGTAGATACTGGTAAAACAGGGCAACCTACGCTTGAAGGAGCAGATACATCCCTCTCAGCTGAAGACAGAATCAAAGTCTGGTTATTAAAATCATATTTGAATGATCCAAAGCCGTATGATGCTGAAGATATTCAAAAAGAAAATGGAGGAAAAAGTTTGGATGACATTTTACAAAAAGATAACATGGCGGAATTGTATGAGAAAGTGGAAAAACCACTCATCACTATTTTGCAAAAGATGACTGATACAGGTATTGAAGTTGATTTACCGTATCTGAAGGATTTATCAAAAAAATATCATGCCTATGTTGATAATGTTCAAAAGGAGATCTGGGAGATGGCTGGAGAAGAGTTCAATGTTTCTTCACCAAAACAACTTGGTGTCGTGTTATATGACAAAATGAAGATCACAGAGGGAAGTGGAATTCGTATCAAGAGTACTGCAGGTGGTGCTAAGTCTACAAAAGAGTCAGAACTTGAGAAAATGGCTGACGCTCACCCAATTATCAAGAAGATCTTGGAGTATCGTGAATACACTAAGCTCTTGAATACATATATAGATGTGATTCCAACTCTAGTTGATGCTGAGAGTCGAGTTCATCCGGTATATATACAGACTGGTGCGGTTACAGGCCGTTTGTCATGTGAAAATCCAAATATTCAAAATATCCCCATCAGAACTGAGATCGGACGGGCTATTCGAAATGCATTTGTGGCCAGAAAAGGTTTTACTCTAGCTTCTCTCGATTATTCACAGATTGAACTTCGTATTGCTGCTATATTGTCAGGAGATAAAGAACTTATAGATATCTTTAGAAAAGGAGAGGACATTCATGCTGGAGTTGCTCAACGTATGTATAAACTTGAGTCTCTGAAAGAGGTAACTCCCGATATGCGACGAAGTGCTAAAGCTATCAACTTCGGTATTCTCTATGGTATGGGTGTGCAGGCTTTAGGACGAGGATTGGGTGTAAAACAAGCTGAAGCCCAAGAGTTCTATCTTGCCTATTATTCGACATTTGCCGGTCTATCTGAATATTTGAAGAATTGTAAAATAGAAGCTGAACGCAATGGATTTACATCAACTTTGTTCTATCGACGACGATATTTTCAAGATATTCGATCAAATATTCCTTTTATCAAAGCAGCAGCAGAGCGTATGGCTATCAATGCACCGATCCAGGGTACTGATGCCGA
>JBDKKY010000016.1:0-19604 GCA_039795875.1 Candidatus Parcubacteria bacterium | reverse complement strand
CACCGATCCAGGGTACTGATGCCGATATGGTGAAAATGGCGATGGTGAAGATTGATGAATGGATTAAGGAAAATAAGTTGGACGATAAAGTACATATGATTGCCCAGGTGCATGATGAACTTTTGTTTGAGATTGATAATAAGGATGAAAAATTTGTCGAGAAAACGTTAAAAGAAATCCAAGAAATGATGGAGAACATTTTGGTGAATTTTCCACTGATGCGAACTCTCGAAAATATACCCGAAGTACCGATCAAAGTTGGGGTGAAGCAAGGGAAGAACTGGGGGAAGACGGAGGCGTAAAAGCACTTATATATAGTATTTGAAAAAGGGTCCAAAAAGACCCTTTTTCCCGTTTTAGGGTCTTGCCAAACCACCCTTATGGATAAAGGACATATCCACAATCCAGAGCCCCACAGATAATGCTTGACTTTAGTTTCTCGATGCGTATAATGGTTACCTATACAGATATGTTGGTTTGAACTCTTGATTTCGTTATCCTGAGTCAGACGTCCGTCCGACTGATTTTTGAAAATTGCAAACAGCCACGTGAAAGCAACTGCTGAGTAAGCATGTTGGCGATTGAGAACTGAACAAGCCTCTCGATCGAATAATTTAGGTACACGTAGGCTGACACAACACACATTTTCACGATTGTGGTATATGTATTTCCTAATAGAAATACAAGGGTGGACGGTGGATGCCTAGACACAATAGAGCGAAGAAGGACGTAGTACGGCAACGATAAGCCTCGGGGAGACGCCTAACAGTCTTTGATCCGGGGATTTCCGAATAGGGAAACCTATGAGAACTTGATTCTCATGTTTCAGCGTAAGCTGATTCGCACACTCAGGGAAGTAAAACATTTCAGTACCTGAAGGAATAGAAAACAAACACGTAAGTGTACCATTTCCTAAGTAGCGGCGAGCGAAAAGGAAACAGCCCAAACCGTAGCTTTCCAATGGAGAGTGTTATCAGCAATGATAACTCGATCCATTGGGTAGCTTGGTGTTGTAGGGTAGTGGATGAATATTTATATTCAAAGAGTTACAAAATATACTGTTAGCAGAATAAGCTGGAAAGCTTGGCCCAAGACGGTGATAGCCCCGTAAGTTAAAACAGTATATCTCTTCCCACTATTCCTGAGTACCCCAGGACACGAATAGCTTGGGGGAATCCAGCAGTACTAACTGCTAAGGCTAAATATCTATTGTGATCGATAGTGAACTAGTACCGTGAGGGAAAGGTGAAAATTAGTCCGGAAGGACGATGAAATAATACTGAAACCGTCACACCTACAAGGAGTCAGAGCGGACCTATTTATTTAGTGTTCCGTCATGGCGTGCCTATTGAAGAATGAGCCAACGAGTTGATATATATGGTGCGGCTAAGTCTTAAAAGGACGGAGCCACAGGGAAACCGAGTACTAATAGTGCGACTATATCTTATATATCAGACCCGAAGCCAATGCGAGCTTACCATGAGCAGGATGAAGTTTATCGAAAGATAGATGGAGGTCCGAACCCGTTAGTCGTTCAACTCTTTGGGATGACTTGTGGTAAGAAGTGAAAAGCTAATCGAGCTTGGTAATAGCTGGTTCTCTCCGAAATAGCTTTTGGGTTAGCGTCATGTGTTCCTCTAGGGGGTAGAGCACTGGAAGAGTTCGACAGGGAGCAATCTCACGAACTCTATCAAACTCCGAATACCTAGAGTTAAAAACATGGCAGTTAGACCGTGGGGGCGAAGCTCCACTGGTCAAAAGGGAAACAGCCCAGATCCATACTTAAGGTCCCTAAATCTATGCTAAGTGCTAGTAAGGCTGTAAAGTTTCGAAGACAATGAGGAGGTTTGCTTAGAAGCAGCAATCCTTGAAAGATAGCGTAACAGCTCACTCATCAAGAGACTTTGCGCCACAAATGATCGGGGCTCAAGCATAGTACCGAAATTTGGGATTTATATATTCTTCGGAATATATGAGTGGTAGGAGAGTGTTTGCATCGCGATGAAGGGAAAGGGGTGACCCATCCTGGAGCATTGCAAAGCAAGAATGTTGGCACAAGTAACCACAATCGATGTGAAAAACATCGACGCCGAAAGATCAAGGTTTCCTCAGCTACGATTGTCGACTGAGGGTTAGTCAGGCCTAAGGGGATGGAGAGATCCGCACCCGATGGACACATGGTTAATATTCCATGACTTTCGTATAAAATGATGGAGTGACGGAGTGTAGTATGTAGAGCAGATTATTGAATTTCTGTTTGAGTAGAGAGATAGCTGACTAGGCAAATCCGGTCACTGACTTCAATGTCGATATCTGATTCTATTTGATGTAAATCTACAGAGCCCGCTTCCGAGAAAACCTTCTAAGTTTATTTATACGAAAACTGTACCGCAAACCGACACAGGTGATCAGGTCGAGCAGACCAAGGCGAACGAGTGAGAGGTCTTCAAGGAACTCGGCAAAAAAGCAACCGTAACTTAGGGATAAGGTTCGCCCACAGCAATGTGGGTCTCAGCAAAAGTTTCTCTGGCGACTGTTTATCAAAAACACAGCTCCCTGCGAAGTCGTAAGACGAAGTATAGGGGGTGACACCTGACCAATGCCAGAATATTAAATATCGGCGGTGACATAGCAATATGGCTGCTGACTGATATAAGTACTGGTGAATGTCGGCCGTAACTATAACGGTCCTAAGGTTCAGTGATTCCGCTCTGTAAAAAGAAAAGGATCACTGAAGGACTAGGACTGTTGTAGAAAAAGATAGATAGTTGACAATAAAAAAGACAAAATAGTTAAGTTACACACATATCATAACGCTACCTATAATGCCGTAATGCATTATTAGTCCAATATGGTTAACAAGAGCACCAACTCCATACATCCTAACCCGTTAAACGGTGGATGAAGATAGAGTCCTTCTTGGAGGAATAGAAGAGCGAAATTCCTTGTCGGGTAAATTCCGACGCGCACGAATGGTGTAACGACTGGAGAACTGTCTCGAAGACTCGCTCGGTGAAAATGCAATAGCGGTGAAGATGCCGCTTACCTGCAGTTAGACGAAAAGACCCTAGAAGCTTTACTATAACTTGGTATTGACTATACGTTTTTACTGCGTAGCATAGATGGTAGAGGTTGAAGCAGAGATTTCGGTTTCTGTGGACTCGTCAGTGAAATACCATTCTGTAAAAGTGTATATTCTAACCTGGACGGCAAAAACGGCCAGGGACAGTATCTGGTAGGTAGTTTTAGTGGGGCGCTATCCTCCCAAATTGTAACGGAGGAGTTTACTAAGGTTCCCTAGGCGCGAATGGAAACCGTGCCGATAGCGCAATGGCATAAGGGAGCTTAACTGTAAGACGTTAATGTCGAGCAGATGCGAAAGCAGAACATAGTGATCCGACCATACGCATTAGATGCGGTGGAAGCTCATCTGACAAAAGCTACTCTAGGGATAACAGGCTAGTTCCGCCTAAGAGTCCATATCGACGGCGGAGTTCGGCACCTCGATGTCGGCTCGGCTTATCCTGGGGCTGGAGAAGGTCCCAAGGGTTTGGCTGTTCGCCAATTAAAAAGCCACGCGAGCTGGGTTCAGACCGTGTAGATTCTAAGATTCTTTATTTTACGCAAGTAAGACATTGATGATTGGAGTTTACACAGTCTGAATCCAACGAGGTACATAAAATTACTAATCAAAACTGTTTAGATTAATCGTATTTAGTATTACAAGGAGTAATACTACATTACTGCGGCGGTCATATATGGAAACATATATTGATTTCGTTAACTAATTTCGGGAAAACCCAAACACGTATATGGTGAGGGCAATTCCGAGGGAAGAGGGGGATGATTTTGGACATAAGCGCCGAGCGAAGCTCGGCATAAGTGTCCGCTTCGCTCCCCTTACCCGTAGAGACTACACGTTAACCACCTCCACTCGTAAGAGCAGGTGAAGATATAGTCCAATGCATATAGAAATATATGAAAACATGCGCAAGACAGGTTGGTCTCCTATCTACTGCAGGCGTTGATATTTGAGGGGATTTGTCTCTAGTACGAGAGGACCGAGATGAACCGACCTCTGGTCTACCAGTTGTCACGTCAGTGGCACCGCTGGGTAGCTAAGTCGGGAATGGATAAGCTCTGAAAGCATCTAAGAGCGAAGCCAGCCCCAAGATAAGATATCGTTATGAGACCCGTGAGAGATGATCACGTTGATAGGCACCAGATGTAAGCACAGCAATGTGTTCAGTCGAGGTGTACTAATGCGTCCATACTATTAGGAAATATGTATATCCAATCGTGAAAGTGTGTGTTGTGTAATTTGCAAAATAGCCGTAAAAAAGCTATAAATACCTAAATATAATGACGTAAGCGAAGCGAAAGATTTCTATCGTGAAATCTGAAAGCTGAGCGCTACGTCGATTGAATTTTTAGTCTTGGTGACTCATCGGAGGGGCCACACCTGATCTCATTCCGCACTCAGAAGTTAAGCCCTCTTGAGGCGATGGTACAAGCGTAAGCAAGGAGAGTAGCTTGTCGCCAGGACTAAGGATTTAATCAATAAAAACCGCAGTTGTAAGACTGTGGTTTTTATGTTAAGTTATGTGGGCTGGTAGAGCCCTTCCCTCCGAGGAAGAGGTTGCAGGTTCGACCCCTGGCGGACCCACTCTCCCAGACAACGTGTCTGGGTTATTTTTTTATCTTTTTTATTTGCATCAAAAAAATACTGGGTGTATTATATATGTGTGGAGTGGGGGTGCACGAGCACAGACGCCACACGCCGGCGCCGGCACACACGAAACCGGGACAATCGCGCTCCCGGGGTTAGGAAGGGCCTCCGAGGTCCTATCCACACACCGCGTCCTACGAGACGCCATCAAGCAGAGCATTCGTGTCTCCAACGATGCTACTGCTGCATAAGACGCTGCCACCGACAGGCTCCAGCCTGCTCACAGGAGCGCACCGCAAGAGAGAGACCAAGACGCTCGTTGCACCCTCCACTCCCGTTATTTCAGCCCATGATCACAAGGTCATGAGGCTTTTTATTTTATATTGTATATATACATATCATATGGTAGATTAATGTTGCGATTGTGCGGGCGAAGTATGAGCGATGAAATGGTTGAGGAAATCCTTTGTCTTGTGGGTCTTCCCAAGGCGGGATATGTCCAGTTGTTGTATGGGCGCCAAATCGGTAGATCCGTTCACCTGGTATAAGCAGGCATTTGGAGCAAAGATGAGCCCGTATCCCAACCACCCACATGACGGATCAGCTAAGGAAGTCTTTGGCCACGAGCAAAAGGACTTTCGTTCCGCACAGTCGTCCCTGCCTTTTATAGGCAGTTTTTTTATTGTCCCCATGCTACAATACACTCATGTTTTCATGGTCATTTAGACGCAGATTTCTATACTTGTTGATTATCTTTTTTGTCACCGTGCCCCCGATTGGTTTTTATATTTGGAAAACACAACAGAAACCGCCGTCATGTAGCGATGCTGTGAAAAATCAAAATGAGCATGGAGTAGATTGTGGCGGTATTTGCAAGATTGCCTGTTTTTTTGAAGTTGAAGCTGACCCGGTTATACAGTGGTCACGAAGTTATTATGTAACAAAAGGGATATACAACTTGGTGGCATATGTGCAAAATCCAAACGTAAATTATATTTCGCAACCAGCGCATTATATTTTCCGTGTCTATGATGATAAAAATGTATTGTTAGGTTCACGAGAAGGATCTGTGGCTCTGCCAACAACCAAATTATTTCCTATCTTTGAACCAACTATAGATGTGGGTGAACGGGTACCAGCTCGAGTAACTTTTGAATTCACCGAACCTCTGGTTTGGATAGAGTATGGCGGAGAGCGACCTGAACTATTGGTGAGCGATCAGCTTCTAACCCGAACAGATGAGGCTCCAAAATTAACGGCTAAGATAACCAATAAAACCCTGAATACATATAAAAATGTAGAGGTTATTGCTATCATTTACGATGATGAAGGCAATGGGTTTATGGCCTCACGGACCTTTATTGATAAATTAGGGGATAGAGGTACTTCGGAAGTGGTCTTTACCTGGCCTGAAACATTCACCGCTTCATCTTCAAAAGTTGAGATTATTCCCAAATTAGCGATCAGTGCATATAAGCAATAATCGAAGTTATAGATGCAGAGTCTTATCAAAAAAATAGATTGGTACATATGCTTACCAGCGATTATTCTCTGTGTTTTTTCACTGTTTACTCTGGCATCTTTTGGTGAGACGTCGGTGCGTTTTATTAAACAGTTGCTATGGATTATTTTAGGTGTTGGTCTTTGTGGGCTGATGCATTATCTTGATCTGTCTTTTTTGAAAAATAGAAAAACAGTGCTTTTAGTGTATGGATTATCAATTATCTCTTTGTTCTTGCTCTTCGTATCAGGGCACGTGGCCAAAGGAGCCCAGAGTTGGATTCGTCTCGGATTTTTGTCTATTCAGCCGACTGATCCGGCCAAGATTGCACTGATCATTTTATTGGCAAAATATTTCTCTAAACGCCACGTTGAGATCTCGGCTTTTCGGCATGTGTTGGTATCGGCTATTTATACAGGGATACTCGGTGTATTGGTATTGTTCCAACCTGACTTTGGATCAGCGGTGACCATCTTTGCCATCTGGTTTGGTATGATTTTCGTGTCTGGTATCTCCAAAAAGCATCTATTGCTTTTGTTTCTGTGTGCTGTGATCACCTTTGGAGCGGCTTGGCAATTTGGCTTTAAAGACTATCAAAAGAAACGTGTTATCAACTTTATTCACCCGATGCACGATACACGAGGGTCTGGGTATAACCAATATCAGGCTTTGATCGCGGTTGGCTCAGGACAGATACTAGGGAAAGGTATTGGGTATGGAACACAGTCTAAGCTCCGATTCTTGCCGGAGTATCAAACGGACTTTATTATCGCGGCTTTTTCGGAAGAATGGGGATTCGTTGGATTGATGATTGTGATTATCCTCTCAGGACTTATGCTTGGACGTATGCTCTATCTAGCACCACGTTTACAGTCTAACTTTGACGCTCTGTGTGTAGCCGGAATTGTATTTTTCCTTGGTACCCACATGGTGATCAATATCGGTATGAATCTTGGCGTAATGCCAGTAACAGGTATTCCATTACCTTTCATGAGCTACGGCGGATCACATATTTTGATTGAATTCATCGCTATCGGCATAGCCTCAGCGCTTTTGGGTCAGCGAAAGAGTATAGAGGCACGGAAGAGTAGGAATGAGTTTGTTGGATTTTAGCCTCAGAATAGGTCTCGAAATATGGCCAAAATTAGGCTATAATAAGCCACATGCTCAAAACCTTCTTATCACTCTGTAAAGACGTGATTTTGCTGTTGATTTCGCTTGCTTTGGCCTTATGGTTCCGCTCATTCATCCGGGAAGGGCAGTTAGGGATTGATACATATACAGTTTTTAGACACTTTATCCTCTTTGTGCCCATTATCTGCATCTCTGTTCTATTTTTCTTGATATATGGTCTGTATGATCGTCATGTACTATATAAGAGACGTAAACTTATACAGCATATCTTGATGGCGTCTGTGGGTACATTCATCGGAGGCATAGTGTGGTTTTACTTGTTTCCATTGGATCTTGGTCTCAGACCAAAATTGATACTCTTGTTTTATGTTGTCTTTAGTGCGATCTGTGCCACATTGGCTCGTTATAGGTATCTTTTCTATGGTAAAGATGGTAATAAGTTAGAAGCGTCTTCTTTCAATATGAGCGGTATCGGTGGAGGCAATGAAATTAAGCGTTTTTTTGCCCAACTCAAAGAAGTAAAATATACAGGGTATAAGCCGATAGATTTGATCGATCCTCAACAGATTACTACCGACCAAGGTGTGCAAATACTTCGAGAGAAATTATTGGCAGATAAGGTGCAATATGTGGTATTGGATACACGTGATGATCACGCAGTACAACTGGGTCGCAAATTGTATTATCTCGTGTTTGAAGGTGTGAAATTCGTCACATTTCAAGATATGTATGAGCGAGTGTATGACCGCGAAGACCTCACATATATAGACGAGGAGTGGTTTATCGGCAATATTACAGCCAAGAATGACTATGTATACATGATACTCAAGCGAGTACTTGATCTGTTGGTTGTGTTGCCACTGTTTTTGATCTCTCTGATTTTTTACCCTTTCATTTGGCTGGCAATCAAGATCGAAGATGGCGGTCCGTTATTTGCCAAAATGGAGCGAATCGGCCAAAACAATAAAGTAATCAATATTATAAAATTTAGATCTATGAGAGGGGTAGATGATGGAACATGGGTGTTGAAAGAGGGAAATGCAGAGCAGAAGAAAAATGAGGGTCGACAGATGAGGGTAACCAAAGTCGGTAAATTTATCCGTAAAACACGTATCGACGAATTCCCACAGTTTTGGAATATTATTCGAGGAGATCTGTCTATGGTTGGTCCACGACCTGAGATGCCAAAGATGGTGGAAGTGTATGAGAAAGAAATCCCATTTTATTCTGCACGACACACTGTACGTCCTGGTTTATCTGGTTGGGCGCAGATACATCACGAGATACCACCGCACTCTATCGAAGGCACCAAAGAGAAATTATCATATGACTTATACTACCTGAAACATCGGTCCTTCTTTCTGGATCTATTGATTATTCTCAGAACTGTACAGACGTTCTTGTCTGCTGTTGGTGTATAGAGTATACTTAATTCATTAACCTTTAACAAACAAAACAGAACTTTTATGAATCAAAATCGAGGATTTACTCTTATAGAACTCATGGTGGTTATCGCTCTTGTTGGAATGTTGGCACTCATAGTATTGGCAGCCTTAAGTAGTGCAAAGGGTAGAGGTGATGATGCAGGTATTCAAAGTACTATGAAAAACTTGCAGACTCAATCTGGTTTGTATTATTCACAAAATGGAAATGTTGGTGTGACATCAGGCGATTGTGTCACAGCTGGTAGTATGTTTGCTGATGCGACAACGTATGGTCTATCAAAATTGTTGACAGGACTAAGAGCAAAAACTACTGTAGCTTGTTTCTCCACCGCAGCACCGTCAAATATTTGGATCATCTCAGCTCAGCTCAAGAGTGACCCCACTAAATACTGGTGTATCGATCATGGAGGAATCTCTCGTCAACGAACTCAACCGGCGACATCAACCTTAACAATGTGTGATGCATACTAAATAGTGATAGTGATTCAATAAATATTCCCGAAAGGGAATTTTTATTTTTTATTATCCACAATTTTATTGTGTTATAAAAAATAGAGGAGTATAATTAATTCATCTCAGGAGTATTAGTACTCTGAGATAAATTAATTAATTTATTACTAATAAGAACCTTAATATATGAAAAAACTTAACAGCAGAGGATTTACATTGATTGAACTCTTGGTGGTCATCGCGATTATCGGAATTCTATCTACTATTGTATTGGCCAGTTTGAGTACAGCCCGAACAAAGGGTGAGGATGCAGCTATCCAATCTACTCTTCAAAGTATGAAAGTACAAGCAGAGTTGTATTACTCAAGTCAGACAACTGGTAACTACGGTATCGTAGCAACCCAAGGTACAGCAGCTGCTCCGTATTCTGCAGACTGTAAGTCAGCAGGATCAATCTTTATGAGTTCAGGTACAGGAGGTTTGAAAGCTCTTGTCGATGGTGCTGCAGCTCGAAGTACTGCAGTTGTGTGTTCTCTAGGTGCTGCAACAGTAGCCACTCCAGGAGCAACAGTATGGGCCGTACAAGCTCTTCTAAAGAGTGGATCATACCAATGTGTTGACTCTACAGGAAACTCAACAACTACAGCTACAACTACAGTTTCTACAACAGACGCAGTTTGCGGATAATCCCTTCTTTCCATATACCAAAATATATATGAAAATAGCCCCATGTGGGGCTTTTTCATTTCCTTGCCTCGCTGGAGCGAAGCGAAAGCGGGTCTCACTAGCTACGTTTCTGCACTTTCACCCCCTCAGCGGTATCCAACAGCTCATACCCAGCCTCTCCGATCTCCGTTCTCAACTGATCAGCTCTAGCCCAGTCTTGATTGGCTTTAGCTTGATGACGTTCTTCCACAAGCTGTTTGATGGCATCTGGTAGGACGAGCTCTACACAGGCTTTTGTGAGCTCAAGACCAAGTAGAGAATCAACTGTATCGATAAAATGCATGAACACAGTTTCATTAACAGGCTCTGCTTCTATATTTTTCAACGTATCCCAGAGAAAGGCCAGCACTTCGGGTGTATTGAGATCATTGGCGATCAATGTACTCACTGAATCCAATTCATTTTTCAGATCTCGAGGAGTATTTATTGTTTTTGAAATAGACCAAAGTCGTGCCACTTTTTCAGTCAGTCGACTATAGGCTGTTCCGGCCGCTTTCAAACTCTCGCTATCAAAAGAAATCGGTTGTCGGTATTTTGATTGTAACAAAAAGTATCGATAGGCTAGGGGAGAAATACTATATTGTTGCTGTAAATCTTGTAGACGTAAGAATGTTCCATTCGATTTACTCATCTTACCTCCTTTCCAGTTTAAAAATGCTCCATGCATCCAGATATTGGCCAGTGGTTTTTCTGTAACAGCTTCGCTTTGGGCAATCTCATTGTTGTGATGCACTGGGATATGGTCAATGCCACCAGTGTGTATATCAAATGTCTCACCGAGATACTTCATAGACATAGCTGAACATTCGATATGCCAACCAGGAAAACCAACACCCCAAGGAGACGGCCATTCTTGTTGTCTGGCGGTGCCTGCTGGAGAGAATTTCCATAACGCAAAATCATAAGCCGTGTGTTTTTCCAGACTGTGAGCAACTCGCTTGCCAGCTTCAAGTCCAGACAAATCAATGTCTCCTAATTTTCCATATCTTTTCCAAGTAGAAACGTCAAAATAGATACCGTCGCTGGTCTTGTATGTATGTCCACGCTTTCCGAGCTCCTCGATCAAGGCAATTTGTTCTTTGATATGGTCACTGGCTTTTGGGAATAGAGTATCTGTCGTTCGAATATTTAAGGCAGCCAGATCTTGATGGAAAATGTCGGTAAAATATTTGGCCACTTCTTGGGCACTTTTGTTCATTCTTTCAGCACCTTTTTCCATCTTGTCTTCACCTTCATCAGCGTCACTGACGAGGTGTCCAACATCAGTGATATTGATCACTTGTTTGACGGTATATCCAGCATGTTCACAGACTCGTCTCAACGTATCAGCGAACACATAGGTTCGCATATTTCCAATATGCAAATAATCATACACAGTCGGACCACAATGATACATACGCACTTCTCCTGCGTGTATAGGCTGTAATTCCTCAATCTCTTTTGAAAGGGTGTTGTGTAGGTGTAATTTAAGCATGTATAATAACGATTATAGCCATTTTCGGATTTTAAAGAAGAGTAACATGATCAGACTCAAGACGGCAAATCCACCAAGTAGGATCCAGAAAGCCTGCGGGTGATCTACGATTGGCATGGTTGTCACATTCATACCAAAGAGGGCGGCCAAGAAGTTGATGGGCAAAAAGATAAAGGCCAATACAGTAAAGGTCTGCGTCAACAGGTTTTGTCGAGCGGAGATTAAACTGTTCTGAGTGTGACGAAGTTCGTGTATGTAAGCACCAAGCTTTTCTAATTTCTGAGTTAATCGATGATATTCGCCGCGTACCTTTGACCAAGCAAGGGGAGAGTTGGCTGTATGGCCTGGATGTTCAGCCTCGTGGATAGATTCGATGATCTCTTCGTGCCCACTGATGGCTAGGTCAATAGCTAGATAGGCTCGATGCACATCAGAGATTCGCTCGATGTGCTCCTTTTTTGTGAAGACTTTTTCTCGAACGTCTTTCATTTCGACGATCATGGTATCGATGTCGTTGTGAATCTTTGTATAGATATTCGTAAGGATGTGCCACCACAACTCAGCTGGTGCATCCGTCGCATGCTTAGCCAGAATACTATCGACATCTAGACTTAATTCGGCCGGTGAGTCATATAGTAAGGTGGTCACAGTTTTGTCACCGATCAAGACATCAATCTCTGCTTCTGTATAATAGAGAGATTGAGGATCCAGAGGGCTAGATCGTACTGGAATGTGGAATACCGCGTATGTTACGCCCTCTAAGTCCATACAAACAGGTCTCGGGGTTGGGGTACTCAATTCTTCAAAATACTCACTGCCAATACTGGACTCTTTCATCAAATCTTGGATATCTGTTCCGCTTGGAGAGACAGCAATTTGCCAAGTAGTCCCAGCAGAATTTGTGTGTTTTGAGATCATTTTTCTAGTATATCAGTAAATGACAAAGTCGGCTATGCGTGGTATCATCACACCATGACATATACAATCATTGCTATAATAGTATTTTTATTACTTATCAGTGTACGAATTATTAATCAAAATACCGTGGCGGTAGTGCAGCTGCTCGGACGGTATAGTCGAAGTATGACTGCTGGTTTCAATGTTCTTATTCCATTTTTTGAATCAATCAAAGAGCGAGTGAGTCTACGACAACAAAACTTTGCTTTGCAGGGTAACTACCCATCAAAGGACAAGGTGATTACAACTATCGGTACAAACTTGATCTTTTCTGTAGACCAAGCTTTGGATGGTATCAAACGATACGTCTATGAGTTGGACGATCGAGTTCGATCTATCGAAGCCAGTGTTGAAAACTCACTACGGACATATGTGGCGCGAGAGACTCATGAGAGTTTGCTTGAAAAGAAAGAAGAATTGGCTGAACACATCAAAGGAGATCTTGAGGTTCAATTCCGAGAGTGGGGTATGAAGATTCACAGTTTCCAGATCACAAATGTCACATTTCCAATCACTATCACTAATGCCATGTCAGAAGTGGTTGCATCTGAGCAGCTCCGACGAGCGGCTGAGAACAAAGGAGAGGCAACCAAGATTCAGGCCATCAAAGAGGCTGAAGGAGAGCGTGAGCGAAAGCGATTGCAAGGAGAAGGTATTGCTCTTGAGCGTATGGCTATTGCCAATGGTTTGCGGCAGTCTATTGAGGCAGTGCAAGGGGTTACTAAGCAAAATACGTCAGAGATTATTGCTACACTTACATTGACTCAATACTTGGATACTATGAAAAGTATTGGTAGTGGCGACAATTCAAAAGTCGTATTCTTGGATTCAAGTGTTTCAAAAACTCACGATATTATGCAGCAGATTATGGCGGGAATTGAGGGTGGAAATAAGGGCAACCGAAATTAAAACTATAATAAAAGATATATGGAAACTATTAACCAAACCTTTAAAGATTATAAAGATAGATTCAAGCAAGTGTTTGAGGCCATGTTGCCTATGTTTCTTTTACAGATTATTCCTTTGGCGATAATTTTCGCCGCTCTTTTTGCGGTGGATAGTCTGGACTTGCCTCAGCAAACATGGTTGATCATCGAGATAGTTGGTGCTGCGGTCATACTGGTATCAGTATTGTTAATGCTGTTGGTATATAGTCCAGCCTCATTTCGGGTGTTTCAACAACGAGAAGAAGGCACTATTCTGACTCTCAACCAGGCCGCCGGTATACAAAGAAAAACTGTTTGGCCCTGGGTTAAGTTTTGTCTATCATTTTTGGTTTTTGCTCTCATGTATTGGGTTATTATTTTTGGCCCCATGGTTGTGATTATATCGGCTCTGATTTTCTTTCACACAGCCATCAACGTGGTGATCGGTATAATTGGAGGCCTCGTGGCGCTGGCTCTTACCGTCTATTTGGCACTGATACATGCGCCGAAATTAATCTATGCTTGCAATATCTTTCTCTCTTCAAAAAATATGGGTCCATGGGATTCAATGAAAGAATCTATTAGATTGGTTAAAGCCCACAGAGCCGAGGCCTGGGGAACTTTCGGAGGATTGTTTATAATCTCTCTCATCGGGATGTTTGCACAACTCCTTATTTCTTTTGTGAGTGGTCCCAAGGAATTCTTGGCTTCAATGCAGAATTCAATAACCTACGAGCCTGCATTGTATTATACGATTATTTCTGGGACTACAGGTGCGATTATAAATATTTTCTTTTCTTGCGCTTTGATGTATATATATTTAGCTAAGAAATACCAAGAAATACGAGTGTTGGATGAGCATGCAGCCATTCAGTCTGTGGCACCTATTGATCCCATACAATAATCCGTCAGTTCTTTGAACTGGGCGAGACATTGTGATCCTTGAAGTTATAATAAAAGTCGTAGGCACACACTGTTGCGAGCCTACGACTAGGGTTAGAGGTTTTTCAGAACGTTGATGGTGTCGCGGAGACAATCTACATTGTGGGCGCGTATATAATCCGCGCCTTTTTGTATACACAGCGTGTGGAGGACGGTGCTGCCGACATCGCGGTCTAGCGGATCGTCCTTACCAGTTGCGGTGCCGATAAACTTTTTGCGCGATAAGCCGATGTACACCGGGAACCCTAAAGCTTTCAGCTTTTCGATATTTCCAATAATGGCAAAATTTTCTTTGGCTCCTTTAGAAAATCCTATGCCGGGATCCAGGATTATTTGATCCGGTCTTAAGCCAAGCTTTAATAATTCTTGAATCTTTCTTTGGAAATAATTTAACAGCTCTGTGATAATATCACCGTACTGATATTTTTTATGAATATCAGCAAAGTCTCCTCGTGAGTGCATGATGACTATCTTGACATCAGTCTTGATAATGAGAGGGATAATCTCGGGTGCGAATCTGCCGCCGGAGATGTCATTCACCATGTCTATGCCTTCTTCTAGTGCTAAGCACACACAGGCAAGTCGGGTAGTATCCACAGAGAGCGGTGTAAAGGGGAATTGCATTTTTATAGCTTTGATCACACCGCGAAGTCGGCTGAGCTCTGCAACCTCGGTCAACTGTACGGAGCCGGGTTTGGTTGATTGGGCACCGATATCGATGATGTCCGCTCCTTCGTCGACCATTTGTTCAACTCGACGAAGAATAGTGGATAGATCGGTGTAGGCAGTGCTACCGAAACTTTCCGGAGACAAGTTGAGTATGCCCACGATCTGGGTCGGCATGTGTCTTTGCAGAATATAAGGTTCAATCATGGTAGGTGAAATATCGTAGTTGGGGTTTAACTCTCTGAGTGGTACATACACAAAATCTCTTTCTTGTATGCGTGGGTGAGGAATAGTTAAATCTGCTGTTTGTACTGTTTCGTCTCCGTACAACAGAATATCTATATCTATTTCTCTGGGTCCGTTGGTCTGTCGTTTAATTCGGCCGACTCTGGTTTGTATGTCTTGTGTGAGTTGAAGCAATTCTTGTGGTGACAATGAAGTCTCGCCTCGTATCACCATATTGAGAAATGTATCTTGTTCAGTTACGCCCCACGGTTTGGTTTCGTAGATGTGAGATTGTTTGATGCCGTGCAGGTGTGAAGCTAGAAGAGTGATAGTTTGTTGCATATATCTATATCGATCACCGATGTTGCTTCCAAGTGCTAGATAGATTGTATTCATGTCGAGTAAAGGTTAGGGTTATTCCAGCCGATTCTGAGCCGGACAATATGTATGGTTTGTTGATCGTGATCTCTACATTTTCAACCAGTACATGCTCAAAACATTTTCTCACGATGTGAAAAGCTAGAGACTCGAGCAGGTTGTATGAGGTTGTACTAGTGATTTCCAGTATAGATTTCTGTAGCTCTGAATAATTTATTGTGTAATGTACGTCATCGGTTTGTATGGCCTTGTCGGCATTGATTGATAATGACAAATCTATAGTAAGTGGTTGTGCCCTAGCTCTCTCCTCAGGGGTTATACCGATAGACACTTTTGTTATAAATTTTTTGATGTTAATTTTGGTAATCATCGGAGTAAATCTTTTAAGCCCTGCTCATATTTTTCAGCACCCTCAAAGTCATATGTCACGGTCGTCGAATTATGTTTTTCAACACCACGCATCATCATGCACATATGCTTGGCTTTAACCTGTATACATACTGCTTTCGGCTGAAGTATTTCCTTAATAATTGAGAGCAATTGTTGACTCAATCTCTCTTGAACCTGGAGACGTCGGCTGAACACATCGACCAGTCGCCCAAATTTACTTAGTCCTAATATTTTTCCATCCTCGTTTGGAACAAAGGAAATGCTGACGGTACCCCAGAAGGGTAGGACATGATGTTCGCATAGACTATAGAATTCTATGTCTTTTATTGATATGTGTGATTTTATATTTTCATCAAATAAAGCATCTTTGCAGTTTTGAATAACATTTTTTTCTTCAGTATGACCTCGAGTCAGAAAGAGCAAAGATTTGGCGACACGGTCTGGGGTTTTGAGTATGCCTTCACGCCCAGTATCTTCTCCCAGAGCTTGAAGAATATTTTTAAAGCTAGCGGCTATTGTTTTGTGATTATTTTCTGTGTTCATGATAATAAATGTGTTAATTGATAATTGTATATAAATGGGGAAGCGTGCAGATGAGCACGTCCCCGTGTTATTAAGCAGTGGTTTCACCACTAAAGAGCTTGCGTAGCCTTGCTGCAGCTTCAGGGTCACTCGATAGCTGTCGAAGGCCGAAGCTAAGTCTTCCTCGCTCGTCGATTGGTCCGACATAGTGGAGGGGGCGACTCAAACCTCCACCGGCAAAGCCTCCACCACGCATGATCAGCAACTGTCCAGGTTCACCCTCAATCTCTACGGCACCATTGCCTTCGCGATCTTTGCAGATATAGAAGTTGCAGGCACCGTGGAGAAGTAAGACGACTACAAGATTGATGAAATCATTGTGGTCGCGGTGTATGCCGATGCCGTGAGTTTGTCCAACAGTGGTCTGCGGGTAGTGCTGTACAGCGAGATCGGTGAAGTTCAGCGGGAGGGTGGAGAGCAGGCTCAGCTTGTTGTGACGACGAAACGAATGTTCTAACCCGTCAGCAAACTGTGTTGCCATTTGTCTCCACACGCTTGTATCTCCAAACTCCCCACAGGCCCGGAAGTTCTGCCCCACTCTGGTTACCACCTTTTTGGCCGGCTCATAATCAAGTCCTTCAGCCTGTCTGTTTAGGTCAGTCAGAAGCGCGGGTGTCATCTCTCGAATCGAAGCAGTTGTTATGCCACGATCGGGGTCTGAGAGTTCGGCGATATGGTGTTCGCCTAGTGATACAGTGAATCGTTGGTTCATAGGAATTATTGATTGGGGTTAATATATTGACGAAGACCGAGTTGAAGGACAGGATCTTTCACCTCTCCGACAAAATGGTAAGGGCGGGGTAGGTCTCCGATTTGTGCCGCCCGCATTGCCAGGATTTGTCCCGGTTGAACGATGATTTGCTGAGGCTGATTCATGTCTTTGTCTTTGCAAATGAAGAACGGCAAAGTGCCTTCAAGTACATAAGCAAGGACGAGACCTTTACAGTTCGTATCGCGGTGACATCCGACTCCCATGACAGATGGAGGATAGTAGGTGAGATACAGATCATCAAACGTGAGCTGTTCGGCAAACGGCAGTTGAGGGAGGAGTCTGTTGTTGAGATCTTGCGCGAATGCTGTGCTGAAGTCTTCCCAGATTCTCTGAGGTCGGTCGGAGAGACAGGTAAATGAGTAATTGGAGACGAGGTTTCCGGGTGGTGGAACTTTGAATCGAGAACGAAGAGCGTCCGCAAAGGGCAAGAGGCTGGTGTGCTGGAATTCTCCTCCGCCAATGACAGTTGCGCCGCAAGTGGGATCAAGAAGTTCGTCAATGTTTTGTTTGGTGATGTCGAGCATATATGTGTGGGGTTAAGGTTCTTTCTGATGTAATAAAAACATGGAATGCAAAAGTGTGAGGAGATTATTTTGCCAGATTCTATATGAACCAGTATTTACAAGGCTGATTTGAGATTGATAATAGTAGTCAAAATAATTGACTATTTTTCTATAATTGATAGTCTGGAAGTATGCAGAAAATAATCAATGCTCTTATCTCACTCGGATTAACAGACAAGGAGGCCAAGATATATTTGGCTTTATATAAAGTTGGACAAGCGACCGCCTATGAGATCGCCAAAGAGGCCGGCATGAAAAGACCCACGGTCTATGTGCTCATAGAAGAATTGCGAAAAAAAGGATTGGCCTTGATCGTGCCACATCAAAAGAATCAGGTGTATATTGCCAAAGATCCCCATGAATTCATCTCGGAATCACAGACAGAATTTAATCGTAATGCACATGAACTCTTAGCCTCCATTCCAACAGTGTCTCGACCGAAAGGGCAAGCGGGGATAGTCGTATTTAAAGGTCAAGGTTCACTAGTACAAGCACTATCCCACGGACTTCATAGAGTTAAAGATAAATATGTGTATGCCTTTTATGCTGCTGTGGGGAAAAATGTAAAAGTCCGTGATGAATATTTTGAGCACATGGAGCACATGTATAAATTGGGATTGAAATTAAAATGTATTATGCCGAGCAATACCTATGACAAAGACTTCAGAGAAGATGATGTCCGACACGGATTTGAAACTAAGAAAATAGATCACAAATTATTTTCTCCTGGTGTATCTATAGAGGTTGGTGGAGACGTGGTAAAAATGATCATGCATAAACAGAAGCAGGTGGTTGTGATGGAAGATAAGAGTCTGGCGGATTTTTATAAACAGGTGTTTGAGCTGTTGTGGAAGACTACATAAAAAGACTAAAGATCCAGTTCAGTACTGTAAGTCCAAGCCACAACCCAACCACGATAATGACCAACCATTTTAGGATAGTAAAAGCGATTCTGAACAGAAAACCGGCTAGACCGAGAACAACAAGAATGATAATAATCGTCAGAAGATGGTTTTGTATAAATACCAGAATAATATTGAAAAGATTTTGTATTGATGTCATATGTATATATGATGACATGATATGAATATGTGGACAATGGTATGGGTACCCTTGCTGCAAAACCCCTACGATTTAGGGTATAATAATCACACATGAAAAAGATTGTTCTCATTGCAATCTTATTGGCAGGTATCGTGTATACAGGCAGTAAGATTTATACTATTGGCACCAAAAATCAGCTCGCCCAAGTATCTAGTGGTCGGAGTATCACGGCCGGAACACTTCTTGCAACCACTGTGCAGGCGGGAGACACAATCCTTTTTAGTCTGACTACTCCCACACCGCTGACGGACGATGAAATATCAGGTCTGTATCTCGAAGTGCTTGGTACCAACAGACAATCATTCCTGACGAAGGTTAGTCTTTCAGGCAATACCACTACGTTAAGTGCTCGGATCTCTGGTGATATTCCACCAAAGGCAGAATATGAGGTGACTATCTTAAGTATGCCTGGTCGCGGTGACCTGAATTGGTTTTTCGATGAAACTCTAACGGTGACAGCAATTCCTGGTCCCAGTGCAACAATATTGCCGGTCACCACTCAAACAGAAAATGAATCTGAGGTGACAGGTTTTGATATCACAATTACTCAGCCTAATCCAAAAGATCCCACATTGCATAAGATTGTTTGGACTGGTGCAGGTCAAGGTATTGCAGCATGGCAGATCAAAGGTCCAGGTGTAGGTGTCATTAAACAGTTGGTGTATCAGTCTACTTTTCCTGTAGAGACATCAGGGTACAG
>JBDKKY010000015.1:0-19676 GCA_039795875.1 Candidatus Parcubacteria bacterium | reverse complement strand
ACTCGCGCGTCCACCCGAAAAACATCACCGACAAGGACGCCCAAGTCTACTTGAGCCAATTGTTCACAAGACACTGGGTCAAGACCGACGGCAGGCAAAGCATTAAAAACTTTAGCGAGCCGGCCGATGACTGCCTCAAAAAGGTTACCAAACGTCGAAAGAGCATGCGTACTACGCTGATTCTGCTGGCTGTCGCCTTCTTGTTCGGCCTCTGGAGCTTCAAGTCCGACGACTTCACGACCTCCATGGTCATGTTCTCCCTCACCTGCATCCCCGGTCTTATTGGAGTCCTTCGCTTCTACCACTTTTTCCGGGACGAAAAACCAGGGAAAGTTGTGTACGAGATCGCTAGTGCCTGGAAAGAGGCGCTGGTGAAGCTCAACGAAGTGGACGTCCTTCGCGCATTTGGAAACAGGCTACGAGGCGCAAGCATCAATCGCGCAGCAATCCACACTCTACGCGATGAGACAACCACCTTGGCCGGATGGGCTTTTGATGCCCAACTAGACCACTTCGCGGATAAATTCCGGCAAGCGGAAACCCAAGACCACAGACGCGACAAGGCCCGCGCTCGCGACATGTTCGCGAAAACGGACAAAGCGAGTCAGCTCCTCGGATTCAAGGGAGCTGATTGGAACATGCTGAACGAAAAGTAGCGCCCCCCGACCCCCACATATATGCCTCTCGGAAGAGACGGCCGCTGTATGTGGAGGGTTTTTATTTTGTCCATAATTATGCTAATTTAACCATAAGGACCCGACCTCACATCAACGCAATGTAAGGCAACTCCTCTTCCAGCACCATGAACTCTACATCATTCACATTTGGTTTCGTTGTATGTTTTATCGCGGGACTGATTCTGGTCAACGCCTTCCCTGTGATAATCTTCCCCGGCGCTGTAGCGGCTATTGCGACTGACACAGCCTTGTCGAGAAAACACACCACCCGATGACCAACACTCGCTACGCCGTAGAAGGTCTCACCTGTGGCGCACTCACCGTCACCGGCCTTACCTTCCCGTTCTACAATCCTCAAGCTTCGTTAGTGCTTGCGCTTCTGCTTCTCCTCTTTGCAATCTGGCAAAGTGAAAAACATCCGCGCTCTTCACTCTTCGATCGCTAATCACAGACAGTTTCGGAATCAACCCCGTCTCTGTCTGATTTTTATTTTTTATTTGCTATACTTTACTTCATGCAACGTTATCTGTCCCTTCGAGTGCAAACAGCTCTCTATATATCTATATTCTTTTTAGGTCTACACCATGTGTTTGTATACTTTACGAACTCATCGATCATGACTGAATTTTTCCATCTCACAACGTACAATGTGATGGCTGTATACGGTCTCGCTTCTATCTTTGGGGTTTGTGTATATCTCATGCTTTCTCGTTATCATGCGAAAGCCACCAGGACCAAAGAGAGAATTTATCTCGCCACCACTCTAGAATTTGTCTGTCTGGCAATTATGTATACTGTGACTGCATTAAATTATATTCCCACAGCCTATGTACTCCCTCTCTATCTTACAGCTTTCGCTTTCCACCATGCCATCACTCCGTATATTTTATTTAACTTAGATAAATTGTTTGAAGACTACACCCATATCGAGGACCGAGGAAAAGGACGAGGTATTTATCTGACCGTTTGGAATACACCATTCGTAGTTGTACCAATCATGCTTACGACGTTGACCACAAGCACATTACCAATCACCTATGTCGTATCATTTTGTCTATTGATTCCCTTCTTGATTCTCATTTCCTCATATATTCAAAATCCAACTGATGAAACAGAGATACCGATGACGAATTCAGCCACTCTCGAACACGTCGGCGTCAGACAAAAACTGGCGCGTTTTTGGGCCGATAAACTAGATCGCAAGGCTTTCATTACTCAATCTACGCTGCATTTGTATTATGGCGTAACAGGAGTAATGCTGCCTATCTATCTCTACAATCGTTTTGGGTTTGAATGGGATCACATCGGCATGCTCCTAGCCGCTATCTTGATTCCTTTTATATTGGTACAGATTCCTTTTGGACGTATCGAAGATCGTCAACATAATGAAAAGCAATTATTCTTCTGGGGTGTTGTGATCACCCTCATCTTTACTGTCGCAGCCACTTTTGTCTCTCCAGACCTAGGTAGTGGCAACGCTTTCCTACTGCTTTTATCGACCTTATTCATCAGTCGCATCGGCTGCAGTTTGATCGAGATCGCCACCGAGACATTGTTCTATAAACATGTGACACAACGAGATGAGTTCGCCTTACTAATGTTTAGAGCCGGACGATTGATTCCGTATGCATTGGGCTCAATCTTTATCTTCTTCTAATCATTCCCCTTTACGCAGCGAGGCAGGTATTATAAGCAACAACCTGACTGTTATATTTCTCTACGTTTTGTTTTAGGATGGCTAAACGGAAGTTGTATTCTGCAACTCGAGTATTATATTTTTCCAGAAAACCAGCACTTCGACTTTCACTAGAGTTGTTTTCAATCTCGGTCGCCATCGCCTGCAATACCGACTCTTCTTTTTCCAGGTCGACTTTTTCGGTATCAATCTTATTTTTTAGTACCGCATCCGTTTTTGGACAATTGGGCAATGGTTTGCCAAAATGCTGCACAAAGAGCCACTGTCGCTCGCCTTTATACTCTCCATTTGCTGCAGCTACGCCGATCTCGGTGAATCGAGGATTTAAGACATTGGCCCGATGAGCTGGGCTATTCATCCAAGCCTGAACCAGTTTTTGATCCGTGCCAAAATTGCCCAAGGCCAAGTTTTCAGCCACCACTTCAAATGCATATCCTTCTTCTCGTACAATATCAGCCACACTCACACCCTGAGGAGAAATGTGCTCAAAATATTGCCGATTCAACATGTCATCAACTTTTTTAAGTGATGACTCCGTCAGCTTTGATTCTAAGACCAATGGTTTTAACCCTCGCCTTGTTCTTTCTAGGTTTGTATATCTTATGATTCCCGGTACACTGAGCTGTGCCTCCTCAACCACATTAGACTTAACAACAGGACTAGTAACTTTTTTTCTGGGCGCAGTTGATGTACTAGTTGTGGCACCGAGGTCGCCAATTAAGTTTATATTTTTAATATCCTCCAACATTTTGTTGTCTCCAGCGTTTTTAAAATATTCACCGACAGAGCTGAACCAACTCTTAACTGCATCACCATGACGGTTAAATAGGAAAAGGACTCCCATAATGAGGAAAAACAGGACAATGTATCGGAGGAGTCTGAACATGTACCTATATTAGTCTATAAATGGTCTAATCTCAAGCATCATAAACATCGGAATCTCCTTTCGAGATTCGTCTTCAGCTCTTTTCTTTGGTCCCTCTTCGCTTTCTTTATGAGACAACCATTCCTCTATCTTGGCAATACAAAAACCGTGCTTGGCCAATACCTTCGAATAGAACTGCAGTGGGTGGTGAAAAGAGAAAGTCTCTTCTTTCTTGATGCCTGCTGCCCGGAGTCCTGGATGCATATCAATCGCAAACTTTTTATCACTCATATATGTATATATTACTCGTCCTTGCGCATTACGATCAGCAGAATAATGCCAGTCACTTTGTTTAGGGATGCGGAATGTTGGATGATTCAAGACAGCGATCAGCCTCCCTTTTGGTGTCAATACACGTTTGATCTCTTTCGTCACAGCGTCCAGATCGCTCATGTTTTGCAAAGCCAACACTGAATAGATCAGATCTGTACTGTTATCTGTGAGATGCGAAAGTTTGGCAGCATCGGCTCTGGTAAGTTTAATACCGTCAACAATATCTTTTTTGGCGATATCCAACAATTCTTGTGAGACGTCCACCCCCTCCAAAGATACCTTTTTATTTTTCAAAGCTTCAGCAACTTGATGAAGAAAATAACCTTGACCGCAGCCAAGTTCCAACACATGTGCACCATTCTTAATATCTTCAAACTTTAAAACACGTAGAAGGTTGGGAGATATCACTTTTGCCTGATAGGTATTCTCGGCCTGCAGATATTCGTCATACCAAGAAGCCACAGAACCCCAAGAGGTATTCTCTTGAGGTGTCGTGGTACGTTCTGATATAAAGACCTTCCGAACCGGATTATTTCTTCGCGGCAGGTGTCTTGGCTTTCGGTTTTGATTTTGGTTTAGCATTTCCGCCTTTTAATGTTTTCTTAACTTCACCATGAATCTTTCTCCATTGTGATTTTAATTCTGATGCGATTTCGTGAACTTCTTCGACTGTCATCCCTTTTACTTTTTGATATTTTGCTGATAGTTCATCAACAATTTTTCCATATATTTCTTCATTCACTTCTTTGGCTTTTTCTAATTTTTCTAAAACTTCTGCTTTCATTTTGAAAGCCCAACTCTTAATGTGTTTCAAACTTTGCTTTCCCTTTTTCGTATTAAACAAAAAATGAGTTCCGAGAGTTGCTGCGACCAACAGACCGGTTACGCCTGCGGCAATAGCAACTTTTTTACCTGTTGACATATCTTTTGAATTTGTTTTTGTTGACATGGGTACAGTATATCACAGTCTCCGAGATTCTCGATCTACTTATTTGGTTTTCTCCTTTTTGGCTGCTCGCTTCTTTTTGAAGAAGAAACTGAGTATTGGCAGAGCCAATGGAAGGCTCTTTTTGACTATACCCTTATCTTCCACACTTTTCTCTATCGCATCTCCTGTTTTATCCAACAGTTCATGAACTCGAGTGTTGATCTTTCGTAAAGCAATAACAGCCTTAATACAGAAATAGAGAACGAGTAACAATATAATAATTCCTACTACCACACCTATGGTTGTAAAAAAGAAAAATGTGTCTGCATGTTGTAGAGTTTTATCTTGCATGTAACTATTATAACATTTTTATTTTATAAAAATAAAAAAGAGTGGGTTCCTTCAACGCAGGTTTGTAACCTGGCGGGAACCCACTCAACACGATCGAGGCAGTAACGTCATGATTCGAGCGCCTCCGCTTCGAGTTCGACTTCGTTTCGGCAGCTGATCACTATCCGCATCAGCATGGCAAGGAGGGAGATTCCGCGGGCGAGTCCCCATACAAGGTCAATCATCATCACCGGGGCCATAATCACCACAGACACCATTAGGCGTAGGAGTTGGAATCGGCCGCGCTCCATCCAGGCGGTCACTTTAGCCGTAAGGATCCAGTACAGCTTCGCCTCTTCATTGAGACTGACGGCACAGAATACTGCAGCCGCAGGCAGTCCGATGTAGAGGAGCAAGTTCCAATGCACAATGATGCCCACGAAGAGACCCATAACGAACAAGGCAGCAAGGGTACACATAACGACCACTGAGAATACTTGAAGTATTGGTTTCATAGAGCTTGATACAGGACTCAGTTTTCCTCACACCACTACGGTGCAAGGTGTCCATATCAATACGGTAACATACCTAGTCGATAGCTTCAATAACCGCCTCAACAACATCCTCTTCCCCGTCTTTTAGTAATGGACTGTCACCAACTTTACCCAATTTCTTTTCAATAGTTCGCGTTTTCTTTACCGCATCTTCGATTGTCTTACCCGCCTGGTTTAATTTTTCCTGAGTCTTCTCCAGAAGATCACCGAACTTGCCAAACTCTTTTTTTACTACACCCAACACTTCCCAGACTTCACTTGATCGCTTTTGTATTGAGAGGGTTCTGAAACCCATGTGCAAACTATTTAAAATTGCTTGAATAGTTGTCGGACCGGTGATGATCACTTTATAATCGCGGCGGATTGCTTCGAACAAGCCTGGTATACGTAACACTTCGGCGTACAAACTCTCGATCGGCACAAATAAAATCCCAAAGTCAGTCGTGTACGGTACGTCGATATATTTTGTATGAATATCCTTAGCTTCGGCTTTAATTCTATTTTCGAGAGACTTTCGTAGCTCGGCAGAGTTTACCAGATCAGCCCTGTCTTCTGACTCAATCAATCGTTGATAATCATCAAGTGGAAATTTGGCATCGATAGGTAGCCACACATGATCGATGTCGCCGTTGCCTGGAAGCTTGATGGCGTACTCCACCGCATCTCGACTTCCCTTTTTGGTCATAACATTTTTTTCATACTGTTCAGCCGTCATAATTTCCTCGATCAGATTTCCAAGCTGTGCCTCACCCCATGTTCCTCGACTTTTAACATTTGATAAAACTTTTTTGAGATCACCGACACCAATAGCGATAGTTTGCATTTCACCCAATCCTTTGTGCACTTGATCCAGCCTGTCTGATACAAGTTTAAATGAATCACCGAATCTTTTTTCAAGTGTGGCTTGTAATTTTTCATCAACAGTTTCGCGCATTTGATCAAGTTTTTTGGCATTGTCAGTTTGTAGAGATGAAAGTCTTTGCTCTACTGACTGAGTCAGTGTCGTAAGTCCGGTGTTCAAACTAGCTCCGATCTCAGTTCTAATTTCTTTCTGGCCACTACTTGTTTCTAATCTGTTTCGTGACATCTCATCCTTAATGACAGTTTCAAGACGCTGAACCTCTTTTTTGAGTTCTTCGGTTTCTTTGCCTTCAAGCCCTGGTTTGCCAATTTTCCCATATAAAATAAAGAACACGACCAGAATAATGACGATATTGGCGATAAGTAGGGGTAACATACGGTCCATTATACACTAGACCGCTGGCTTTTTAAGCCTCCTTTGCCGCCAAGAAAACCTTGATTCTATCCAACACATCACGCATATAAAAATTTGATTTGATCAAATAATCTGCCGCCCCGAGTTTCCGACATCGCTCAACATCCCCTTCTTGACACAGATTCGAGATCACTATTACCGGCACACCTTTTGTTTTGGGTTTTTTCTTTATCTCCGCCAGAAAATCAAAGCCATTGATACCCGGCATGATCAGGTCAAGCATAATCAGATCAGGGGTTCTGTCTTTCAATCTTTTTCGTGCCTCAAGAGCATTTTCTGCAATATCAACCTCATATCCACCGGCTTTCAAAAAATATGTATACGATTGCGACACATATGCATTGTCTTCAATGAGTAATATAATTTTTGGTTTAGGAGTCCTTGTCATGTCGTGTATATAAATTAGGTTTTAATAGTTGGTGCTTGTTGTGGTATACAAACAAAGAATGTCGTACCCTTTCCTTCCACTGTCTTAAACGTAATCCTTCCACCAATTGCCTCGATCATCATTCTGCATACATATAATCCAAGCCCACTACTTTCTGTTTTAAACTTGATTGCATTTTGGGCTCGAAAAAATCTGTTAAAAATCTCTTTTTGGGCTCGCTTGGAGATACCGATGCCCCTGTCGCGTACACTGATGATGCACCATTTGTCCCTGTCTTTATACACTCGAACCGCCACCTTGCTATCGTTTCTCGAATATTCGATCGCATTAGTCACAATATTATTAATGATTTGTCGTAAGAGCTTAGGATCAGTTTCTATCTTAACACCATCCTTGATCTTACATGTATAGTGAATATTGATATTTCTCTTGTGCGCTACAGCAAAAGTTTCACCTAACACACCCGCGACAAGATCAGCGATAGAGACTACCTCGAATTCAGGTTTCAGTCGTCCAGCTTCCATATTGGCCACATTCAATAAATCATTTACCAGTTGAATCATTTTCTCATTTGAACACTCGATATTTTCCAAGATCTCTTTTTCCTCATCATTGGGATCTGTGTGTTTTGAAAGTAGAATCTCTGTAAATAATTTTATGGCTGTTAGCGGTGTGCGGAGCTGGTGTGAAGCCAGAGACACGAACTCTGTCTTAGCTTTATCAATACTGGCTTCTTTTTGCATATTTCGGAAAATAGAAGCGGTACCGACTGTTCGTTTGTCAACAAGTACCGGCGCAGTCGTAACGGCGGCCGGAAACTTCTTTCGGTGTGGCGATGCATAATAGAATGTCGACTCTGCCGCTTTACGACCTGTCCGCAACACTCGAGGTATCAAAAAGTCTGCTGGACGGACTATAACTCCCAGTTTGTCATATATTTTTAAAAAATCCGAAAACAGTGAACCTCTAACTTCTTCTTCAGAAGTAGCAAACATCTCTTCTGCATACCTATTCATAAAACTAATACGACCATCATCGTCAGTCATGATCAAACCTTCACCTAAACTATCCATAATGATCTCTAGTGGCCCCCGATCTGCATCACCACCGAGTGGATTATTCATGATTGCGAGTCTGTGTGGCATGGTGTGTGTTTATATCTTTAAGCGGTATCCAACTCCGCGTACGGTTTCTAATAATTGTCCCCGCTTTACTGCCAGCTTATTTCTGATCCGGTTGATGTGAACATCGATGATATTACCCAAAGCTGTATAATTGAAATCCCAAACGTGGTCGAGTATCTCATCACGTTGGACCACTTGATTGGGCCGACGCATTAAGCATTCGAGTATACCAAATTCTTTTAGAGATAACGAGATTTCTTTTCCTTTATGGATCACGATGCGACGGTTTACATCAAGTTGAAAATCTCCAGCTTTGATAATTTTGGGCATCACTTCTTTTGGTCGCCGAAGCAGCGCTCGGAGGCGAGCTACCAATTCTCCGGTCGAGAAAGGTTTTGTTAGATAATCATCAGCCCCACTATCAAGTGCACTGATCTTATCCTCAATCTCAGTCCTGCCAGTCAGAACCAGAATCGGTGTAGCTATCTTTTTTTCGCGAATGAAAGAACATAAGTGCGTCTACGGTGTAGCCTTCTTTGATCAGACTCATCTTCAGTGCTGCCACTAAAGATGCATCATCTTCGATAAGTAGTATTTTCATATAGATTGTGTCGTCTCTGTATTTAGCTTAGCACAGAAAAATATCTGTAAACTACCGACTTTCAGTCGGCTTCCCACCTCTTTTAGAGTAACAGGGGGAGGTTACAATAAGATTACAACAAATCTCAGAATAAAAAGTCATTGCGGACGATCACCATGCAATGACTTTTTATTCTTCGATTTAGTACCAGAGACGAGGTGGTTGGAGTTGGGTATTGCAAACTGCCACTTGTATGACATGACTTACAAATCCTGACTACCAGTCACCTTCGCCACTTTTGAAGAAATGCCTGTCTCTTTAGAAACGTCATACTCCCCTTTCAGTGCCAACGTGTTCATCGCCAAACGATCTTTGAAGATTTCTCGGGCTCCGGCTTCGTCAACTGCATTTTTAGCAAAATGCTCTAACACTGGATCTTGAATCGCTCGTGAGTATGAATATGTGATCGGAAATGGAAAAGGACCATGCTTCATCACTCGTGATAGATTGTCGGATGCTTGCGATGGACTCTGTCCTCCTGATAGAAATACAACCCCCCCAATATTTTTTGGAACTGTGGCCAATAACACTTCAGCTGTCAATTTAGCAGTCTCATCTTCATCGGTAGCTCCATCGACATTTTGATGTCCAGGCAAAACAAATGATGTTTTTAAAATAACACCAGATAGATCTACTTTATATAAAGCCAGCTCACCGAATAGATGTGTCAGTACATTTTGCATTTTTTCTTTACATTCATATACAGAGTGCACACCTTCGTATAATACTTCCGGTTCAACCATAGGGACGATGCCGGCCTGTTGTGCCAATCCAGCATAGAGTGCCAAGTTGCGCATGTTGGCCTCTATCCCGCTATCAGTCGATACACTTACATCAACTACTGCTCGCCATTTACAAAAACGCGCGCCAAGAGAATAATACTCTTCCAGTCTCTCCTTTAATCCATCAAGTCCAAGTGTTATTTTTTCTCCGGGAAAATTTGGCAAATCAATCAGACCTTTATCAACTTTTATTCCTGGCACGATGCCTTGTTCCTCACAATACTTGGCAAATGTTTTTTCACCTTCGATCTCTTGTCTAAATGTCTCATCATGAAAAATCACACCGCTGATAGATTCATGCAGCCCTGGTGTGCCAATAAGCAATCGTCTATAGGCTAATCGCTTCTCTTCTGTTTGAGGGATACTTAATGCTTCAAATCGTTTATGTATAGAGGCAACACTTTCATCCGCCGCCAAGACTCCTTTACCAGGAGCGAATATCTGTTTGATAGTGTTGTGTAGGGTTTCTGTATTCATGTGGTCCATTATGGCATATTCCACTAGGAAAATAAAAAAACACCCTCAGGGTTCAGGGTTGCCCTGAGGATGTTTGAGAGTGTCTGGAAGAGAAATCAGAAGCTGTACGTTTTCATCCTCCAATCGAGATACGCTCGGTACCCTGCCGGATCAAAGTCCTGCAGGCACCGTTCATCTTCCACTGCCAATAGCTCAGTCCCAATCGATACACGAGAGGTCTGGGAAGATGTGGCAGGTGGTGCTGGTGGAACCGGAAGGATGCTATGGAGAGGATAAACTTCCTGATTGTGGCCGACGGCCTGGTAACCTTTACGGTGGCCTCTTGGGTCAAGGACCACACGGATTCCTGCTCCATGCATACGAGTATGGAGCGGGTAGAGAATGTCTTCCTTCGATCGGGTAGGTGCTATGGTTGCAGTCATGGTGGTGGTATGGTGATGGGTTACACTTTGGTGCGTGTACGAACAACATTGTTCACACACCCAAAAGATACTCCTACCCACACAAGATTGCAACCCTACTTAACCACCACCGCCTGATCCGTCACCCCAGGCACAGCATTCATGTGTTTTATCAAGTCTTCAGCTTTCCAGTATTCAAATTGTTTACCATTAAACGGATCATGCACATAAAAACCTACCGGCTTTTCAGATGTCCCTTTCAAACCAACAAGTGTCCGAGCATGTTCTCCTTTGAAGGCATTTACGAGTACCCCTTCAGGAGTAGTCCATGTATATGGCACTTCAGTTATGGAAGTATATCCCCAGATCACAACTGGATATCCGAGTTCGATCTGTTTAGCCAACATATTGGCCGTGATTGTTGTTCCTGTTGCATACTCTGTTTTCCGTTTAAAATATTCAGCCGCTCGTGCAACCGGCAGACCATATACTCCATATCCACCATTGGGCTTACCTGTTACATCAACATATCCGACATATTGTTTTTGCGGATCAGTCCAAATATTTTTAACCCAATCTTTGTATGTAGGATTATAGCCGAATTGTGTCAGAATCTGTACATCATTTTTCTTCACACCATAATACGCCAAGGCCATTCGCAGTGCAGACGCTTCACAACTGTTTGGGTATTGCTGTTTATAATACGGAACATTGAGTTTGATGACGGGAACAACGGGCATGGTTGCAGCCGCGATCTGGGCTGATGGCACGATTATTAGGAACAATATTAAGAATAGGGAGATAAATTTTTTCATATTATATTTATTGGTTAATAATAGCATTATTATTTTCAATGTTTATGAAGAGGTTGTACATCTGTAGATTTTTGTATATAAAGAATATATGCCTCAATTCGGCGCTCTATACGCAGCCATTCGCAATATAACCTTTACTGAAGTGATCGATATCGCGCTGGTTGCTGGTGCAATATACATTTTGCTCTTGTTCATTAAGCAAACCAAATCCTACTTCTTAGCCGGTGTCACTCTCTTTTTGCTGGCGATCAATTTCATTTCTCAGAATCTGAATCTATCCTTGACCAGATCGATCATTCAACCTGCATATACCCTGATCTTCATTGTGATTGCAATCGTTTTCCAACGAGAAATTCGCAGATTTTTCAAATGGATTGTGGTTGGACAATTGGATCTATTTACCAGCGCCAAACAGATCAGTAAGGGCGTATCAGCCGAGATCGCTGAAGCGCTGTTACACATGGCTGATAAACACATTGGCGCTATCATCGTTTTTACTGGTAGACAAGACCTAGACGATATCACTGAGGGTGGACAGGCATTGAATGGTGAAATCACCAAAGAAATACTTCTGAGTATTTTCGATAGTAGTTCTCCAGGGCACGATGGCGCCGTGGTGATCGACAATAACAATATTAAACAATTTGGGGCTCACCTGCCTCTCGCGCGAGAATATTCAAATTATCGCCAAACTGGTACACGCCATCGAGCGGCCGCCGGTATCACAGAAGATACTGATGCTATTGCGCTCGTCGTGTCTGAGGAACGAGGGGTCATCAGTATTTTTCAAAAAGGAAAATTAAAGACCTTGAAAGACGAAGAAAGTCTGCGAGAGGAATTGAAAAGTCTGACAGGAGAATCAGAGACCAAAAACTCTAACTTCTGGCATTTCTTTTTTATTAGAAATGTTTGGGTCAAATTGGCATCTGTGGCGGTTGCCTTCGTGTTATGGACTTTCTTTTATGCTCAAGTTGGAATCATTAAGAAAGAATATACTGTTCCTCTATCATTTCAACTATTGTCGCCATCTTTAGAGATAGACGCTACATCGGCCAAGAAACAAATCAAAATCACGGTGGAAGGAAAAAGCAATGACATCAGCGCTCTCGACGCTGCAAAACTAGAAGCGCGGGTTGACGCTAAGAATTTTAAGGTCGGCACACAACAGATTGATATTATCCCTGCGATGATCAATCTGCCGTCGTTTATTACAATTTCTGAGATCGCCCCAGAGACTGTATGGATTACCTTTACTCAGAAAGATGCTGGGAGTTCTGGACAATAGACAAAAGACTATTCACATGTTATTGTCTTTTCAAGCCCTTTAACATCAACCAGATACATAATGACTTCACGAAGACCTACCACACAGAGTCTGCGGAGCCTGGTGTATCATCTCACCACCTCTCCCTGGATGTCTGCAACACCTACCTCGCACAGACCTAAAAGTTTCTCCGGTTTCTTCGACGAGATCGAGAGAGATCATCCCCGAGACCCTTTCCACCGACAGTGGACAGAGCGCGTGCATACAGAGATGACAGCGGCAGGAACTTGGCCACTCGGAGCAAAGGCTGAGAACCCTCGTATAGTCGCCGAGTATCTTAGCCGATTACAGCGGTGCTTTTGGCAAGAGATTGCCGCGCTCTGCAACGGTAAGTACCAAATTGATCCGAGGTCGCGACAAAAAGCGATACCTGCAGTGAATACACTCCGGATTATTTATGGCCGACTTGAAAGGTTCGGCCGACGACATTACAGAGACTGTTTCAAATTGTGGTCCTGGAGTGGAGATTCTACTCCGAAAGAAACGACTGTACATCTTCCAGGCACAAACACTCTTATCCACGTGATCCCATTCACCGACGATGTAAGATTTGACCCCGTCCCCTTCCGGTCCTCTCCAAAATAAATCACCCCTTCGACACAGGCCCTTCTTGTGGGAGAGGGGTTTTGTGTTTTTATAGCCAAAATAAAACGCCGACTCGGAGCAGGGGTCCGAGTCGAGCGCGCTTTTATCGGCGGTGAAGTGCCGCTACGGGGCCAGGTTCACCGCCGCAACCGGGCGATTCGGTGAGAATCCAAACGCCGAGCAGGATGATGATCACCCGACGCATGGGAATGTGCGGTAGAGTTAAGGTCATACAGAAGAGTGGTTGAAGGTGGAGGACAGGTAGGCAGGAGTGCCTTCTACCAATTTATCAATTATTGCCGTGCTACACAATTGTCATGAGTGACTTTTCCGTTTTCTATTATCTGCAGGGTATTACCCTTATTCCAAGCCACGATAGATTCATCAGCATTGGCATATCGAGCACCACTAGCACTCAAGGCATGGTTCAGAGAAATCCCTCCCTTGCCTGGTGAGGTCAATTCGACTTTATCTACACCAACAAATTTAATTGTAAAGACTTCTTTTCTAGGACAAGTAAAAGTTACAGGTGGAAGTTGAGTGGTATTTATTTTTATAATAGGGTGTACAACTTCATCAGGAACTTGTGAACAATTTACTTTTGGAATAATCTGAGTGTAATTTCCATTCCATCCAATCGAGATATTTTTATCATCTATACGAAATAATCGTTGCTCTTGTTGATTTGTCCCTTCTGCTGCATATGCGTGCATGACATCAAGGGAGATACCTGTATCACTATCCCTTTTCCAAGTCCCGGAAAATGGTCCTGTCAGTGCATCTTTGGCCGCAGGTAAAATATTAAACATGCCCGTTGCCATGCCGTCAGCACTTAGATCTGTTTGGATAAAAGTGTATTCTTTTCCAAAATCGGTCTCAATAGTTTGTAAAAAACAAGTAGTAGTTACATCTGATACTCGAGTTATGTGGAGACCAGGCTTATAAAATGAGATAGCCAGGATAAGGATAGTGGCCGCAACGATAAATGTAATAATATGTGTTTTCATGAGAGTAGTATAACCTATTCTGTGCCCGATGATTGTCATATCTGTTATAAAGATTATCTATACATTTTTCCAGCCAGTGCTCGAGTCAGTGGCCCGAAGAATCCAATAGTAGGTGTAAGTCTATATGCTTTCTGGAACCGAATGACAGTGGCTTTTGTGGCTGGACCATAGAGATCTGTTTCTTTACCTGGAGAACCAGCCCCTGTTCGAGCCACAGCATATCCCAGATCATTCAAAAACTTCTGCAATCTTTTTACATCCTCTCCTTTCATGCCAAGAGAACGATTTTTGGGAAATACTGAGAATGGATCTACCTGTACTGGGCCAATGGCTACGATCTCGTGTGCCAAAGTACTTCCTCCAACCGGGCCCGAGAATCCACCTCCACTACCAGTTAGCCCGCTACTAACAACCGGTGTTGACGGCGCAGGTGGTGGTGGCGGAGTGGCGGCGACACTCTCCGGGAGTATAACGGCAGTATCGATCACTGTTATACTGTCGGCTCCTTGATTGGCAACATACAGCTTTGTGCTGGTCGCCATCAATGGACCCGGACTACTACCAGCTGATACAGCAGCCTTAAATGAATTGTCTGCCGTATCCATAGCTGAAACTGTGCTCCCACCAGTATTACCAATATATAGCCATGTACCAAGTATTGTCATGAATCGTGGTTGTACACCCACATAGACAGTATCGACTACCGTATTGGTGTTAGTGTTGATTATAGAAACACTATTGGCAACCTGATTACTCACATACAATCGATTATTATAATATGTGGCATACAACGGAGTATCGCCTACCGGGATATTTGTTGTTACGGTGTCTGTGATCGTATTAATTACATTTACACTGTTCGAGGCTAGATTAAGAGAATACAAGGTTGAACCAACAACGACCAAAAAATCATTTTGAGTATCTGCCGTTGTTATAGAGGGCAACAGTGTGTCAGTCGCAACATCAATAACAAATATATCCGCCGTAGCATGATTACTGATATATACTTTTGTACCGTTAGTAGCAATCCCATATGGAATCTCACCAAGACTTATTGTTCCTGTTACAGTATTGGTGTTTGTATTAATAACCGATACATCCGTGCTTCCATAATTGGCGACGTACAGTTTGGTGCCCACAAGCACAGACCATATGGGGTTAGTTCCAACCGATATTGTATCAACAACCGTGTTTGTAGAAGTATCTATAACGGATACCGTGTCGTCATTAAAATTATTTGTATAAATCTTTGCACCCACAATTGCTGCGGAAGTTGGATTGTCTCCAACAAATATCGTAGTTGTTACCACGTCTGATGAATTCAAAACCGAAACATTGTCCCCTCCTGAATTAACTACGTATGTCTTTCCATTAACAGAAAAGATCTCAACAGGTGATGTATCCGTGGTGATCTCCGGAGGACACGAACCACTTACTATAGTGTCAGTATTGGTGTTTATAACCGATACTCCATTGCCCCCATTCATATACAATGTCGTTCCAACAAGTGCCCCCAGATTTGGAGTGCCTTGCATAGTTGTCGTGCCAACTACAGTATCAGTTACGCTATTGACCACACTAAGGCCACCTATCTGATTTGAGACATACACCTTTGTACCAACAACTGTCACGCCCCAAGGACCATCACCAACATGTATGGTTGCAGTGACTAGGCCCGTAGTCACATTCAACACATCAACTGTGCCAGCCCCTCCCCCTGTGATCATGGCAATATACATCTTATTGCCCACGGCCGACATATAATTTGGGCCGCTTCCGACAGATGTAGTTGTAGAGACGGTATCACTAGTAGTATTAATAATAGAAACTGTATCCGCACTCTGATTAGAAACCACCAATTTTGTACCCGAGAAAGCCATCGGCCCTGGGTTGTCACCCACACTGATTGTTGCAGAAACAGTGTCTGTAGCGGTGTTGATAACCGAAACAGAATCTCCGTTATTATTACTTACATATACTTTTGTTCCCAATGCCAATATAAAATCTGGTGCGGCACCGACAGTGATGGTTGTTGCCACCGTATTGTTGGATGTATTGATAACAAAGACTTCGTTAGCACTAGTATTCACCACGTACAGTTTCGTACCGACCAATACCATCCGACCCGGATTGCCTGTCAGGTTAATAGTTGCCAAAACACTATCGGTGGCACTATCGATCATGTACAGTTTGCTATCATTGTTAGAGACATACACTTTTGTACCAACGGTTGTCGGATAATTAGGTGCGCCTGTTATAGGGATATCCTTTGTTGTCAAATTACGTGTCGTATCAACCACAGAAACAGAATTAGAAGAAGAGTTGGCGACATACAACTTAGTACTGACTAGTGTTGAGTTTATAGCACCAGAACCAGTCGGGATATAACACGGACCGGTAGCGGACACGTCTTGTGGCACCAGACCTATGACAAATATAAGTATAGTGAAGACAAGTCCCACAACGCTATTTCTAAACATATACAGATTATACTATGAAACCTATTCGAGGGTAACCCGCATTATCACCACTGGGGTTGTCGGATGATCTCCCATATCAACTTCGGTTAATCCTATCTTTTCGACAACATCCATGCCCGACATAACTCTGCCGAAAACAGTATGTTTTTCGTCAAGAAAGTTATTATCTTTCAGATTAATAAAGAATTGGCTGCCGTTGGTGTTTGGACCGGCATTGGCCATAGAGATAGTACCAACAACATTAGCATTAGCTGAGGTGATCTCATCTTCAAACATATAACCAGGACCTCCTGTTCCCCACATGGGTGCTTTTGCATCATCCTTAGTCAAAGGATCGCCACCTTGAATCATAAAGTCTTTTATGACGCGGTGGAATTTTGTACCATCATAGAAACCCTCTTTAGCTAATTTGATAAAATTGGCCACAGTCTTTGGGGTTTGTGATTCAAAACATTCAATCCCAATGTCCCCGGATGTAGTATGTAGTATTATGTTCATGAATCTACTTTACACTAGTTTGAGAATTGACAGTAGTCTTGACAGCTTCCAATGCTTTGGCATAAACAAATGCTTGTACCACTTCCTCTGTGCTTACCTTGGTATCGATGGCTGACTTTAGTTTAGATTCCATACTAGACACACCTGTTCGCGCCATAAAGCTCCACCATGGTTGATCAATATCGACAGATGAAACTAGCTTGCCATTTGCATTGTTACTGAATGTGACCTGTGCCTCATTGTCGGCGGTCATAGGAATAAAACCGAATAACTTTACGGTCTGTGTATACCCAACGTTCATCTGTTTATCTTTAATGGATACCTTCTCTATCGCTCGTTCAGTTGAGACGATAGATTTTGCGTATACTTCGAAATCAGCATCGCTTTTCACTTCGGTATTCATATTTGTCTTAACATCGACGATTCCAGTTTCTATCTGTACACCGGCCTCTGCTCGCACCGGCATGATGAGTGCCTGAGCATTACTGGTAATAGCCAAAGTTAGAATTAGTATCATTGTAAAATGTATATTTCTCATACAATAAGCATACCGCACTTTAGGCTATTGGCCACATGAAAGGAGAAAGATAAAACTGGTCAACACTGCTCTACCCCACCATCTGTTCCCTTTTGGCGATATGATGCAAATGTCTATTGCGTTCTTTATCAAATTTTTCAATATCAAAAGCAAACTCGGCAATCATATTTGAAGCATGATGTGCCCCAAGATAATGCGGCATAATCACATAGGTCGCCCCTTGCAAGTACAATTCCTTCGCCTGTTTGATGTCGTGAGAAATAACCATAATGATTCCCTCTGGATTGAACCGTCGATAATACGACACCAACATTTTATTTACTTTAAAATCAGGAATTGTTGAAACTATGATGCGCGCTCCAGCAACACCAATCTCTTGTAAAAATTCAACGTCTTCAGCATCACCAAACCTGAATGGAATATCGGAGGCCTGCAATTTTTTAATAGAAACCGGATTGAAATCAACTACGGTGTATTGCATACCGAGTTTTTGAGCAACGTGCACAAAGTCATAGCCGACTCGATCATAACCAAAGATAACCATCTCGGGGCCATTATCACTCCCTCTTGGCTCTCGCTTAAAATGTCTCCGCCATTCGAGGAGTTTCAATAAGTTTTTTGTTTTTGCATATACAGTTCGAGAATACAAAGAGACATATGTTGAACCTGCGATGGTAAGTACTGCAACCAGCGTGACAAGAGAGGCCAATCGTTGATCAACCTGACCAAGAGCTAGTCCTAATGTCATCAAGATTAGGGAAAATTCACTGATCTGCGAAACGGCAGATCCTGTCATAAATCCCGTTCGAGTTCTGTATCCCAATAAGTTCATCACTAGCACAACTATCAGCGGCTTACCTATTAACACAAAAGCTGTCAGCGCTATCGCCGGTAAAATAATCGTAGGCAGATCAGTCAAAATCATCTGCGAGCCGAGCAATACAAAGAACATAACCACAAAGAAATCACGCAATGGCCTCATACGTGATCCGATCTCGTATGAATAACTTGATACTGATAGGGTTACACCAGCGATCAACGCCCCGATCTCAATTGAGAACCCAATAAAATAAAACAGCGAGGCCATGCCCAACCCCCAAGCAATCGAGAAGAGGAAGAGTAGTTCTTGTGATGTGGCTAGATAGGCAGAGAGTTTCGGTAATACGTATTTACTGATCAAATATAAGATAATCCCGGCGACAATTCCTTTACCAAGTAGCAATGTTATTGTTCCAAACAAATTGCTCCCTTCTATCACACCTGAACCAATAGCAGAAATGGCCAAAAGCGCCACTGTGGCAATGAGATCCTGCACAATCAGTAAGCCGATCGCGATCTTACTATACAGTTTGTTAATATCACCTTTATCTGATAGCAACTTAAGAACGATGATAGTACTACTGAAGGTCAAAGCCATGGCGCCATAGAGAGAATGAATATTCTCGAACCCTAAGGCCCTCATCAGGAAAAATCCCAACGTCGCTGTGAGCAGCACCTGCCCCATCCCAATAATCAGCGACACCTTTCCGGTTTCTTTGACCACTGTTGGACTTAGACTCAAACCAACGATAAATAACAAGATCGATATACCGATCTTGGCAAATAGTTCGATGAATTCTGTTGAATGTAATACCCCGAGAACATACGGTCCGAGCGCAATACCACTCACGATATATCCAACAACCAGTGGTTGTTTAAAGATACGCATGATGATAGCCACTCCGGTCGTAATCACCACGATCAAGCTTAGTTCGGTAAAGATATACATACCAAAATTATATCATGATTTATTCGTTGCAGGATCCGTCTTTTTTGAATACGATACCATCTTGAAATGATACATCCCCAGCATTTATAAATACCTGCCTATTCCCTTCTGCCTGCATTTCTCCGATTCCTTGGACAAAGGTATCGCCATCCTTTTTAAAGATCACCTCTCGGACGAAATCCTGACCCTC
>JBDKKY010000014.1:0-21704 GCA_039795875.1 Candidatus Parcubacteria bacterium | reverse complement strand
ATTCGTATCTACAGTGTCCAGGGAGTTTTTTATGATATCCCTAAAATGGCCGACGAACTCGGAATGGATGTGATTGTTGGCGCTTGGATTGAAAACGATGCAGAGGAAAATGACAAAGAGGTCACTCGCTTGGCAAAACTGTTACAAGAAAAACACCGGTCGATAAAACTGGTTGTGGTTGGTAATGAGGTGCTTACTTTTAAAAGACAATCAGCTCGCACTGTGATTGACTACATCAAATACATTAAACAGTACACAACTGTCCCTGTTGGATATGCGGATTTGTTACAAACCTGGCGCAGCAAGGAGGCTGATGATATTGCATTTAACTCTGATTTTGTTGGACTGCATCTATTCCCGTATTATTTAAATGCTCGGTATGATCAGGCTCGTGACCTACATCTAAGTATGTTTGAAAGTGTGCAGAAAAAAATGCGAAAAGAGTTTGGAAAAGAAACCTTGCTGCTCGAGACAGGGTGGCCTTCTGCCGGAACGCAGAGGTACTATGCTATGCCTGGTTTACAAGAACAGAGAGACTGGCTCCATTTTTTGAATTTCTGGCAACAGCAGACCGGGAACTTCTACAATGTGATTGGTACATACGACCAGCCGTGGAAACTGTTTGATGAAGGTCGAACAGGTGTACACTGGGGCTTATTTAGTATGACAGGCGAGTCAAAGGATGTTGTCCTCATACAGATGCTCAATGTCTCATACGGTATCGGTCTGATTTGGTTTCTGTTGTTTCTGGTATTGGGAGTGAAGAGACTTCCGTTTTATAGGGTGCAGACACAACTCCTATATCAATACTTTGCTTTGTATGCGAGTGTTGGTTTAGGATACTCAGTGTATACCTATCTGGTAGATTATTTATTTCGTTTCTCAATAATTTATACGACCTCTTTTGTGGTCATACAAATAATAATTGCAGTCTTGTGCACTAATATTTTCATCTATGCTTTTACATATATTGGCAAAAGTAAAGAATTCTTGCCTCCATTGTATCCACTCAAGCCTGCCAATATCGATCAGAATAAGAATAAGCTGGTAAGTATTCATATCCCCTGTTATAACGAGGCGCCAGAGCATGTCATCAAAAGTATTCAGTCTTGCTTAAATCAGACGCATCTCGCTTTGGAGGTGGTCGTTATTGAAAATAACACAATGGACGAGAAGATCTGGAAACCGATTGAGGTGTGGTGTGCCAATAAGCCTCGAGTCAAATTCTTTCACATCGATAAGCTGAAAGGGTATAAGGCGGGGGCATTAAATGTCGCCTTGGCAAAGACAGATATGAGGGCTTCGTATGTTGCACTTATCGATGCTGATTATGTGGCGTCCCCACGATGGATTGAAACAGCCTTGGCATATATGGACAGTGACGCGGTCGGTGCAGTTCAGTTTCCACAGGCCTATAAAAAAGAGAGTGGAAACAATATTGAGAAACTAGCAACTTTGGAACAAATGATGGCTTTTGATATTGGATTGATGCCTCGTGCGCACGATAATGCAACTATCATGCACGGAACAATGTGTGTTATTGATAGAAAGATGTTGGATCAATTGCGGGGTTGGGCGACCTGGTCAGCAGCCGATGATTCAGAGTTGGGGCTGCGTCTTGCTTTAAAAGGCAAAGAGATTCGTTATGTTCACGAAATTATCGGAGAAGGGGTGGCACCTCAAACTGTGCATGAATTCTTCAAACAGAGGCGACGGTGGGCGTATGGAGCAATCGGTATATTTTTAAGATATTGGAAAGAGTTGTTATTTGGTATGAATGCAAGAAAGATGTCATTTCGTGCTCGAACGCACTATATATTCGGATGGTTATCCTGGCTCTGTACTGTCTTATTTCTGGTTTCATTTGGGTATTTACTCATCTCGGCTTTTTTTGTCCACAAAGACATACGATATACGCCCTTCATTGGTTTCTTATTGATGTCTTGCTTGATGAGTGTTCTGCATATGATTGTTGGTATTGTAGTGGCTCGTACCTGGCTTGAGAGAAACCCAGGCGCAGACCAACCAAGTCTGCTGCTGTTTACTATTTTGCATGTGGCTATGGTGCACCACTTGGCCATGGCATCGTTGAAAGCAATCACGCCATTTGTACATAAACCTTTTACCCGGACAAGTAAGTCAACAGCACAGGCCTCTAACTCATGGAAGGTTTTCGATGTGTATATTCCGAAGCAGATGATTGGCCACAGTCTGGTGAGTGCGGTGATTATTTACTTCTTTGTAAGTTTAAATAGGTTATATATAGTAGATTTTGACATGTTTGTAGTTCTAAGTTCGTTGGCAGTATTGGGCTCGGTGTATCTGTGTAATGCCTATCTTTTCATGAGAGAGTTTTGGCTGGCGGAGGAGGGGAGATAGGGTGTATCATATATATGAGCACGTGCTCACCGAACTCTATGAAAGCAAATTCCCGCTCAATCTACTTGTCCTGTCACGGCCGTGGCATGATGGAGCCTCTAGTGGTCTTGACGATCATCATTATGCTCGCTGCCAGCGCAACCATTGTTTATCACCATTTGCACCAGAAGGATGCTCAAAAAGCAGCAGAAACAGTCAGGCCATAATGACGATCTCTGATCACGACAAAGCACAGCCTGGTCCGTCAACCACACGGATTAGGCGTTTTATTTTTTACATCTTTTCTGTGCCACGAAACTATTGTGCGCCCGGTAGGAATCGAACCTACGACCCTCTGCTTAAAAGGCAGGTGCTCTACCGACTGAGCTACGGGCGCATGAAAACCATATTTGTGTATAATACATGAAATGACTCATATTGTCCATGTTTTATTACCTGATATTCGAAGCGCTTATAATGTCGGATCGATCTTTCGATCGGCAGATTGTTTTGGTGTCTCCAAGATTTTTTTAACTGGAACCACACCTCAACCGATAGACCGATTTGGTCGAAATACGACTGGTCCGCAAAAAGAAATTGCTAAAACTGCACTGGGTGCCGAGAAAAGCATTCCGTGGGAATATTCAACAGAAGTTAAAGAAATACTCAAGAAAAGTAAAAGAGGCGGTTTTCATATTGTGGGAGTGGAACAATCTGCAGGGTCTATTTCTCCAAGTGCATTTGTTAAGAAAATAAAAACTGAAAAACTTCAGAGTATTCTTTTAATCATGGGAAATGAAGTCTCGGGAATTTCTAAAGATATTTTAAAGAAATGTGACAGTGTGATTGAGATATCAATGAAAGGAGAGAAAGAGTCATTGAATGTGGCGGTTTGTGCGGGGGTGGTGATGTATGGGATTTGTAGTTAATGTTTATCCATGCTTGAATATTTCTTAAAGTCTTGATGAGGATGGGCTCGTTACAATTCCTAGATTAGATATATCAATATTGTACAGATTGAAAGTTTGGTTAAAGAATATTCTTTATTAGAAAATGGGGCATATATAGCATTTCACACAGAATTATTATGTGTTTGTATAAATCCGACAGTATATATTTCTCGTAGGGCCTTAAAACACTTTGTTGAGAGACGGGGGCCTGAATTAGTGAAAAATAAAACAAAAGGCGATGTGGTAGATACCATGGTATCTATGATCTCATATCTGCAAGAAGTGTTAATGTATCCAAATAGTATTTATTTTGATCAGGCAGAAGATAAGTATCAATATCAGAAAGGGTATGATCAAAGTGTATCTATACGTGTAATCTTTGAAGATCGTGGGGACCACTTTGAAATAAAATCTATTCATTTTCTTAAAAACAAAAATACCACCCTATAAGGTAATATTTTCATGCATAGCTCGGGAGTGCGACACTCTCCATAAGTACTTCTTGTTACAGAAGTCCGCAGCGGCCATTTCTGTCGACAAGCTATGAGCATATTATATTCGCAGCCAAAAAGAAGTCAAGTATTTATAAAAAGAACCCCGCACACCCTCGTCGAAACGAGGGGGCGGGGTGATGTCAGTTGGCAGGCAGGACCGTGATAGCATCTCTGCACAGCCTGATCAGGATTTCTTCGTAGATTTCCTGCAGCATGGTACGCAACTCGGCGTCGGTGAATGTGGCCACAGTTTGGGTCTTGAACCGCTGGATCGCATTTTTCAGATCCCATAAGGGGTTAATCCAGTGTGCGCTCGGATCCGGTTTAAAAGGATTCCGTCCGGTCCACTGTTGGAGCAGGACCTCCACGATCAGACGTTGCGGCGCCGGAAGCTTATTCAGAGCGTCCGCCACGTCTTGTTGGGGCTTGCCACTCAGAGCGTAGTCTACGCACGCGTGGCTCAAAGCTTTCACAGAGTCGTTGTCTCCCAAGAGTGTCTTCAACTCTGCGATGGTCATGATGGTCTGGAATGGAGCGAGTATCTCCAACCACCCTGTTGTCATATCGTCTGCCGAAGGGATCCATTGTAAGAGGAGATATCGGCCTAAGAGTGTCGTTATTTTCGTCGTCATGGTGTTGTCTTTTTCTACTTTGTTTAGAAACAAACAGCCTGAACATAAGACATCCAGATCCCGCGTCGGGACCCAGTATTTGCCTGATATTTACAAGGTTCGTTTCATCCCAAAGTATATCACACTACACCGATATAGTCAAGCACGTCTAACCCTAGAAACCCTCACAAAACAACACTATTTTACCCCTGACACCCCATGCAATAGTGCGCACTCCTTCCTCCAATAACCTTCCTTTCAATCACACCCTTACAACCTTTTCGCAAACATTTTTGTTTAGTCCTTCTATATACCTGATGCGCACCTTGAAATTTTCCTCGTTCACCGTGAATATTTCGGTAATCACTGGTAGAGTCACCGCCAAAATCAATACCTTTCTCCAAAACTGGTTTTATATTTTTATAAATTGTAGCAAGCTCCCGAGCACTCAGCTCAGAAACTTTTCGCCATGGTAATATCTTTGCAACAAATAAAATCTCATCTGAGTAAATATTTCCAATGCCCGCAATGAGAGCTTGATCCATTAATGTGGTTTTGATAACGCGATTAGGGTATTTATTTATTCGCTTTAGAAAAATATCTTTTGTAAAGGTAGAGGCAAGTGGCTCTGGCCCAATATCTTGTAGTGTTTTATCTGTTTCGGCATCTATAAGAGCGACTTTAGCAAATTTTCTCACATCAGATAAAACAAGCTGTTTTCCATTATCGAGAGTAAGAACTAAGTGCAGAAATCTGTTAAAAGGATCTTCCAAGGCTTTTTGCCCTGGTTTAGGCATCCATTCATTTTTCTTTCTATTGTATTGATACATTCCATACATGACATGGCCTGTCATTTTCATATGAATGAGAAGGGTAGAGGTGACGTCTTTGATATCAGTATGTATTAAAATATTTTTTGCTCGTCGTTCGGTTTTTAAAATCTTGGCCCCTATTAACTTTTTCTTAAATTTTTTAAAATATTCAACATTTTTTATACTATCTTTGAACATCTTGTGAGAACTAGCAAAATCGGTCCACACATCCAGTATGGTATGACCCTTGGCAACTTTATTGATTCCATCTACAGTTGTTTGGACTTCAGGCAATTCTGGCATATTTTGGATTGTAACACATTGACAAATGCTGTGGAGATGCGAGAATTAAAAAACCCCCAGAAACCTCTATCCGTCCGTCCAACCGCCCTATGAACCTCGCTCCACCCCACCCGTTTGTCATGTTTGTGCCCTGGCTTGAATGCTGGGCCCCGACCGCTCCCGTCGCGGTATTGCCCGGACCCACAGATCCCGGCAAACCGACCAACACCGCTATCAACGGCTTCTATCTCTGATCATGCCGCCACTAGCGTTTCCCAAATCGACCTCACCTTAGCTAACTACGAAGAAAGCTACAGGTGAGGGCTTTTTTCTTTGTCTCGCTGTAGCGTAAGCGAAAGCGGATCGGTCTTGTCGCGCCGGAGGCTCGGCGTAGGCGGACTACCCCTGTTGAACCACTCGAAGTGCAGCTTTAATTTTTTCCGCAGTACTCTCCAATCCAACCGGTAGATTATCCAATGCATGCTTGGCCTCTTTAGGGGAATAACCCATAGCTTTCAAAGCCTCAAACACTTCTATATCAGAAATGCCAGTCTTTTCAACAGCCGTTCCATCATTTTTAAAATCAAAACCAATCTTAGGCAACTTATCACGAAGCTCCAAGACGATTTTCTCAGCAATCTTTTTGCCGATGCCAGAGATCTGAGTTAGATAAGCTGTGTTATTTTTAACGACATGTTCATATAGAGTCTGACTGTCAGATAGGGAGAGTATGCCTAAAGCGGACTTCGGGCCGATACCAGAGATAGAAGTCAGCTGTTCAAACATCATTCGGTCTGATTTATTTAAAAACCCATATAAATCAAGGGCCTCTTCACGAACGTGGGTGTGTACATATATATGTACGGTCTCGCCAATAGCCAAAGACTCCAGATCACTTTTCACTAGTTGTACTCCATAGCCAACACCAGAAACCGTTAAAATACAAGCTTCTTTTGCTCCTAGGTCTTGAACTGTGCCCTCGAGATAGGAAATCATTATCGTGGGGTTGTTGAGGCGCTGCCGGTGGCCTGATTAACGTTTACACCTTTTTTGCTTTGCTCATCTTGTATGTTGGTAAAGACAACACCAGCATTTACAATAATGTTTTTAGTAGGGGAATATATGTAGGCGATTCGACTCTTATAGAAAATAACTAAGTAGTCACCGACCTCAGCCTTGGTGAAAAAAGGATCCGCTACTTTTTCGGTAATCTTACGAATGTCTGGCTCATCGCCCTCAGGGAATAGCAGGTGTTTTCCTAGGCTTGTTTTAACCAAAGAGGCCTCTTTTTGTGCAGCTTTTATCATATCGTCTGGAGTTGATTGTCCTGGCTCACGGAAAATAAGAAATATGACAATTGCCACCAAAATCAATATTCCTATAACAGCCGTCCATACTTTTTTATTCTGCATACGCTCATTATATGTATGTAAATCCTCGAATGCAATGAGATTCCGTCTGTCTAAGAGACAGAGTACAATTAAAACTCCGCATGTCCTTTATAAAAACCTTATAAACAAAGGTAAACTGTCTTATAGGACGTTTGACAATATCGAAACATCTTGCTAGAATCTCTTTCATTGCGTTTTAGTATTTTTTTGTGGCGAAGTAAGTTCCTTCACGTACATTTACTTCGAGACAAAAATCAATTCAAGAATTTCGCAAAATATTAATTAAATATAATTTCAATTCAATAATATAAATTTATGGCAGAAGCATTTAACCGATCAAAACCACACTTAAACGTGGGAACAATTGGACACGTAGACCACGGTAAGACTACTCTTACAGCATCTATTCTTAGTGTTCTTTCTAAAAAAGGAAATGGATATACAGCTAAACTTCTAGGAATGGATCAAATCGACAAAGCCCCAGAGGAAAAAGCTCGAGGTATTACTATTTCTCTTGCGCACTGTGAGTACGAAACTCCAAATCGACACTACGCTCACGTAGATGCTCCAGGTCACGCCGACTATATCAAAAACATGATCACAGGTGCCGCTCAAATGGACGGCGCTATCCTAGTGGTTGCTGCTACAGATGGGCCTATGCCACAAACACGAGAGCACGTTCTATTGGCAAAACAAGTTGGAGTGCCAAAGATTGTTGTTTTTATGAACAAGTGCGACATGGTGGACGATGCCGACATGCTTGACCTTGTTGAGGAAGAAATGCGAGAACTTCTAACAAAGAACGGATTTGATGGTGCTAACGCGCCAGTTATCCGAGGTTCTGCTCTTAAAGCTCTTGAGGCTGCATCAGCCGATGATGAGTGGGCAAAGAAGGTTGTTGAACTAATCGACGCTGTTGATACTTATATCGAAATGCCAGTACGTGAAACTGACAAGCCTTTCCTAATGCCTATTGAAGACGTGTTCTCAATCGAAGGGCGAGGAACTGTGGTTACAGGCCGAATCGAGAAGGGTATTATCAAAGTAGGAGAGGAAATTGAAATCGTTGGACTAAAGGACACTGTCAAAACAGTTGTTACTGGAGTTGAGATGTTCAATAAGTCTCTTAACGAAGGTATGGCTGGAGATAACGCTGGACTATTGCTACGATCTGTTCGAAAAGAAGACCTTTCACGAGGACAGGTTCTTGCTAAACCAGGTTCAGTAACTCCTCATACAGAGTTCGAGGCCGAAGTATACATTTTGACAAAAGATGAAGGAGGACGACACACACCATTTTTCTCAGGATATAAGCCACAATTCTATGTACGAACAACAGACGTAACAGGAGAGGTGACCCTAGACGGAGAAGGTAAGATGGTTATGCCAGGTGATACTGTGACTTTCAAGGTTAAACTTGTAGCCCCAGTTGCTCTAGAGGACCGAACACGATTTGCCATCCGAGAGGGAGGTAAGACTGTAGGCGCCGGAGTTGTTACAAAGATCGTTAAATAATCAATGCATTATTCAAGATTGCAGTGCCCACTATACAAAACAGGCATTGCATTTTTTGATAACTAGTGTAATATACAAACCTATGTCAACAGCTACAAAAAGCACCAAGAAAACAAAAGCCGGAGATCTAGAAGTGACTTCAAAACTTCGAATCCAAGTCAAAGCATATGATGCTCGATTGCTTGATAACTCAGTGAAGCTGATTATCGAAACTGCAATGAAGCACGATGCGATAGTACACGGCCCAACACCACTTCCTACAAACATTAAGAAGTACACTGTTAACAGATCAGCGTTCATTTACAAAAACTCTCGAGAACAATTTGAGTCTCGAACACACCGACGATTGATTGATATTATCAATCCTTCGCCTCGAGTAATTGAAGCTCTGACCAACATGACTCTTCCATCAGGAATAAGTGTTGAAGTTAAGATGATGTAGTTGAAATTACAAACCGTTTTGATCAAGATTTATCAGGAAAGCGCCCATGACTCTACAGAGTTACTCGGCTCTTACTACCTGCTCTAAATAATACTTGCCAAAACTTAAACAAAAATAATATGAAATTCGCGCTTGCCACAAAACAGAATATGTCTCAATTGTTTGATGAATCAGGAAAGGTTTACCCTGTCACTGTTTTGTCATATGGTGATCTGACTATTACTCAAAAGAAGGTAAAAGATATTGATGGATATGATGCAGTCCAAGTCGGTTTTGGTTCAAAATCAGCCAATCAACTATCTAAGGCGGTGAAAGGTCATATTAAACTAGGTGATGCTAAAAAAGGTTTTGCACTCTTAAAAGAGGTGCAAGGCCTTTTTGGTGAGACAGGAGCGGCGGTACCTTTCGAGTTCGCTTCAGGTGACAAAGTAGTGGTTAGTGCAGTCACCAAAGCTAAAGGGTTTCAAGGTGTTGTTAAACGATACAACTTTAAAGGAGGTCCACGATCACACGGTCAAAAACACTCAGAACGAGAGCGAGGTTCATCGGGTGCTGGTGGATACCAACGAGTGTTCAAGGGTACACGTATGGCTGGACGTATGGGTGGTGACAGAATGACATTTAAAAACATGCTTGTTGTGTCTGTAGATACGGCAAATAAATTATTGTACATCAAAGGAGCGGTTCCAGGTCGACGAGGTACAGTAGTAGAGGTAATTCAAAAGTAATCATTTAGATATAAATATATGCCAAAAAAAGCAACAACAACAAAAGAAAAGAAGGTAAAGACAGAAAAAGCCCCAGTAGACCTGAGTAAAGTTAAGGTGTACTCAAAAGAAGGAAAAGAAGTATCGACAATCGCGCTGCCGGAAAACTTTTTCGGTCTTTCATGGAATGGCGACTTGGTACACCAAGTGATCACTTCACTTCAAACTTCTGCCCGACATCCGTATGCTCACGCTAAAACACGAGGCGAGATTTCAGGAGGAGGAAAGAAACCTTGGCGACAAAAGGGAACAGGACGAGCCCGACACGGATCTACTCGATCACCTATCTGGGTAGGTGGAGGTGTGGCCCATGGTCCTCGAAATGATAAAAACTTTGATCGAAAGGTAAACAAAAAGGCCAAAGATAAGGCTATCGCCACTATTTTCTCAAAGAAGGTTGCAGATGGAGAAGTGATCTTCCTAGACACTCTCGAGATGGCTACTCCAAAGACTACCGTTGTAAAAACTCTTCTAGCCAAACTAGCTAAAGCAGAAGATCGATTTGATAAATTGGCAACAAAGAAATACAATGCGGCACTTATCGTAACTCCTCGAGCTGATAAGAATGTGTTCTTGAGTACACGAAACTTTAAAAATCTTGAAACACAAGATATAGCAAGTATTAACCCGCTAACTATTTCTAAATATAAGTATGTTATCGTTTCTTCACCAGTAGAATCAGTAGCATTACTTGTAGAAAGATTGAAGACAAAATAATTTTATGAAAAAAGAAACCTACATCATCAAACCAAGAAATACTGAGAAAGCAATTATCGCTACAGATAAAAACAAATATGTTTTTAATGTATCAACTAATGCCAATAAAGATAACTTGTATCAAGAGATTGTTATGAAATACAAGGTTAATCCAATCAAGATCAATATTGTGAATACACCTGCCCACGGAGTTGTACGACGAGGTCGACCTGGTACAGTTGCTGGATTTAAAAAAGCCATCGTTACTCTTAAAAAAGGCGATAAGATTGATGTAATCTAATTTATTTAAATATTTATAAGAAAAACATATGAAAAGATATAGCCCACGAACAGCATCACGACGAAATATGGTAACCATTCCGTATAAACAGCTTTTAACTGGCACAACTCCTCACAAGGCATTGGTGCGAGGTGAGAAGCGTTCTGTTGGACGAAACAACACAGGACGAATTACCACTCGACACAAGGGAGGTGGAAACAAGAAATTGTACCGAGAAGTTGATTTCCGATATGACAAACACAATATCCCAGCTAAGATTGTCTCTATTGAATACGATCCAAACCGAACAGCCTTCATCTCTCTGGCCCAGTATGCTGACGGAGCAAAACGATATGTTATCACTCCAAAAAGTGTAAAGGCTGGTGACACATTCATGGTAGGCGAGAAGGTAGAGGTAAAACCAGCTAACCGAATGATGTTGAAGAATATCCCGGTCGGCACATTCATCTATAACCTTGAGCTTAAGTCTATGGCTGGCTCAAGACTAGTACGATCAGCTGGAAACTACGCCGAAGTTGTGGCTCATGATAACGGATATGCGCTTATCAAGCTTCCTTCAACCGAGATTCGAAAGATCATCGACACCGCCTTCGCCACTATCGGAGAGGTCTCAAATGAAGAAAGTCATCTCCAAAACTACGGTAAAGCCGGCCGAAGTCGATGGAAAGGTATACGACCTACAGTTCGAGGTACAGCCATGAACCCAGTAGATCACCCACACGGAGGAGGTGAAGGCCGACAAGGACGAGGCCGACGACGACAGATCTCTGTATACGGTAAGCCGACAGGAAAAGGCCAGAAATCTCGAACTCCTAAGAAGTACTCAAACAAATTCATCATCAGTCGCCGAAAGAAATCAAAATAATCAAAATAGGCCTATAATTATTGACTAAAACACAAGTTCTTGCTATTATCCATAGCATTGACTACAAAAAGCAGATACAAAAAACATGACAAGATCACTCTCTAAAGGACCATATATCGCCGAAAGACTTCTCAAGAAGATCGCTGGCAAGACACCTACTCAAACTGGGGTTATTAAGACTTGGTACCGAGAATCTGTTATCTCACCTGAGATGGTAGGTTTTACGTTCGGTGTACACAACGGTAAGTCTCATGTGGAGGTGTTTGTTACAGAAGATATGGTAGGTCACCGACTTGGAGAGTTTTCACCAACACGTAAATTTACACGACACGGAGGTAAGATGCAAAAAGAACTCGATGCTGCTAAAAAAGTAGCTGAGATCACTGCAGCCAAATCTGCAAAAGCGGCGCCTGCTGCTAAAAAGTAGGGCCCTTTTTCTTTGTTAAATCTCAAAAACAATATATATGAAAGCAATACTAAAAAATTATAGACAATCACCAAGAAAAGTTCGACTTGTAACTGATCTTGTAAAGGGTAAGCCGGTGCAATCAGCACTGACTACTTTAGGTTTTACTCCAAAGCGAGCAGTGGTTGCTGTGCGAAAATTGATCGAAAGCGCTATCGCTAACGCGGTTCACGCCGGTATCGACAAGAGTACTCTTAAGATTAAAAACATCACCGTCGACGGAGGTTTGGTTCTTAAACGAATGATGCCTCGAGCCCGAGGAACAGGTGCTCGGATCAACAAGCGGACATCACATATTCACGTAACATTAGATGTAATTAAAAAATAATATATAGTATGACAAAAATAGTTCACCCATATTCACATAGACTCGGTATCATCAAAGATTGGAAATCTCGATGGTTTTCAACTAATGCAGAATTTCGAAAGAATTTCAAAGGTGATATCCTTATGCGACAATGGATTGAAAAAAATCTAAAAGGTCAATTTATTGGACTTGTTGAGATCGAGCGAACAGCTAAGGCCATTAAAGTACTCATCCATACTTCTCGACCTGGTATTGTTATCGGTAAAAGTGGAGAGGGTGTTACAAAGATCAAGGCAGCCCTTGAAAAAATTCTTATCAAAGAAGCCAAAGAAAAGAACCCAAACTTACAAGTTGAGGTTATCGAAATCAAAAACCCAGAAGGAAGTGCTTCTATCGTAGGACAGATGATCGCCGAAGGTATCGAGAAGCGTCTGCCATATCGACGAGTCCTTAAACAAATCGTTGAGAAAGTTATGGCGGTAAAAGATGTCAAAGGAGTTCGGATCTATCTTGGAGGTCGACTTGCTGGAGCTGATATGGCCCGAAGCGAGGAAATGAAGCGAGGACGAGTGCCTCTACAGACTTTCCGAGCCGATATTGATTATTCACGACACAAAGCGAACATGCCATATGGAGACATTGGTATCAAGGTTTGGATTTACAAAGGAGAAATCTTCACTAAATAATATTTAACGATAAACGTATGTTGTTCCCAAAAAAAGTAAAACACAGAAAATGGCAAGTAACTCGCCGAAACCCATCTGTTCTTAAAAAGAGAGTGGAGTCACGAGGTACGACTCTGGCGAATGGTTCATTCGGCATGCTTTCTACTACTCAAGCTCGAATCACTTCAAATCAAATCGAGTCAGCTCGAAAGGTGATTGCCCGAAGCGTAGGTAAAACAGGACGAATCTGGGTTCGAATTTTCCCCGATCGACCATTTACACGAAAGGCAGCTGAAGTACCGATGGGTTCAGGAAAGGGAGAGCCAGCAGGATTCTGTTTTGAGACATATGCCGGACGTATGTTGTTCGAAGTCGACGGTGTAGATGAAACTATCGCTAAAGAGGCTTTCCGAAAAGCAAGTTCAAAATTACCAGTAAAAACAAAGATGGTATCAAGATAATATACATATATGAATGACATCAAAAGTAAAAAAAGAATATTAGAAGGAACTGTTGTTTCTGACAAAATGAAGGATACTATCGTGGTTCGAGTCGACCGATATGTAAAATTGTCAAAGTATCAAAAGTATGTTACTCTTTCAAAGAAGTATAAAGCCCATGATGCTGGTAATACTAAGAAGATCGGTGAGGTCGTTTCTATCATTGAAACAGCTCCCATCTCAAAAGATAAGAGATTTACACTAGTGAAATAGCAATTAAAGAAAAAGTATATGATACAACCACAAACAATCGTTTCCATAGCAGATAACTCAGGCGCCAAAATTGGTAAAGTTTTCAAAGTACTTGGAGCTGCAGCCAAAAGATACGCCCGAATCGGCGATACCGTCATTCTAGCTGTACAAAAAGCTGAGCCTCGAAAGGGAACAAAGAAAAAAGATGTTCACAAGGCTGTGGTCGTGCGACAACGACAAGCATTCCGACGAAAGGATGGTTCTTACATTCGATTCGACGAAAATGCAGTAGTTCTTATCGATAAGACTAAGGGTGAACCAATTGCCGGTCGTATCTTCGGACCAATCCCGCGAGAGATTGGAGAAAGAGGTTATCAGACTATTGCTTCAAAAGCACAAGAAATAGTATAACCAATATCCATTATAAATATAGAAACGTATAAGTCTTAAATAAATATATGATCAAAAAAGGACAAACAGTAAAGATACTATGCGGAGACGACAAAGGAAAAACAGGAACCGTCGTCAAAGTTTTGCCGTTGATAAATAAACTCATCGTAGAGGGTATTAACGTGAAAAAATCTCATGTTAAAAAAACCGCTTCAAAGAAGGGTGAGATCATCGAATTGGCTACACCTATTCATATTTCAAACGTAGCAGCAATCAAATAAATATATGACAAAAAAATCACACGCAACAGTTAAAGAAAAAGCAAAAGCAGCCTTCGACAACATGAAGAAGGATTTTGGTTATAAAAATAAGCTTCAAGCCCCTCGAATTGAGAAAGTGGTTGTGACTACAACTATCGGCTCAATCAAAGACGCTAAGAAGAAAGATTTGATTCTTGATCGAATGGCTAAAATCACTGGTCAACGACCAATGACAACGGAGGCCAAGAAGTCTATTGCTACCTTCAAATTGCGAGCGGGTGATCCGTCAGGCTATAAAGTTACTTTGCGAGGTGAAAAAATGTGGGCGTTTATCGACAAGCTAGTTAATATTGCTTTCCCTCGAACAAAAGACTTTCGAGGTATCTCTGCAACTGGTCTTGATGGCATGGGTAACTTCTCACTCGGAATCAAAGAAAATACTGTATTTCCAGAAACAGCTGACGAAAACGTGCAAGATGTTTTCAGTCTAGGGGCAACAATTGTAACTTCAAGTAAAAACAAAGAAGAAACTAAGGCCCTCCTTGATACTCTTGGTTTTCTATTTAAAAAATAAAATATATATAAAGACTAAATAATAATTTATGGCAAAAAAATCAGTAATTGAAAGATCAAAGAAGAAACCAAAGTTCAAGAGCCGTGTTGTTCGACGATGCTTTAGATGTGGCCGAAAGAGAGGGTATATGCGAGACTTCGATATGTGTCGAATCTGCTTCCGAGAAGCTGCTAATGAAGGTTTGATCCCAGGTATTAAAAAATCATCATGGTAATCATCAAGCAATAACCACTATAAAAGTATATTAAGAAAAATTTATGAATCACGGAATATCACAAATAATCAATAACCTAAAAACAGCAAATATTGCTGGAAAAGAGACTACAGTCTTTGGTTTTTCGAAGTTTCGACAAGCGGTGTTAGAAAAGCTATCGGCTCTAGGTTTTGTTGGAAAAGTGAAGGTACTAGGAACTGGTCCAATTCACCACCTGGAAGTCGAGCTTGCTTATGATGAAGCTGGAAAGCCTAAAATCTCTGGAGTACAACAGCTTTCAAAATTTTCACGACGAGTGTATGGGTCATACAAAGAGGCTCATCAAGTCAAGAGTGGATATGGTGCGCTATTGATCAGTACACCAAAAGGAGTTCTGTCTGACTCAGAAGTGCGAAAGGAAAAGGTCGGCGGAGAGTTCTTATTTAAAATCTGGTAATCATTACTGTACAAATTTAACAAAAAATATATGTCAAGAATTGGAAAACAAATCATACAAATACCTACAGGGACAACCGTTACGTTTGATAACGGCGTGTTGACTGTTAAGGGGCCAAAAGGGGAACTTAAAAAAGTTTTTAAGTCGATCGTGGAAATTATTATTAATGGCTCAGAGATCTCTTTTGTGAATAAAGAAAATACATCGTTCGGCCGGTCACTATGGGGAACATATGCCGCGCATGTGAAAAATATGATCGTTGGTGTAAACACTCCATACACAAAAAAGCTCATCCTTGAAGGAGTTGGATATAAAGGAGACGTACAAGGAACAACGTTGAACCTAGCTCTTGGATTTTCACATCCAGTGAAAGTGGCCATACCAGCCGGTGTAACTGTAACTTCTGAGAAAGGAACGTTTACATTCACAAGTGTCGATAAAGATCTTGTTGGGGCCTTTACTGCCGAGATCCGAGCTCTGAAAAAACCAGAACCATATAAAGGAAAAGGTTTCCGATATGAGGGCGAGGTGATTACTCGAAAACAAGGTAAGAAAGCAGCATAATCATAGCAATTCACAAATATAATTTAAAAACATATGAAAAGAGTATATCTATCAAACAGAGACAGAATCAAAGCGCGAATCCGATCTAAAGTATCAGGAACAGCGGATCGACCACGTCTAACTGTGTTCAAATCAAATAAGTTCATCTACGCTCAACTAATTGACGATGTTGCTGCTGTGACATTGGCTGAGGCCAATTCTGCTGATATGAAAGTAAAGAAAATGGAGGCAGCTATCAAAGTTGGTCAACTGATAGCAGAACGAGCGAAGGCTAAGAAAATTAAGAAGGTGGTGTTTGATAGAAATGGATACATCTTTACCGGACGAGTGCTTGCAGTAGCTGATGCCGCCCGAGAAGCCGGACTAGAATTTTAATCAATTACATAGTATACATAACTATAATCAACATGACACAACACGACGAACAAAACGATATTCAAACACCAGTAGAGGAGACCGTGGCCCCAGAGGCCGAGGTTGTTGAGGCTGCAACAGATGTTGCTGCCCCTGTAGCTGTCGCTGCTGCACCATCAGGTGCTCAAGGTGGATATGCTCCAAGAGGAGATCGAGTCTTCAAGAAAAACCCACGACAAGATCGAGGGGATCGACGAGGTCCAAAACGAGAGCCAAAACCAAAACCAGAGTTTGATCAAAAGATCGTAGATATCCGACGGGTGACTCGTGTTACTTCAGGAGGACGAAAATTCAGTTTTGCGGTAGCTGTCATCGCTGGTGATCGAAAAGGACGAGTAGGATTTGGAACAGGAAAAGGTCTTGATACTGCCGCTGCAGTTGATAAAGCATACCGAAAGGCCAAGAAAAATCTTATCCGAGTTCCTCTAACAAAAGACGGTCTTATTCCACACGAAGTATCAGCTAAGTATTCTTCAGCCCGAGTAGAGATTCGACCCGCACCCGGAAAGGGAGTAGTGGCCGGATCAGCTGTTCGTGACGTTCTGGAGATCGCTGGTATCAAAGACGTGATCGGTAAACTACGATCAGGCTCAAAGAACAAAATGAACAACGCCCAAGCAGCTATCACAGCTCTAGGTATGTTGAATTCAAAGAGAAAGGTTAAACATTTATAGAAAATATATGCAATTACATACACTTAAACGAAATACAAAAAGAAAAGTTAAACAACAAGTAGGCCGCGGTAGTAAACGTGGTAAGACTTCTGGACGTGGTCAAAAAGGCCAGGCGTCTCGAGCTGGTCGAAAAATGCGACCTGAGATCCGAGAAGTGATCAAGAAGATTCCAAAACTACGAGGACGAGGAAAAAACATTTTCCAGTCTTTTGAGATTAAGCCTGCTATTGTCAATCTGGTAGATCTTGCCAGTGTCCCAGCAGGAACTATCATGACTCCTAAAGTATTTGTGGATATGAAGCTTGTTGAGTTGTTCAAAGGTAAAGTTCCATCAATCAAAGTCTTGGGAAATGGAGAACTTACACAGGCATTAACATTTAAAAAAGTAGCAGTTTCTGCATCTGCTGTAGAGAAGATCGAAAAGGCAGGAGGAAAAGTATATGCTATCTAAACTCAAATTTTTATTTACTGAAAAAACACTAAGAAACCGAGTCCTCTTTTGCCTCGGTATTCTTGCTATATTTAGAGTCCTGTCGACTATTCCAGTTCCTGGAGTAAACACAGTCGCTCTACAATCATATCTTGGAGACAATGGTTTCTTTCAAGTTCTTAACCTGTTTTCTGGAGGAGGACTTTCAAGCCTATCTATCTTGATGCTTGGAGTTGGGCCATACATCACAGCTTCTATTGTGATCCAATTGTTGACCATGGTGTTCCCAAAGATGAAAGAATTGCAACAAGAAGAAGGGGCTGCTGGACGGCAGAAATTGTCACAATACAGTCGTTTGTTGAGTGTGCCTCTAGCCTTGGTTCAAACATTTGCTTTGGTAACTCTGATCTCACGACAATCTCCACAAGTGTTTGGTGCGCTGAGCGCGTTTGGTTTCGTTCAGATCGCTATTATCGTAGTTGCCTCATCAGTATTCTTGATGTGGTTGGGTGAGAGACTTTCAGAATATGGTATTGGTAATGGTATCTCATTGATTATTGCGACTGGTATTATCGCAGCTCTGCCTCAAAACTTGTCTCGAATCTATTCTACGTTTGATGCTACACAGGCCCCAACATTGATTGCTATTGTTGTGGTTATCATTTTGGCAATCGCTGCCATAGTGTACATCACTGAAGCTGAGCGACCTATCGAAGTAACATACGCCCGGCAAGCACGATCTTTGGCGACGCAAGGTGTTTCTGGTTCATCAAAAACATATATTCCCATCCGACTTAACCAAGCTGGAGTGATGCCTATCATCTTTGCTCTTACCATTCTGATGCTTCCTACATTTATAGGTAATATCATGGCAAACTCAGCTGTAGCATGGGTACATACGACGGGTGCATTTGTTGTAAAATGGCTAGCAGACGCCTGGGTATACGGAATCCTGTACTTCTTCTTGGTATTTGTATTCACATACTTCTATACAGCCATCACGTTTGATCCAAAACAGATCTCCGAGAACCTACAAAAACAGGGCGCTTTCTTACCAGGTATTCGACCAGGTGAGCAAACAATGAACCATTTGGCCAAGATTGTGACTCGAACAACTCTGATCGGAGCTCTATTCCTTGGTATCATTGCCGTATTGCCATCTATTATTCAAGGGTTGACAGGTATCGGATCTATCAAGATTGGTGGAACTGGAATTCTTATCGTAGTGGCCACAGTGATCGAAATCATCAAGAAGATCGATGCACAGATCGGTATGCGACAGTATTAGTCACCTACTGCGCCGGCAGGCGCCGTGATATAATGGACTTCATGAATACTCAAGAACAGCAGGTCATTATCTTTGTTGGTCGTTCCGGCTGCGGTAAGGGAACCCAGGCTGAATTATTGCAAAAGAATTTATCAGGAAAAACTTTGTATGTTGGTACGGGAGCATATTTTCGCAGTGTGATTGCTTCAGAGAATCTCACAGGTAGACTATATAAAGATGCGTATACAAGAGGTGAGTTAGCACCAGATTTCTTAGTAACAGGATTTTTGGCCAATATGTTTATGAATCAATACACAGGTGTTGAGAATCTTATTTTCGACGGTGTTGCTCGTTTACCGCAAGAAGCTGTAGCATTGACGGAGATGTTTGATTTTTATCAGATTAAGAAAATTAAGATACTGTACATTGATGTTAGCCCAGAATGGACACTCGATAAGCTTATGAAGCGAGGTCGTGCCGATGACAAAGATACAGCTATCAAAACGAAGTGGTTTCATGAGCAGGTTGTTCCAGTGTTAGAATATTTTAAGAAAAATCCGCAATATGAATTCATAACCATAAATGGTGAACAAAGTGTAGCAGACGTGCACCAAGAAATTATTAGTAAATTATAAAATCTTTCTGGAGAAATGATACAGATATATACAACAGCAGAAATCGCGATTCTCCGGGAGGGTGGAAAAATCTTGGCTAATATTTTGAATACATTAAAAAAAGCCGCCGTAGAAGGAGTATCAACTACTGACCTAAATAAAATGGCTTTCGACTTGTGTGTTGCTGCGGACGCGAAGCCTGCTTTCTTAAATTATACACCACAAGGGTCGAGTAAGCCGTTTCCTGCTTCTATATGTATATCTATAAATGAAGAAGTGGTGCATGGTATACCAAATCAAAACCCTAAGATTCTCAAAAGAGGGGATGTGGCCGTTTTGGATATGGGACTTTTATACAAGGATATGTTCACGGACAGTGCGGTTACCCTAGTTATAGGAGGAGATGAGGCCAATACAACAGGCGCTGCCATGATACAGGTGGCCTCTGAGGCCCTACAGGCCGCTATAGATACTTTAAAGCCAGGAGTACGAACTGGTACTGTCGGACATGCTATCGAGGCTGTGGTGAATCGACATGCTAAAGAAGGTCGTAGATTTTCTATACCAATGGAACTTGGTGGACACGGTATCGGCCACAGTGTACACGAAGATCCTTTCATGCCGAATTTTGGTAAAAAAGGAGAGGGTGTCATCATGCGTGAGGGTATGGTTGTAGCGATCGAACCAATTCTAACTGAAAAAAAACCGCACATAAAACTACTTAGAGATGGATACACATATGTTACGGCCGATAAAGGCTTGAGCGTACATGTTGAGCATACTGTAGTTGTGACTAAAGATGGGGCAGAAATACTTACACAATAGGACTTCATAAATGTTGGGCTGCACGATATGTGTGGTAAAATATCTCCATGAGGTCAAACTTTATTTTACGTGGCACAAAAAAGCTTATAGCTTTGTGTATTGTTATTGTGATGGTATTTGGAATCACAGCCCTGGTCCAACAGACTCCGACACAGATCGCACATGCCGACGCGTGGTGGAACAATAGCTGGGGACACAGAATGAAGATCACTTTGGCTAACGGTTCCCGAGGCGCCTTGGCCAATTTTCCTATAATGGTTGGACTAAATTCAACCAGAATAAACTATGCCGATTTTCTAAGTAATGGAAACGATGTTCGTTTTGTCGATGCGGATGGTAGCACAGTGTTGGATTATGAGATCGAACAATGGAGTACAACAGGAACATCGACTCTCTGGGTTCGTGTACCTCAGATCGATTCGGCTTCGAATGCTGATTATATTTACATGTATTACGGCAATTCAGGAGCGTCGGCTGGAGCCAATGGCACAGGGGTGTGGGACAGTAATTATGTATCTGTTTTGCATTTGGGTGACAACCCAAATGGCACAGCTCCGCAAATGCAGGATTCCACTGCAAATAACAAAGATGCAACTTCTACCGCTCTAGTCGCTACATCAACCGGATTTTTTGGCGGAGGTGTTGATCTAAATGGGACAACTCAATATGTTCAATATAGTAGTACCAGTTTGCCAGCCCCATTAGCTTCAGGAACGGTTGAGTTATATTACAATCCCGATACATACGCTGCGGATGCGAACGGTAAGTATCTTTTCACTAAAGATAAGTCGGGCACTTTTATGGGGGAATGGCGATTGTTCCTTGGTACAGAGGCAGCTGCACCTGCTCAAAATAGTAAGCTTGCTTTCAGAATCGAATGTCCTACATCTCTTGGGGGTAACGGAAATGCATGGGCAGTGGTTTCAAATGTTGCTCCTGCAACATCAACAGGTTGGTTCTATGCTGGTGCTGTTTGGGACAAGAATGCCGGCAACGGAAACATGAAATTGTATTGGAATGGAAATGCTACAGGTACAGCATATATAGATACCACTGCCACAACAACAGCTAACCCTACTTGTGGTATGGAAGTGACAGGAGAAAAACCTGAGATTGGTAGAAACAATGGTAAGGCTACGCCAGACGGATATTTTGATGGTCAGATTGACGAGGTTCGAATATCAAATATAGTCCGATCTGCTGACTGGCTTAATGCATCGTATACTTCCGGTATTGATGGTTTGAACACATATGCTGCGCCAGAATCAGTCGGAGACACAACACCTCCAGTCATCACCGCCGGCGCCACCTCAACCGCCTCCACCACCGCCTCCATCGCCTGGACAACAGATGAAGCTGCCACCTCAACAGTCCAATACGGTCTCACCACAAGTTATGGTTCAACTGCAACATCATCAGGCACAACCA
>JBDKKY010000013.1:0-21739 GCA_039795875.1 Candidatus Parcubacteria bacterium | reverse complement strand
AAACTACAACGGGTGGCAAAATTACAAAAAATTAATTTATTAAAAAACATGCGAAGAAAAGTAAAAAATAGAAATACAGCCGGACCAGATCCAAAGTATAATTCAGATACATTGGGAAAATTTATTAACTACGTTATGTGGGATGGTAAAAAAGTAACAGCCCGAGGTGTTATTTACGACATGCTAGACGTATTGGCTGAAAAGGGGCATACAGAAAACCCTCTTGAGCTTTTTGATACTGCTATCAAAGCGGTTGCCCCACAAGTTGAAGTCCGTTCACGACGAGTTGGTGGAGCAAACTACCAGGTTCCTTATGAGGTTCGACCAGAAAGAAAAATCTTCCTGGCTATGACATGGATTATCATCGCAGCTCGAAAGAAAAAAGGAAAGCCTATGCACCTAAAACTTGCAGATGAGATTTTTGCTGCAACAAAAGGTGAAGGTGAAGCAATGAAAAAACGAGAAACTACACACAAGATGGCCGAGGCAAACAAAGCCTTTGCTCATATGGCATGGTAACAATCTCGTCGTAAATATTTGTTTCGGTTTCGGCCTCGGCAGCAGCACCTCGGCCTGCAAATGAAACAAATATTTACTCCTTGATTAGCACCGACGAAATAACTTATAAATAATCATAAACAAATATATAGAATTATATGCAACGCGATTATCCACTAGATCGAATTCGAAACTTCGGAATCATTGCCCACATCGACGCCGGAAAAACAACAACATCAGAACGTATCCTTTACTATACAGGTATGTCACACAAGATCGGTGAAGTACACGATGGTGAAGCTGTAACAGACTGGATGGAACAAGAGAAAGAACGAGGTATTACTATTACTGCGGCTGCTATCACATGTTTTTGGAATCCAACATACATGGGAACTGACAAATCAATGATGCATCGATTTAACATTATCGATACACCAGGTCACGTAGACTTTACTGTAGAAGTAGAGCGATCATTGAAAGTTCTTGACGGTGCTGTAACAGTATTCGACGGAGTAGCTGGAGTAGAACCACAATCAGAAACAGTGTGGCGACAAGCTGACAAATATCACGTGCCTCGAATCTGTTTTATTAACAAACTTGACCGAACCGGAGGATCATTTGAGCGATCATTCGCTTCTATCATCGCACGTCTTACAAAGAACGCTGTGCGAATGCAAATCCCTATGGGAGAAGAAGAGAAAATGGCCGGAGTTATTGACCTTCTAAAAATGAAGTCGTATACATTCGAGGGAGAGATGGGGAACAAAATCATTGAAGCTGAGATCCCTGCAGAGTTTGTTGAAGAGGCCACAAAACGACGAGCAGAGCTTGTGGAAAAAGCGGTTGAGCAAGATGATGCCCTTATGGAGCGATATCTTGGTGGAGAGACAGATTTCACACTCCCTGAACTTAAAGCAGCTATTCGAAAAGGAACTTTGGCCAATACATTGTTCCCTGTATTTACTGGTACAGCTTTGAAAAATAAAGGAGTACAACTTATTCTTGATGCGGTGGTTGAATACTTGCCGTCACCTCTTGATGTACCACCTATCAAAGGAACAAATCCAGACACAGGAGAAGAGATGGAGCGAAAGGCATCTGATACAGAACCGTTTGCCGCTCTAGCTTTCAAATTGCAAAATGACCCATTCGTAGGACAACTTACATTCTTCCGAGTGTATTCAGGTACTATCGAAGCCGGTTCTTATATCTATAACTCAACAACAGGAAACAAAGAGCGACTTGGTCGAATCGTACGACTTCAAGCCAACAAGCGAGAAGAGGTGAAAAAAGTATTTGCTGGTGAGATCGCGGCAGCCGTAGGTTTGAAAGAGGCGCTAACATCGCACACATTCTGTGATGAGAGCAATCCAATTATCCTTGAGGTGATCAAGTTTGCTGAACCTGTGGTATCTCTATCTATTGAGCCAAAGACAAAGGCAGACCAAGAGAAAATGGGTATTGCTCTTAAAAAATTGGGAGACGAAGACCCAACTTTCCGAGTTACTTCAAATCCAGAAACAGGACAAACCCTTATCGCTGGTATGGGTGAGCTTCACCTTGAGATTATGATCGATCGTATGAAACGAGAGTTCAACGTTGAAGCCAATGTTGGTCAACCTCAGGTAGCCTACCGAGAAACTATTACCGCCGAAGCCGAAGCAGAACACAAATATGCTAAGCAGTCAGGAGGTAAAGGACAATATGGTCACGTACGAATCACTCTTAAGCCACTACAAGATTGGCCAGAAGGACAAAAGATGCCAAAGAACGTTCACCGAGAACCTGGATACGAGTTCATCGACTCTATCAAAGGAGGTGTTATCCCAGGAGAATTTATTCCTGCTGTACAAAAAGGTGTACGAGAAGCGATGGACCGAGGTATCGTTGCTGGATTCCCATTGACCGGAGTGTCATGTGAACTTACATACGGTTCATACCACGATGTGGACTCATCAGAAATCGCGTACAAGATTGCTGCTTCACAAGCATTCCAAGATGGTGCGCGTCGAGCAAAACCAGTTATCATGGAACCTATCATGCGAGTTGAGGTTGTAGTTCCTGAAAAATTCATGGGAGATGTAACGGGATCATTGTCATCTAAACGAGGACAAATCGAAGGAATGGAAGATCGAGGATTGAACAAGGCCATCCGAGCCATGGTTCCTCTTTCAGAAATGTTTGGATACACGACACAACTTCGATCTATGACTGAAGGACGAGGATCAAACACTATGGAATTCGCTAAATACGAAGCTGTCCCACCAAACGTAGAGAAAACTATTGTTGACTCAAGAAAATAATTAATATAAAAATATAGTATAAACAAATAACATGCCAATAACATCATCAGCAAAAAAAGCTCTACGTTCAGGTGAAAAAAAGAAAGTTTTCAACCTACGACGAACAAAGAAAGTAGAAGATACAGTGAAAGCTGTAAAGAAGCTTGTTAAAGAGGGAAAGGTTAAAGAAGCAGCAGCGTTGCTTCCAAAAGCTTACCAAGCTCTAGACAAAGCCGCTAAAGGAAACACCATCAAAGACGGTGCCGCAGCAAGAAAGAAAAGTCGGCTGAATAAGTTAGTGAAGAAGGCTGTGACTACTAAGTAGTCTACTAAGCCTCGATACCTTACCACATCTTGTACAACACAAAATCGAAGAAGGAAAAAACTGCATCTCTATCGTGAGTGCAGTTTTTTCGTGATGAGATTTCTTACTTCACCAACAACCCTCCAAACTTCTTAATCCTCTTTTTCAACTCATCATCAAACGTCAGTATATGATAATCACGAGACAGATAAAGTAATAATGTATCTACATATGACAACCCTTCACCCATCGGAGAATTGAATAGTTTTAATACCTCTCGATTGTATTCATAAAAAAGACGGATAGTTATATGGGGTTCTTGGATGGCATAGTTGGTAAAGTTCTCAACCAGAGAAGTTTTACCTAGCTTATTTTTTAATACAGTCATGGTTTCGTAAAAGACAATATCGGGTATTGTTTGCTCCTGTATATACAAATCACTAAAAGCCAAAGCTCTCTGATGAGAGCTGTCTGCTCCGCTCAAATAAGCAACCCACACGCTGGTATCTATGATAATATTTTTATATTCCATATACGATTTTATCTATATCTTTACTCATATTTGGGTCACCACCAGGTGTGATCATTTTTCTAAATTCTTCAACGGTCCAAATCTTTCTTTCCACGGCTGGAGAGATAAGAACCACGTCTTTTTCCTGATTGGTGATCATAATTTTTTTGCCTGTCTCGTTGATCTCATTATTGTAAGATACATAATGACGAAGATACTCACGTATAGATACGCGTTTTGTGTTGTCGGCTATGAAAGTGGGGAGTTTTTTAACTTTGGTCTTCATGTCGTTAGTATAGAAAAGTGGGCTAGAAATGTCAAACATATTGTCTGACATTGGGAAAAGACTGCTATATACATAGGAGGGGTTACCCAAAACCCACACCACCGCACTCTACCTACCACCAAACTTCAAAACCTTACCACTTCACTCTACACTGCGAAGCTGAAAGAGAAAAATCCCATTTGTCTATCGTGACAATGGGATTTTTCGATTGAAGCTTCCTCTATCGTGAGCACTTATTTTTTGTTGAGAAGTCGCTATAACTCCTTCTGCTGATCAATAACTTTCAATCTATCAATATCATATTGCTTCGCCGCTTCCATAATTTTATCTTTCACCTCAAGCGGTTTTGGAATTTGTTCAAACAAGAATCGTTGTGCTGTCGCGCCTGTCTGTACTTCAAGGTCACCGAAGTTAAAGTATGATTGAATAATACCGTTTGTATTTACAGAAATATCTTGAATAGATTCTAGATGCAATTCAGAGACTTTTCTTCGAAACAATCCAAGTTGCATAGAATCGATCACGCGTTCACTGGTAACAATCCACACATCAAGTGAGTGCATTGTTAGTCTATAAAATAATCCAAACCATAAACACATCAGATACAATATCCATCCAAGTCCAAACCAAGCAGCGAGCTGATATTGCAAAATCCATTTAGCTCCAAGCATAACTATAAAAATAGGAAGTATACTAAAGAATACAAAGGCAAGCACAGGGCCAAGAAGTACCCACCAATGTCTTCGAGTAAATACTTTTATTTCTTCATACTCTTTTCTTCCTTCGAATGATAAATGCGTGTGAGTCAGAAAACTAAATAAACCCTTTTTCTCATCTTGTGTTTCTTTAATTATTGGTTCTGCTGGTGGCATAGTATGTATTATTATTTAATTTGAAGTAACAAGGTGACCCCAAAACCTGTTAATAGAAGCGATCCAAGAAGCAGGGCTAGCGCAATGATTCGAGGGTGAGCGCCGACACCGAAGCGGATAAGATGATAAAGCAAAATAAAAATACCCACCCAGTATCCGAGAAGGAAAATTGAAATAATTAGCTCTACGAAGGGAATAGTCTCTAGATTCATAGATCTAGTATATCATATATGATAGACTAGTTTATATGTTACAGAGGCTTCGAAAAGGCGTGTTATATCTTGGTTTGTACGTGATGTTGGCCTTTTTTGCTATACAACCAACCAACACATCAGCATCTATCGGAATTCCATTTGGTGGTCGGGTTGTTATGGCCTATTATTGTCCCTGCAGTCTCAATCTAATGCTTTATATCCTGACCCCGTATGGATTTGTCCTTCCTTTGGTATACCAACCTGGAGTGAGTATCTTATATGCTAAATACAAACCTTTTATAGGATCAGCCCTGCTCGGAACTTATATTCCTGGTGGAGTTTGTTTGTCTTTTTACTACTGTGTGCCTTATGGATTTCCGATAGGGACAGTGTTTATGATGGGTACCTCTTAGAAGATTTTTGTGGTATTGTGTAGCTACTTTACACAACATGTCTTTATTTCACAAGCTAAAAAAGAAAAATAGTCATCGGCCACTGTTTGTTCTTGCGCCCATGGCGGATGTCACAGACATCGCTTTTCGTACGGTTATACAGGAGGCAGGAGCCCCAGATGTGTTTTGGACTGAATTTGTATCGGCTGATGGTCTGGTCCGAGCAACACCGGAAGGTAAAATAAAACTAAAGAAAGATTTACTTTTCTCTAAAGAACAACATCCGATAGTGGCACAACTCTTTTCTTCTACCCCGGAACATATGAGACAGGCCACACAACTCTGTCTGGAAATGGGTTTTGATGGAGTGGATATCAATATGGGTTGTCCGGATAAAACTATTGAAAAACAAAAATGTGGAGCAGCGATGATAAAACACCCAGAGCTCGCCAAAGCCGTAATACAAGCGGCTAAAGATGGGGCTACTGTTGATGGAGTACGAAAGATGGCGATATCAGTAAAAACTCGAATAGGATATAACCAGGTTGAATTGGATACGTGGATTCCAATCTTACTTGATGCAGAGGTTGATCTTATTACTATTCATGCTCGAACACGAAAAGAAATGTCTAAAGTCCCGGCCAATTGGGATTATGTACGACAAGTTGTAGAGATGCGGGATGCTTGGGCAAAAAATAATCCTAATAAAACAGCTCCACTTATATTTGGAAATGGAGATATTGAAACCGTTGCAGATGGATATGAGAAAGCTAAGATTGGAAATGCCGACGGCGTGATGGTTGGGCGAGGGTTATTTGGTAATCCTTGGTTTTTTAGAAATATAGAAAATCCCAATGCTCCAAAAGAGGTAACACGTGAAGAACGAATTTCCGTTCTGGCAAGGCAAACTGAGCTTTTTGATACATACCTAGGAGACACGAAGTCATTTGCTCTAATGAAGAAGTTTTTTAAGACATTTATGAGCGGTTTTGATGATGCACCAGAAATCCGGAAGGAAATCATGGAAATGGAGACGGTTGGGGAGGTGGTTGCGTTTTTGCGGAGTAAATTATAATTTAAATTATAAATAGTATCCTAAAATAGCCTTATTATATAAGGCTATTTTAGCTTTAGCCTATTTTTAATACTTATAAATAGCAAATATTGGGCATTTAACTAATATTACAGATGTACACAAAGTGTGTGCATTACCCATAACCCATGAACAAACTAATAGACTACATTACCACCCAGATCGTTGAACACATATACAGCTTCTCAGGCGAGACGCTGATGTACGTTGCTCTCGTTCTGGCCCTACTACTCTTGATCGGCCTGTTTTTCCTCCTCCGCACGGCGATTCGGCAGTTTCGTCATCACCTCAATGACGCGATGAAGGCCATCATGATCAGGACCTACATCTCCTTCGGCGGCCTTGTTGCTCTTGTCGCTGTAGTGGCCTCATTGCCATGGAGCAAGCTTCCTGAAACCATGCCGTGGACCGTCTGGTTTCCTATAACCTTGGCCATACCTGGATATCTTTACTTTATGTGGCTGCTGCATGTGTGGGGCTACAGAAAGTTGGACTGGAAGAAGAATGACATCATCGAGGAGACCAACTAACTATCCGGTTTTGCACGTTTCCGTTCTCAAAAACGTGCCCTGTCGGCGGATATTATCCGTCCTGATGAGTCCACCTGGCATCGTGCCAGACAGGACGAAACAGTGCACATTAAAACCATGAACCAATACATCGAATTCGTTAAGGAAAATCTTCTGCTCATCTATCTTGTTGGCATTGTCGCTATCGGCTTACCTATGGCCATCACTGGTCTCTGGATTTTTCTCCAGGGGTACGAGTTGGACCGTGGCGGCTGGAAGAATTTATTCTTGAAGGCTGTACGAAACTTCCTATTCCCCGGATCCTTCTTGCTGAACGAAGACCGGGAGCCAAGAGGCAATCATGCTATGAGCTATGAAGGTCCGATCAACATGATCTTCGACCTGGACAATACCTACGGCAACTACGGCGGTAGAAGGGTGGTGTATGTGTTGGTGAGCTCGATGTTGTGGCCTATCCGACTCCTCATCAGCTTATTTTTCACTGCACTTACTGTTGGCCTCAGTGGTGTCTGTATGGTAGTCTTCGGTCCCTTTTGGCTGCTCTGTAAATCGATAGGCAGACTTTTCGAGGAGAAAAAGAGATGGTAGATCCGGCGCACGACCTTCATCGGTACGGCGCTTTTTCATTTACCTCCTCTAATCTGCTACAATACTACCCATATGACCACTCAATCTACCCATAACTCGCTATATCGAAAGTATCGTCCAGAATCTTTTGAGCAGGTCGCCGGACAGGACCATATCGTCAAGGTACTCCAAGCGGCAGTAGAAAATAAGACCCCTCATCACGCCTATCTATTTACAGGGACTCGAGGTATTGGAAAAACCTCCATTGCTCGTATTTTTTCAAAAGCTTTGGGAGTAGAAACCGAAGATCTTTATGAGATCGATGCTGCTTCATACACAGGTGTCGACAATATTCGTGAATTGACAGAAAGTGCTATGACTTTGCCGTTTCGGTCTCCATACAAAGTTTATATTCTCGATGAGGTGCACATGCTATCTAAGGCAGCTTTCAATGCCTTCCTCAAGGGGCTAGAAGAGCCGCCAGCACATGTTGTCTATATACTTGCTACAACTGAGTTAGGTAAATTACCCGACACAATTGTGTCACGTTGTGAGATCCATACATTCCGCACCCCGACAGTAGATACTTTAAGTAAAATCGCCCAATCTGTTTCTAAAAAAGAAGGATATGAAGTCGACCCAGACGGTATTCGTCTTATCGCCATGAGCGGAGATGGCTCATTCCGTGATACGCTGGGTGTTCTGCAGAAAGTGATGAACGCAGCTGAGGGGAAAGAGATTGGACTCAAAGAAGTTGAAGCTATAGTGGGTGTTCCTAAGTTGGAACTTATCGGTCAATTGGCCGAGTCGGTGCTCAATGATTCAAGTGACGCTTTAAAGATTCTAGACACAATTCGCAATACTAATACAGATGGAAAAATAGTATACGATTTGTACGTCGAGACTTTACGAGAAAAACTTCGAGACACATCTTTGGATGAGGCAGGGAAGACTAAAGTGATAGCTGCCCTCACTCGATCACTGGAAGAATATAGACATTTGCGCTTTGTAGACCCGCTAACGCTTCTCGAAGTTGTGATACAATAATCACCCCAACCGATCATACAAAAGCTTAAAGATTGCCTTCTGAAACTGGGCGATCTTTTTGTTTTCAACAGTAATAATACTCTTAGAGTTATAATCCACGAACACAACCTTATTGCCAAATATCCATTGATTAACCTTTGTATCAAATAATTCCATTCCTTTCGGAATAGTCCGAACGCCTTTACCGAGTTTTTTGCTCATCTTGGCAGCTGATTCTTTATCTGTAATAACAAAACGTTCAAGCTGCTTTTTGTCTCGCAAGTGACGATAGTCAGCGGGTAGATATTTATAATATTCTTTGGCCAAACTGGGACTGTATCTATAGTACACATCGCCTTTTTTCAGCTCGTGTACAACATCAGCGAACGTATCTTTAATGGCCTTATCCCCTTGAGCAAAAGTCACTATAGGCTTTCGATCTTTATTAGCAAATGTATCTTGCAAATGATAGATCTCAGAATTAAAATCATCTTCAATGTCTTTAAATAATTTTTCAAGATGTTCTGGAGATTCAGCTGTATATTTCTTATTTTTTCCAAATGGAACAACTCGTACAAGATCAAGTGTGATCAGTTGGTCCAAGGCCTCATACACTGCAGGTCGGTGTATCTTCGTGATACGGACAATATCCGAAGGGGAGAGTGCGTTGTTCTGCACCAGGGTGGTGTATAGTGTGGCTTGTTCAGAAGTCAAACCTATTTTTTCTAGAGCGGATTTCTTTTGAGTCATAGAACTGTATTGATTTAGTACACATTCAATATACCATATTAGCTAGATAAATAGAAGATAAATGACGATTTAATGAAGATTTGTACTGTAGATATACACATATCAACAGTATATCCATAATCTTAAGTGTTAAGCTTTATATTGAGTATGTGGAAAGGATAGTCCTCCCACAAACACAAAAAACAATATGAACACAATTCCTAGCACACTTAATTCAGATTCGTAGGTGACAGAATGCGGATGATGGTCGAAAAAGCAATCGAGATCATTCGCCTCCACGCCCACAATCCTGTTCCGGTTCCCAAGCGAGGCTACGGTCAGATGGGAGATGAAGACCCGAACGACCTGGCGACCCAAGGAGACATCGAGGCTCAGGCCCACTATCGAGAAACAATTCTCGCTACGCCCGGACTCAACAACTTTGGGATCATAGGAGAGGAAGGCCTCTACCTTCCCTGTACCCACCCAACACACAATCTCTACTTCACCTGCGACCCTCTCGATGGCACCAAAGCCTATGATCGGAAGCAGACTCACGGAGTCGGTACGATGTTGGCGCTCGTTTGCAACAGTGAAACAATCGCGGCCTGCATCGGCGACGCCAACAATGGCGAAACCTATCTCTGGGTCAAAGGTGGTCCAGTCATTCGCAGGCGCTTCGGTGTCGACGAAGAGCTGAAACCTGGCAACAAAACCCTCAAGAAGCAATACATTCTGCTGCGCGAGAGAATGTGCAAACATCATCCACGCATTGCCGACATGGCAGAAGCTGAAGGTGATAGGCAGCTCTTCAAAGACGTCGAGATCGGCGGTGGAAGTATCGGTTGCCACATGGCCCGCCTCTGGATCGGTGAGGTTGGTGCCACGGTTCTGAACCAAAAGTTTGTGACACCGTGGGATGACACACCGGTCAACGCCATCAGTCGCGCACTTGGGTTCGTCCATCTGGATTTCGAACCCACAACTGGAGAGTTTACAGAATACGAGCCGGCAATTCTTACCGAAGTGACTCCTCGTCACCGTACAACTCTCATCATCCATCGCGACAATCTGCCAGAGCTCAAGGCCTGGCTCGCGAACAACTAACATTCAACCCCCACCGACTCGTTCGGTGGGATACCTTATATATATTTTTTAGTATTGTTTAGCGTGGGCCCATATTCCTTCGAACAAAGCGGCCATCATTTCATAGTGTTCAGCTGAAGTCACGATGATACAGTATGTATTTTCCAAAGAAGAAATATACATCACTTTATTATCATAGATAAAGATACTGGTGGAAAATCTGCCGTGCATACTAGAGGGCAATATCTTTATATTGGAAATATTTTTATAGAATCTTGCAAAAGTTTTTTCATCAAGTCTTTTCTCCCAGAGACTTTGAGTCTTTACACCGTTTTTTACACGTCTCTCGATGTATTCATTGAGGAAATGACCATCTTTTACTTGCCAAAAGAAACCTTCCCCAGGAATAATTGTTTTAATCTGTTTACTTTTACAATAGGCTGTACTTAAAATAATATTTTTAACGGTCTCTACTCCTTCATAGAACGCAACGTTTGGTTTTACATCTTTTTCAGAAATTTTATTATTCAAATTAGGAATCAACCGAGTTACCTCCTCAACCAGACTTTCTGATTCAAGTCGCTTCTTTTCGGCGAGTCCAGAAAGTACATCAAGAGATGAAACAGCGTACTCATGATCAAGATGGTTATTCTTTTTACTGATAAGTCCGCGATGCTCCAGGTTGGTCAGCGCATAGTACACCGTCGGCCTTTTGAGATTTGTATATTTGATGATTTCTTTAGCTGTTCTTATATTGTTCATCATACAAATATAAATCTCTGCCTCAGTTAAGGTTAGACCCAAGCTCATGAGTACATCTTTTGGAGTAGTCATAATGTTATTCATACCGTGATCATAGCAACAGGGCACGTTGTTGTCTAATCGTTATTAGACAGATATACACCAACGCGGCGGAGGCGCATTATAACTATGTGCCTGAGAAAGTCTCGGCAAAAGAAACAATTAACCCCCCTAAAGCCATGAACATTGCAAACTGGATTACTGTGTTGGGTGGCAACCCTGCCCAAGCCGAACGTCGGGCCCGAACGGTGGTAAAGGCCTACGGTGCCCCCTATCGGAAATACCATAACCTGGCCCATGTGGCGCAAGTCTTACGTTGGCTGGAGATGCGCGAAAGCGTCTATCCCGACATTCGGGTGAATTACGCCGCTCTGAAACTCGCCGCGTTCTACCATGATGTGGTCTTCGTTGTCGGAGCCAGAGACAATGAGGAAAAGAGTGCTGAATATGCCGCCCGTGATTTGCGTGCCATGCATGTGCCTGAAAAACACATTGCTCAGGTGGTTATGGACATCATGGACACTCGTCACATGGATCCTCCGGCCACTCACGAAGGGAAGCTGATGGTCGACGCGGATCTGTACGGGTTGGCCGGGATGTTTGAGCGTGTCCGCGCCGATACTTTGGAACTGCTGGCCGAAAGCGGTGCCCCCAAAGACAAATTCATGACCGGCAGCGCCGCCTTCTTGACCTCGCTCATGTTGCGGGAATCGATTTATCGTTCGCCCCACACCGAGGCTGAGGAATCGGCTGCCCGTCGGAATCTGGCCCGACTGATTCCCTTCATGCGTGAACAGGCTGCAGCAGCCTAAGGCAATCGCCTCCAACACTACGGCTCCGGCTCGACTAATCCTCGAGTCCGGAGTTTTTTCTTTGTTTTAAAACATAGGCACGCGAATGGCAAGTGGTTCATACTGGTGTGTAGACAGCTCAGGAACTTCCAAAGCTGTACCGTACCAGAGAAACGCTTACGACGTAACATGTAATTAATATTAACGAGCGTGTTGATAAGAATAGTCTGCCGTTGACTTGTGAAGTTCGGGTGTATACTTGAACTATGCAACCAACACAAAAATCAAACGTCGGTCCAATAGTTATTGTAGTCGTTATAATCATAGCGATCATTGCGGCTATTGCACTGAGTTCAAAAAAAGACGAGAGGATGAAGGATGACGGTTCGATGGTATCAGGTACAAATACCAATACCACTATGACAGGCCAGCCAAATGGTAATAATGGCCCAGCTGTGACAGATGATGCCGCTAACACTGGAGGAAATACCGACACTAACATGTCTCCTTCTACACGGTACGTAAGTCCAGCTGGATTTACAGTCTATTATCCATCGGTGTGGGCGTTAACGAACGGGACTAACAATTCAGTGACATTTAAAGACGGCACTATAAATGGAGCTAGCATCATAACACTGCAGCCATCAGGTGGAACGTCGGTAACATCAGGAAATATCAAGTATGAGTATGATTCATTCAAGAAGGTATGGATTAAGAATGTTACAACCCGAGATCAAGGTAAAGATGTTTCTACGCCTTCAACCGCTACGCCGCTGTTCTATACAGTTGATGGATCGCCAGTGTTTGCCGGAGCTACTCCAAAGACTAACATTGTTGCTTTCTCTACAAATACCTTCTTAACAGTATCTCTGGTTGGATCAAAATGGGGTCCAGTGATTGATCCTCTAACTAAGACTGTAGCAGTGAATGGTAAGAAGATCGATGCTAACACACTCACAAACTTAGTTAATACAATGGTAGTTGCAAATAATATCAAATAAATAGAGTCGTCTGCATAAAGAAAAAAACCGCTTCTGGGCAATGCCTAGTCGCGGTCTTTTTCTTATAGATCGTTCTGACTATAAGTATAGCAGTCTCTATACCATCAATACAACAGGGATGATGATTGGTCTCTTGGCAGTCTCTTGGAAAATAAATTTACCAAGGGTATCTGCAGTCAAGTCTTTAATATAATCGATATTTGGTGGTCGCATGTTATATGCGGCCCGTTCAATAGTTGTTCTTACCAATGTTCGAATCTCTCGTAGAAGATCTTGTGATTCTCTTAAATACACAGAACCTCTAGAGATAATATCAGGACTCTTGATCAACCGGCCGGTTGAAGGATTCATCATGGCAACTACCACGAAGATTCCGTCTTCAGCTAAGATCTGTCGATCTCGTAGGACTACATCTTGTATGTCTCCAACAGTGAATCCGTCCACCATTACTACATTGTCCGGTGCTTTTACCGCAAGCTTTACGAACTTACTACCATTTTCTTGAATCTCTAGGATGTTACAGTCGTCAGGGACGATAATGTTTTCTTTGGGAATACCAAGTTGATGAGCTAGTTCGGCGTGCAGCTTTAGGTGGTAGTGATTACCGTGCATTGGCATGAAGTATCGCGGTCGTAGCTTTCGGTGCAGCCATTCGATCTCACCTCTGTTGGCGTGGCCAGTTGCGTGGATGAACACATCGGATGTTCGATAGTGCATGATGTGGGCACCAAGACGAGCGATGTTATCTTTCATTTTTTGTACCACTTTTTCATTACCAGGAATGATAGAGGATGATAGAAGCACAGTATCTCGCTCGGTTAGGGTGATGTATTTGTGTTGTTTTGTAGACATTCGCATCAATGCGGCGAATTCATCTCCTTGGGCACCGGTGGCGAGGATTACAATCTTGTCCGGAGCATGATGAGACATTTCTTGAGCGCTAATGATAGTGTTCTTGGCCACTGTCATTACACCTGCTTGTAGCATAATGTCTACGTTATTTTTCATACTTCGTCCTTCGATTACAACTTTCTTGCCATATTTTTCACAAGCCTCGATCACTTTAGCAATACGAAATGCATGTGAGGCAAACATTCCCATAATCATTCGGCCTTTCATGGTTCGGACAATCTCATCTAGGTTGGCATGCACAACACTTTCAGGTGTTGAGAATCCTGGGTTCTCGATGTTTGTCGATTCACCAAGCAACAGAAGCACATTCTTTCCGTCGAAAAGTTTGTAGTTAGCTTCTTCGTCAGCTGTAGGAATACCATCGACGTGATCAAGTTTAAAGTCTCCTGGGGTAGTGATCCATCCATTTGGTGTATCGATAATGATACCCATTGAGTCAGGAATAGAGTGAGTTACTCCATAAAATTTGACTGAAGTCTGACCGATTCGCAGACTTTCATTTCCTTCAACAATATTAAATACAAGTGGTGGAACATTTGGAAATTCTGATTGTCGCTTCTTCAACATCAATGATGTTAGATTTCGAGTATACACAGGTGGCATACCAATCTTTTCAATAATGTAGGGAAGGGCACCGATGTGGTCCAAGTGACCGTGAGTTACAATCAAAGCGCGCACTTTGTGCTTTCGCTCTTCAAGGTATTTTGTGTTTGGTAAAATGTAGTCGATACCAGGAGTCGCTTCCTCTTTAAATCGAAAACCAGCGTCGATAACAATGATGTCATGTTCGTTTTCGATAACAGTCATGTTCATACCAATCTCTTCTACTCCACCAAGAGGAATAACTCGCCAGTTGCCTGGAGCAACCTCGGGGATAGCCTGCTGTGTTCCGGGTTTAGTCTGAGAGGCTGATCCGATCACTGGTCGTGAGCGGGGCATACTGTATCGTTTATTGGGTTTTCGGTTTTTAGGAAGAGCCGCTTCTGTGTGTACGGTATTGTTTATTTGTACAGGTTCCTCTCTTTTCATGCTTGGTTTTTTATTCCAAACGTCAGGTATTGGAGGAATATTGCCTGGCTTTTTAGCTTGGGTAAAGCCGTTTCGGGTATATGAAGGACTGAATCCTCGTCTTGTCAAAGGTGCACCAGCTGGTCTCATTGGATCAGGGTGGCGAGGTTTTAATATTGGTTTATCACTGCTATATACTCGTAAGGGCTTACTACTAGAAGACTTATTGTCTTTATCTGAGTTCATTGTTTTATATTTAGTTTGTAAATGTAATGTTCATCGCTAAGGGTCGCTTTGCTTGCGTAACGTATTTTTCGTGTCAAAAAAGCGAGATCGACGCAGTAGTATAGGTACAGACTGCAGGATCTTCAAACCAGCGGAGAAAATTAATACTTATATAATAGCAAATTCTAACTGTATGTCAAGTCGAGTTCTCAACAAAAAATAAGCACTCACGATAGAGATGCTTATTTTTTGTCTCGAATCGACCCAGTGTAGAGTCCGGTGAAAAGGTATTTGAGCCTTAACTAAGCCCACAAGTCTAGAATAACTGAAGCAACAAAGACTATAGAAATGATAATTGTAAGGACAAAAATAACTTGCTCACCCCCTCGACGTGTATGCCATGAAGAATCACTGCTACCACCAAAAGAACCTCCGGCGTCACTATCTGTCTTTTGTATTAAAACAAGAGTAACAAGTAGGACCGCTAGAACGATTTGAATATAAGGCAGACCTTTTAGAATAGCTGTTAACATGAAATGGAGTATACACTATTATATATAAATAAAAAAGGGCCTCCCACGCGCTGTCGCGGGAAGGCTGAATTCCTCGAGGGACCTTGTGGTCACTTGGTTTTCCGGCGATGAATCGTCAGAACGCCGAGTCCGAGACAGAGCATCATGAAGGTGCTTCCGGGCTCGGGGACCGAAGTCGGGTTGAATTCCGCATAACCCGTTTGGCGCCCGTTTGCGCGAACGTCGAAGTCGAGGCGGAACGCGTTGACTGTGCTGCCTGTAAGCCCGAGACCTGACAAGGTGAAGCTTCCACTTGTGGTGTTCGCTCCCCCCATGGTTCCTGTTAGTGGGTTAGTGCCGGCAATACTGAATCCTGCGCCTAACATGTTGGGGTAGGCATCGAAGGAATCATTGCCTGGGATGGGTTCGTAGAATCCGTCAGCCAGGGTCTGACCCTGGGGGACTCCAAGGAGGAGTGCCCAGGTCTCGCCTTCAGGCTTGTTGACGACGAGGCGGATGAAGCGGTCGTCAATGACTATGGCCTGGAAGTTGTACCCCTCATTTGAGGTGAGGGTTGAGGTGTGACCATGTGTGGTAACGACAAGTGTACTTGCCTGGGTTGTGACTGGGAACAGTGCGAGAAGGAGCAAACAGAATTTCATGGGTGTGAGTTGGGTTCAGTGTTGTCGGACTTTTGTCCGATATGTTCATGGTGCTATATTTATATAAATGTGTCAAATAAAAAAGACCCTTATCGGCACAGGGCTCCGATAAGGATCAGGTTCTTCTCTCGCTGAGTTAGCGATTCCGACGGGTGAGGCCGAGGGCTGCAACCAGGATCAGCAAGGCTGAACTGGGTTCCGGCACTTGGCCTACAGGGATGTTCGAGTTGAAGCGGATAGACCCTCGGACCCAGTTCGTATTCGGAATATTCTCCTTAAGGTAGAAGTCAACGGCCAGGACTGTCGGCTTGTTGTCTGTACCCCATTGGAGTTCCAAAACATTAAACCAGCTGTCTGTATCGTTGAACCCTCTGCTCCCTGTGGAGAAGATGATTCCAGGGTGTCCCGGTTCAAACCACGTTGCCTCCGGATAATTCCCGACAGCGAGGTCGGAACCGTCGCCGGAGAGAATTTGGAGAATGGTTAGGTTCGAAGGACTCGAGGTTTCTCGGGCGAAGACGTCGATCATTGCCCGGGGATTATTCAAGTCCTGGGTCCCGAAGAAGTCGATGTTGAAGCCATTGGCCTGACTCATGGTGTGAGTCAGGTTTTGACTGACATAACCTTGTCCGCCGAACGCGAACACTGTGGTCGCGCGGGCACTGAGAGCGAAGAGGAAGAAGAGAAGAATTTGAAGAGTTTTCATTGTGCGGGAAGGGTGGGAGTGTTTGTTTTTTGTTGGCGATAGGCTCTTTACCTATACATATATATTATACCATGGATATATAGTAAAAGTCAAGCACTACCAAATCACACACCCACAAAAAAACACCTTGTAGAATAAGGTGTTTTTTTGTGATGTGCTATGCCTTCTTCTTCATCATTTCTCGATCAGTCTTGGTCAAACCTTTCTTTCGTAGTCGTACACTTTCCGGAGTTATTTCCAGGAATTCATCATCTTGCATTGTTTCCAATCCTCGCTCGATAGAGATCGTATAAGGGGGAACAAGCATGATCATCTCGTCTGTTCCAGAAGCTCGCATGTTTGTAAGTTGTTTACCTTTAGTTGGGTTAACCTCCATCTCTTCTCCTTTAGATGTGTTTCCAACAACCATACCTGCATATACTTCTGTACTTGGTCCGATATATAGAACGCCCCGTGTTTGCAAGTTTCCGAGTGCGAAGGTAAGTGCTTTTCCATTTTCCATAGAAACCATAGAACCTACTTCTCGTTTTTCGATAACCCCAACATGTGGTCGAAAGGCGATAAATCGTGATGAAAGAATTCCTTCTCCTTTTGTATCGATCATAAACTGTCCTCGATATCCAAGTAGTCCTCGTGTTGGCATTTCAAATACAAGACGTGTGATATTGTCTCGCTCTGTCATCTGTGTCATCAACGCTTTTCTCTTTCCGAGTTTTTCAATAACTGCTCCTGAAAATTCTGCGGGTACATCGATCACGACTTCTTCAAACGGTTCTGATTTTACACCATCAACATCTTTGATAATAACTTCTGGGTTTGAAACCTGAACCTCAAATCCTTCTCGTCGCATTTGCTCTAGAAGAACGGCTACGTGCAATTCTCCTCGGCCATATACTTTAAATGTATCTCCTGATGCTGTATCAAAATCTACTTTCAATCCTACGTTTACCTCAAGTTCTTTTTCTAGTCGATCTCGAATCTGTCGACTTGTAACATATTTTCCTTCTCGTCCAGCAAATGGAGAGTTGTTAACCAAAAAATTAAGAGCAATAGTTGGCTCGTCTACACCGATAGAAGTAAGTGGTTCGATAGACGCGTCTGATGTGATAGTTTCTCCGATAAAGATATCTGGAAGACCTGCCACCATAACGATATCTCCAACTTGTGCACTCTCTGCCTCAGTTCGTGTTTGCCCTTCGAAACTATACAGTTTGATAATCTTTCCTGTACGAGGAGATTTATCTTTATTTAAAATAGTCACAGCCTTACCAACAGATGTTGTTCCGTTCCACACTCGGCACAAGGCAAGTCGTCCTACAAAGTTGTCATAGGCAAGGTTGAAAGGTTGGGCAACAAAAACATCATCTGTTCGTGTTGGAGTTGCTGCAGGAATATGTTCAAGAATCATATCAAATAGCGGATCAAGATTTACAAACTCTTCTGACAGTTCTCGTTTGGCCACAGCACTTCGTCCGATGGCGTACACAACAGGAAAGTCTAACTGTGCATCTTCAGCACCAAGTTCGATAAATAGTTCCAAGATCTCATCATGAACTCGTTTCGGATCAGCAGCAGGCTTATCCAATTTATTCATAATAATAATAGGTCGTAATCCTAGTTCAAGAGATTTTTTCAATACGAAACGTGTTTGAGGCATTGGTCCTTCTTGGGCATCAACCAAAAGAAGCACTGTGTCGATAGATCGAAGTACTCGCTCTACTTCTGAACCAAAATCGGCGTGACCTGGTGTGTCCACGATGTTGATCTTATGGCCTTTGTATACAAGAGAAGCATTTTTAGCGTAAATAGTAATACCTCGTTCTTGTTCGATAGAGTTAGAGTCCATACTCCCTGCGTCTTCTTTTATAGCACCGGTGTATTTAAGCATGGCGTCAACGAGAGTTGTCTTGCCGTGGTCCACGTGAGCGATAATGGCGATATTTCTTATGTCATTTTGCATCGGGTCATTGTGACACAAAAATCGTGCTGATGCAATAATAACCCCTCGAATTTCCTTATAAATTTTACATATTACACCCCCTTGAGGGGTGAAATAAAAGCGCCGTTACGCACCTGGGGAGGGTGGGTAACGGCTGTGCTTAGAGTCGGCGGACCAACCGGGTTTTGTCATGCCAGACGGAGTATCGGTGCACGTACTCAGGTGCAAACCCGCTAGATCCATCGCTTCCCGGGTATGCATCTTTGTGTTTTACTCCTACGGTAATGCAACCCTTGGTGGATATTGTTGTGATAACACCTTCCACTCCTATCGGAAAGGTTATTCCTCTAATTTCCGTCACAGGAGTGACTATGTCGCCGGTCTCAAATTCGTGTAGCTTTGCTGGCATATGGGTAAAAAGGTTTAAATCGAAGGACTACCCCTCGAAGTGACCTCAGTATATGCATAGTCCGATAAGCCAGTCAACCTTCGGGTCGCCGTTAGGCGCCTATAAATCCATACACTTTGTGCTATACTCGACCCATGAAAACTGTCTTAGCTAAAACAAAATCATTTTTTAAAGGCATTTGGGCTCGAAAGGGACAAAAAAAAGTCTGGATTCCTGCTGTCGTCATCATTATCATCATATTGATGGGTCTTCGAGACGGCAATAAAGACACCGGTACATATGTATATAATGTTGCTCCTCAAGAATTCGTTCAAGAAGTATCTTTGACAGGTAAGGTCATTGCGGCCAAAAATGTCGATATGGGTTTTGAGACTGCCGGACGTGTGAGTCGGGTCAATGTAAAAGTAGGAGCTATGGTCAAGAAAGGTCAAATCCTGGCTTCTCTAGAAAACGGAGATTATACTTCTTCTTTGAACAAAAACTATGCTCTAGCTGCTTCCGAAAGTGCTCGACTTCGAGATATTCAATCTGGAAGTAAGAAAGAGGATGTGACTTTGACTGCCAATGAATTTGAAAATGCTAAACGAGAACTAGCCCTTAATACCCAGTCTCTGTCAGATCAATTGCGAGACATCTATACAAAAGCTGATGATGCTATCCGTTTTAAAGTTGATAATTCATTCCGAAACCCTCGAAGTGCCAATCCAGAATTTTTGTATTACATTGATCAAAATCCAAATCTACGAAATTCTCTAAACATGCAACGATTGAAGATTGGTGAGATGCTCACAATATGGAGCAAGGATACAAGTATCACTAATCTACCCAAGATTCGAGAATACATCACGGCAACACAAAATTTTATAAATGATGCCAACACGGGTATTTCTATTGTCTCAGAGCAAGTCGGTGCGAACGATGCAACCTATGCGGACATTTCTGCTAAAAAGACAGATATTGCCTCTGCTCGAACTGCATTCGCAGCAGCGGTTGCTTCACTGAATCAAGCCGAGATCGCATATAACAATAGTAAAAATGCAGTTACATTGGCCGAACAACGGCTGGCTGTTAAGACAACAGGTGCAACTACAGACTTGGATATTCAACGAGCCAATGTACAGAGTGCTCAAGCAGGAGTCCAGAGTGCGCAGGCAATGATCGCCAAGACGATTATTCGAGCGCCATTTGATGGTGTGATCACAAAAGTTGATATCAAAGAAGGGGAGATCGCATCGCCAAACACACCGATCATCGGACTGTTGAATGATGGAGAATATCAAATCGAAACGTATGTTTCTGAAAATGACATTGCCAAACTTGTTGTTGGACAGATTGCCAAAGTTTCTCTTGATGCATATGGTCGCGACGTGTTCTTTACAGCAACTATTATCTCAGTTGACCCGGCAGAAACTATCAAGGATGGTGTTTCAACCTACAGAACTAAGATTCAATTTGTTGATAAAGACTCTCGAATCAAATCGGGTATGACAGCAAATATTTCTATTGAGACTGATCGACGACAAAACGTATTGGTGATTCCACAGTCGGCACTGTTTTTGGAGAAGGGAATTAAAAAAGTGTATATCTTAAATTCAGCCGCTTGTATGAAAGAGACTCCAGAATCACTCGGTGCAACTACAACGCCTGTATTGGTTCCCGCATGTGCAGATGTATTGGCTGATAAAAAAGAAGTCATTGTTGTGGAAGTGAAGACCGGACAGATAAATAACGAAGGTGAAATCGAAATACTAGAGGGTCTTTCTGAGGGTTGGCATATTATTTACAGTATTAAAGCCGTAAAATAAAAACTAATGAGACATAAAAAGGCTAGTAATTGGAGGATCGGATTCTATCTTGCGATACGGCAATTGAAACATGCCAGTGTTTGGACTACGTCATTGATCGTGTTGGTGATGATGTTAACTTTTTTAAACTTGGTTGTGGTAAATGGAATTCTGGTAGGACTTATTCAGAGTTCAATTCAGGCAAGTAAGGATCGATATACGGGAGATGTGATTGTATCTACACTCCGCCAAAAGACGGCTATTGAAAATAGTACAAACATTGAGCAGGTGTTGAAAAATATTCAGAATACAGAATATGTTATTCCTCGAACATTGGCCAGTGGAAAGATCGAGGCTGATTATCGACGGATTCTTCGTTCAGACGAAACCCCAAATCAGGCAGCGGCGTCTATCGCTGGAATCAACCCTTCGGCTGAAGATGCGGCTACAGGTTTGTCGAAGTTTGTGATTGAGGGAAATTATCTTGATGATAATGATAAAGATGGTGTGCTTGTTGGTGCTTTTCTAGTGAATGAATTGACGCCGATCGACGTTGTTGGATTTCCACAACTGCGACAAGTGCACGTTGGAGATCGGGTGCGTGTGTCTGTTGGTAAAA
>JBDKKY010000012.1:0-23616 GCA_039795875.1 Candidatus Parcubacteria bacterium | reverse complement strand
TATTCTCTGGTTTAGTTATTATCAAACTATTCCTAAGGTTCATCGACACTCCTTAGGCCAGCGGATTGACACCCTTTTTGTGGAAAGTATGGAAGCAATCAGTATTGCTAGTTTTTTACAAAGAGAAGAAAAACTGCCGTGGGTAAAGATTGCTATCAGAAAAATAGACACGCTGAATGTACTACTTATGGTACTTTGGGAAACCAAGTCATTGGATGATAAAAAATACATTGCCTTATCATTACAAATGGAAGAAATCGGAAAAATGCTTGGTGGTTGGCAAGGACAACTGACAAAACAAAACTCTCCCAACCGTGTGGCGGGAGAGAAATGAAAAGATTTGCGAGACAAGCAGCAGGGTTGTTCGAGTTCCAGTGATTGTTGAGCCAATTGTAGTTCACGTACCACCTGTCGTCGTCCCAGTAGAGATAGCGGACATACAGGTTGTCGTCAGCGTTGCGGTCTCGTATAGAGTGTCGTCTACACCACCACCCCTTGAAAGTTTTAAGCAATCTCAGGATTGAATCTGATTCGGTATCTAAAATACCCTAACACTCTATACCAAGTATCTTCATTTTTTTGAAGTTTCTGCACACACCACTCTATCTCAAACCTTGGTCAGAGATACTCTCAATGTGTGGATACTGGATTCGGCAGGAAGAAATCGTAATCGCTTCCATATTCGCCTATTACCAACATAAGTCTAACATATATAAAAAGAAGCCCCGACACGACGTGTGTAAGGGCTGGAAGTTTGAGAACGCTGTATCTTCCGGAGCGTTTGGCGACAATCGCCGAAGAGCCACGTCCAAAGGGTCTGAGGGCCAGACCAAGTGAACAAGACTTGAAGCCTACTTTGCGAGACAAGCAGCAGGGTCGCTCGAGCTCCAGCGACTGTTGAGCCAACCGTAGTCCACGCACCACCCGTCGTCGCCCCAGCAGAGACAGCGGACACACAGGTCGTCGTCAGCGTAGCGGAAAATCGTCCCCCAGAAATAGATGTAGCGGGTGTTGCCGTCGGCATCTTTTTTCCAGTCCTCTGGGATGAGGTCGGGATGGTCTACCAAGTAGTCCAGGAGGTTGGCATTGAACGGAGATTCCGTTGCCAGCTCCTTGCGCAGCTTGTTGCCTTCGATGGATTTACCGTCTTTCTGGTTCTCGGAGAGGTGGAGCCTGACTTTCGCCGGATTCCACTCAAACTGGCTGACGCCAGGGGTGTGCTTCTCGAGTGTGAGACCGCTCGGAATGAACGGGTCTGCGGCGAGGTCAATGAAGTGCGTAATGATTTGCACCTTTCCGCATCCACGGGCAACAGGAAGGATAGTCGCGAGACGTTCACCTTCGGTGAGCCACTTGATGTCAGTAGGAGCCCAACCATTCCGGTTAAGGGCGTGAGCCAGCTCAAGTAGGAGAGCTGTTCCAGATGTATCTAACGTGTCTTTCATAGACGTGTTTGTATTGGGTGGTGGACATGTTCAGATGAACGCGTCCGATGTTGGGTTTGCCAGAGGATAACTTGTGTCACCGTAGCTAGGAAATGTCTACAATTAAACATCTTTTAGCTACGGTGACTTCGCAAAGATTTCAAGGTGCTTATACTCTATATTATACACCATTTATGTACACTTTGTCAATACAAGATAAATACCCTTATTTTAAGGCCTATTTGAAAAAATTTCTTTCAAATTCGCTAAATCAATCAATTTAATCAAACTGACTGTATAAGAAAGAAAAACAATGATGTTGCTGGTGGTAGGGTAAAAACCCTGACATTTTTATTTTAATACAGGTTGTAGGTTTGGAATATAAATAGTTGTATCATTTTTTCTCTCAAATACACTTCTGACGTCCTCTACGACGGCGCCCCAGTGACATTTTAGAATATATGCAAAACACCCGAGGCGGCTAAGAAAGCGCCAATGCGCTTTCGTGGGAGAATCGAAAGGGTTCTCCCTTATTTTTGTACAGCTTTGCTGTACAAAAATGGGAAACCTATACTGCTGCTGTAAGCAGCGATTCTCGATGCACTAATTTTAATATATAAATCCTTCCCATCCACCGCATTACCAGCTATACTTAACTCAATATGGCCTTCAACCCATCACAAGAATTTGTACCTATTCGAGAAGTACGTGAAGGAGTTCTTATTCTCAAAGACGGTTCTATGAGAGCAATTGTTCTTGCCTCATCTATTAACTTTGCCCTCAAATCTATTGAGGAGCAGGAGTCTGTAATTTATCAGTTTCAAAATTTCTTAAACTCTCTTGATTTTTCACTTCAAATATATATTCAATCTCGAAAATTGGACATTCGACCCTATATTGCGCTCTTAGATGATCGTCTCAAAGCCCAAAGTTCTGACCTTATGAGAATGCAGATCACAGAATATATGAACTTTATAAAAGGTTTGACTGAGATTTCTAGTATTATGACCAAAAGTTTCTTTGTTGTTGTCCCATATGCAGGGGGTATGAAGGTAGGTGTCCTAAAAGGCATGTTTGCCAAAAAGGATGAAGTTACTCAGGAAAAATTAAAAGACGACGCATTTGAAGAAGTAAAAAGTCAGATCGAACAACGGGTGTCTGTAGTAGAACAGGGCCTTGCACGATGTGGAGTAAAGGTTGCTCGATTGGGAAGTGAAGAGATTGTTGAGTTGTTTTATAGAATTTTCAATCCTGGAGATGCAGAGAAGCCAATAAAAGTGTAATATGTATCCATGGGATTCTTTGATTTCCTCAAACCAAAAAATAAAGAACTAAGTAAGATCACATCTGTACTTCCTCGAGACATTTATCGCTCATCTGTCTTGGAATTAAAGGATATTATTGCACCTTCAGCTCTCAAGATCACACCAAAAACCCTCAACTTGGGTGAAAAGCTGGTAAGAAGCTTTTTTGTAATGTCATATCCCAAATACCTCTCAGACAGCTGGTTCTCTCCAATTATTAACCTTGACAAGGCGTTTGACATCTCTATTTTCATACACCCTATTGATACAGCCACAGTGTTGCATGAGTTTCAAAAAAAGGTGGCTGAGGTACAAGGACAGATTCAGGAACGAGAAGAGAAGGGGTTGGTTCGTGATCCCCAACTAGAGGCGGCCTATCAAAACCTAGAAAATCTTCGAGACAACCTCCAACAAGCTCAGGAAAAGCTCTTTGATGTAGGAATCTATGTTTCTGTATATGGAGACTCTGAGGATGAACTCAATCGTATCGAGTCTGAAATCAAATCAACCCTCGAATCTACTCTAGTTTTTATCAAACCCTCTCTATTCCAACAAGAACAAGGGTTTAGAAGTGCTATTCCGGTCTCTACTGACGAGATGAATGTGCACTCAAAGCTCAATTCTGCCCCTTTGTCGAGTATTTTCCCATTTATTTCATTTGATCTTACATCAGATAAGGGTATTTTGTATGGAATTAACAAGCACAACAGCAGTTTGGTACTTTTTGACCGATTTTCCCTTGAAAACTACAACTCTGTAACATTCGCTAAGGCCGGAGCGGGTAAATCATACGCCACCAAGCTCGAGATTCTTCGGTCTTTGATGTTTGACATTGATGTTATAGTTTTGGACCCTGAAAGAGAGTATGAATATCTGGCTGAAACCACAGGTGGACGGTATTTTAATATCTCTCTAACATCAGAGAACCACATCAACCCATTTGACCTGCCAGTGCCTCGTGAGGATGAGTCTGGTGCGGATGTACTAAGATCACACATTATTAGCCTTGTAGGGCTATTTAGAATCATGTTAGGGGGCCTAACACAGGAGGAGGACTCTATTATTGATAGAGCCATCACTGAAACCTATGCTTTGAAGGATATTTCCCCAGAATCAAACTTTGCGGCCGTAGAACCACCACTTATGTCTGATTTTGAGCTTGTGTTGGCTGGTATGGAAGGGGGGGAGTCTTTGGTACAACGACTGACCAAATACACCAAAGGAACATGGGCAGGGTTCATCGACAGACCATCAAACCTGGATATTAATAAGAAATTTGTGGTTTTCTCACTCCGGGACATGGAAGATGAACTTAAACCAGTAGCTATGTATATTGTGATGCACTACATTTGGAATGCTATCCGGAAAGAGCTTAAAAAGCGCCTTTTAGTGATCGACGAGGCTTGGTGGATGATGAAATCAGAAGATACTGCCTCATTCTTATATGGTTTGGCAAAACGAGGCCGAAAATACTACCTTGGTATGTCTACAATTACCCAGGATGTGGAGGATTTCCTTAAATCTCCCTATGGATTACCAATTATTACCAACTCATCTATGCAATTTATGATGAAGCAGTCTCCCTCGTCTATAGATGTAGTACAGAGAACATTCAACCTGACAGATGAGGAAAAATACCTCTTACTAGAGTCCGCTGTGGGAGAGGGTATATTCTTTGCTGGTACAAAACACGTAGCTCTTCAAGTGGTGTCATCAGAAACCGAAGGAAGAATCATTACTTCTGATCCAGCCCAGATCTTGAAGATGAAAGAAGATAAGAAAACTTGGTTAAAAAACTAGTTGGGGTATAATATCCTTAATGAGCAACAAGAAAGACATACATATTATTTTTTGCATGTTTTTCTTGCTGTCTTTCGCTCAGACGGTATATGCCCAAGCCCCCGCGGCTGATGTGGCCGGACAAGAAGAGACAGTTCCTGTGGTTACCGATCTCAAATACACATACGACGACCCCTCAACCTTTACTGGGCCAAACGGCATCAAAGAAATTCAAGAAAAGGTGTATTATAACGTGCTACCTGGTCGGCCTCAGATCAACGATGATGTAGAGATCGAAGCGGAAATGTATGGTACACAAGTAAAAAATGCTCAATTCACTTGGACAATCAATGGTAAAGAAGTGTTAAAAGGTGTTGGACAATATAAACTTAATTTCAATCTTTTTACCAAAAGCACTGTCAGAGTGACCATACTAACAGGGGAGGGAAATACAGTTAGAAATACCTGGGAATTTAATCCAAAAGAAACAGATATCATCTGGGAAGCAAACACATACACCCCTCCTTTTTATAAAGGTAAGTCTATGTTTACACCAGAATCCACACTGGTTTTACACGCCATAAACCTAGACACAGAGAACCCTTTAACAAACACCTATGCCGACTATACTTGGAAGGTTGATGGTGAAGTAAAAGGTGATGTGTCTGGTGTTGGTAAAAATACCTATATTTATCAAGGAGATTTACTCTTACAAGAACCCTTGTTTCAAGTCATAACATCCCCAATCTCTACCTACAAAAGCAAGAGTTCAAAAACCCCCGATGAAACACTGGCTTCTATACGGGTGCAAACAATACAACCTGATATTTTTTCATATGAAAATAGTCCTCTCTTGGGTATTTTATTTAACCACCAACTGGGCTCTGATTTCTTATTTAAAAGCGATGAAACCTCGATTGTCTCTTACCCTATTTATTTTGGATTGGCCTCTTCGTTGAATGCACAATATTCATGGTATATAAACGATGACTATGTTAGTGGGGCAAAAAATAGTATTACATTTAAAAAAACCAAAAGTAACGAACAGTCGCGTTTGTCTGTGGGTATACAAAACCCTGGTGCACTTCTGCAATCTAAAGATATTTCATATATAATAGATACATCATCAAATACAAACTTTCTTGGATTTGGCCAAAATTAAATATGAGTAATATATATAAAGGCAAAAAACTAATCTTCTCTCTCATATTCTCATTCATCTTGGTACAGGTGTTTTTTATCACCGTATCTGTGTCCGCACAGGCTCAACCCCAAAGTCCTATCAGCCAGCTTGTAACCGTCCCCCTTGGTGGTATCAACCCTTCACTAGATAGTGTTCCGGGGACACCAGGACCAAATGGGACAATTAACAATAAAAGCATTCTAAAAACAATTGTTGGTTCAGAAAAAGAGTGTCAATTTGTGGATCAAGGTCTATACAAGCCTTTTTCAAACATAAGTACAGATTTTGCTATTTTCAACGCCTTCAATATGGATGGTAAAACCAAGCCGGGGTGTATCCGTGTCCAAGGTGGGATGGACCAGTTTATATTATTATTATTTAAAATAGTAATAGGGTTTTGTTCTGTGTTAGCAGTGATCTATGTTGCAGTGGCGGGTATTGTAATGATCATAGAGCAAGCCAATATCCAAAAACGTATCAAGGCCCGAGAGATGTTACTCCGAGCGGGGCAAGGACTTCTTCTATCACTTGTTGCTTGGATTCTTTTGTTTACTATAAACAAAAGATTGGTTCAATTTTCGGTTACTGGTGTATTTCAGGCGACCGGGGTACAACAGACCATCACTCAAGGACTACAAACAGCCGCTGGGGCAAATATTGATATTATAGCGGGTGGTAATAACCTCTCCAATTTCCTAGCACCACCCACAGTATTAACCTCACCCGGAACTCCTGGATATGGCGTTCTGGCCCCTGGTTCCGCCAACACATATGCTGGTACCCAAAACAGCTTGGGTGCATCTCCAGCGGGAATATCAACCATTTTTGGATATCGTGATGGGAATGGTGTAACAGGTCGAGAAGGGGATAATGGAATCGGAAATGGTGGAGTGTCTTACATGAGCTCACAAGGATACACTCATTACAACGGGGATCCCCGGTCGCGCGGAGTAGCGGTTCCACCCGCCTGGATCACTCGTGACTTTGGGAGTTATGCTGGTGCCAAAAACAGTGCGTACGCTATTTTTGAGGGGGGAAGACATATTGGAAATTTTCCTATTGTAGACACCTCCGAGGCAAAGCTTGATCTTACTTTTGGATTAGTTCAGCAATATCTAAGCCCTGGCGTAACCAACAGCAATGGTTGGAGCTCATTCCTCATAACATACAAACCCCTACCCAATTTCTACGCGACAAACTCCCGACTTACCAACCCTATGATTGAAGATAAGGTTATACAAGTTCAACAAGGAGGGGTGCTGGTGAATAAACCAATTGACAAAGCTTTACCAAGTCAGATCACTGACGCTATTCAAAACGGGAGAGTAAAGGTAATATATCAATAGTATCTCATGCCACCAAAGAAAAATCCTTACAAAAAAATAATCATTGCTCTCATCCTCCTGGTTATCTTGGTAGGTATTTACTTTGGAGTTCGTTTCTATCAAGCATCAAAACAAGCCGCCGCTCGGGCAACAATCACCGATCCTAAAACAGGTAAAACAGCGTTCCAAACCAGAAATGCTTCATCAACAGGTGACCCACAGATCGATATCAATACTGGGGAGGATGTGTCTATTGTAAACACAGCATCTACAACCCCAAATGTAAAACAGCGACTGGTACAACTATGGGATCAACCTGTGTCTGGTCTTGATTTTATATATAAAGACATTGAGATTACCTCAACCTCAACCATCGCCACCCCTGTGGTTCGTATCCCCCTTCCTCCAGTTGGTAGCAGCACCCGTGTTCTAAACATAGATGAAAAACCTACCCCTCCGATCAGGCCTGAGGCAACAACAACCATTGTATATAAAAAAACTGTTATAAAAAATCAAGAGTTTATTTATTTATGGGATCGAAAGAGTGGAAATATATATGAAAACCTAGCCTCAACAACAAACCTCTCTCGTTTGTCGAACTATACACTCCCTCGAATGGAGGAAGTCTTTTTCTTGGATGGCACCTCTTTACTTGCTCGAGGAGTATCGAATAACAACGAAAATATCAACTCATTTTATATAAACCTTTACAAAGAAACTGCAACCAGCACACTGTTTACCTCTGAGATCAAATCAAATAATATTACCGCCAAACAAATAACCGTTCTACCCGAACTTAAAAAAATATTTTACTTTATTACCGGAACCGGTAGAGGTGTTACAACCAACCCAGACGGCTCAGCCCAAATCTCAATCATCAACACCTCTCTAACAGAGTGGATCCCCCAATATGTAAACAAAAACACCGTTGCAGCAACAACTCGTCCGAGCGCCTATTTCCCAGGATATTTATTTTTCATAAACACAAACGGTTCAGGAAATAACCAATATATATTGGGTGACAAATATGCCCTAACAACTCTGGTATCGCCAAACGGCCAAAAGGTTTTATTTAGTGAAATATCAAACAATCAACTGGAAACATCAATATACGACGTAAAATCAAAAACCACAGTAACCTTGTCTCAATCAACCTTGGCAGATAAGTGTGGTTGGAGTCCTGATTCGACTCTTATATATTGTGGTATTCCACAACAACTTCCATCCGCACCATATCCTGATGCTTGGTATCAAAACCAGACAAAGTTCTCTGATAATTTGTGGTCAATAAATCCAGAAACAGGGGAGTTTGATGTTGTCATTCCTCTACAAGACCAAGTTTCTGTGCCTATAGATGTTGTAAATATAAAGTTATCAAAAAGTAAAAAATATCTACTTTTTCAAGATAGATATTCTTTAACCCTTTGGAAGTACGAGCTATAAAAAAATTATTTAAGAAGCTCTGCTTTGTATTTCCGTCTGAAATATAGTTCTTGAGAAATCATGAACAAGGAGCTGACAATCCAATACAACGCGACAGAAGCAGCAACTTGGAGAGAGGCTATAAAAATAAGAACAGGGATGAACCATTTCATCATAAATGACATTTGTTTTTGAATCATTTCCTCTGGCTTTAGACTCTGTCCTGGTACATTTTTTACCTCATTCATGTGTAGGAGAGATAGTCGGATCTGAATATATTGAAATAGCCCTGCAAAAAATCCAATAACCACACTGGCTTTAATAAAGTCAACACCAAATAAATATTGATTAACTATCGGGGTGTGGGAAACAAAACCATACAGATCAGCCCCGTTGATTACAGGCAGCCCTCCTCGAGAAAATACAAAATATAGTGCAAACACAATAGGTATTTGAATAAAGAGAAGAAGTATTGAAGAGAAAGGGTTTAGGTTGTTTTGTTTATACAACTCCATCATCTTAAGTCCGAGCACTTGTTTATTATCTTTATATTCTTCTTGAATTTTCCTCAGCTGTGGTTGAATTCTTTTTTGAGCAACCTGAGACAAAAACATCTTCTTAGACAAAGGAAGGAGGATTATTTTAACTATCACAGTTAGTATAATAACTGCTACAGCGATATTACCACTTGGAATTACTGAGAGAATATAAACCAAAGCGTTATACATTGGTATATAGAACAAAAAATGAAACATTGAGTATATATTTATTTAAAATTTAATAAATCTTTATTGAAAGAGGAAACAATCTCCTCAAAAGATGTATGAATCATATCACGTTCAAGAAAGAATAGTAGGGAGGTTATTGGGTAAAAAGGCCTTGATTTGCCTTTATTTACCTCTATAAGAGCTTTTTTAAATGCGTGCCGAGCTATACGTTTGGCCCGATTCCTATCCACAGCCTTTTTAAAAACCTTCTTTTTGGCAATAAAATAAAACCCTGGTTTTTCTCCAGGATTTTTATTCTGAACCTTTTTAAGGGTATATAACATGTTACAAAAAGCTTTATGCTCCAACAGTAGATAGGTTTTTTCGACCTTTTCGTCTTCGGGCCTGTAAAACCCTCTTACCACCATGAGTTTTTGTTCTAGACAAGAAACCGTGAGTTCGTGCTCTTTTTTTAACTTTAGGATTATACGTAAATGACATAATGTACCTTAATATACATTAATTCTCAGAAAATACAAGGGTTAAATACCTCTTTAAACCCCCACAGAACCAGCCTAAAACACTATTTCCAAAGTCCAACATTAATCTGAGTTATCCACAAGTGTATAAACTTATCCACATAGATATAATTTATCCACATGAGCGAAATAAATCTTATTTGGAAAAATATTCTCGAGAGAATAAAAAAGGATATTACCCCATCTGCTTATAATGCTTGGCTAAAAGACGCCCACGTTGACTCATATCAAGAGGGGGTGGTGTATATTAATGTGAATAATCCCTTCGCCAAGGACTGGATTCAGAACAAGTATGTAACCAAAATCCTCAATTTCTTCCGAGAGGTTGATTCTGATGTTAAACACGTTGAGTATGTTATTGCCCCCGTCCAACCAAAGGTTGATAAAAACAAGTCCCATCCTGCTATAAAAGAGGATAAAAACCAGAAGAATGAGCTTCCTTTAAAAGACCACTATATTGATCTAAATGACAACCTGAACCCCAAATATGTGTTTGAAACAGTGGTTGTGGGATCTTTTAACGAGCTTGCCTACGCCTCAGCACAGGCGGTTATTAAAAAACCAGCTGTTTATAACCCTCTTTTCTTCCATGGTAGTACAGGGGTAGGGAAGACTCACCTTATGCAGTCTGTAGGAAATTATTATAAAAACACCTTAGGAAAGAAGGTTTATTATGTAACTTCTGAGCGCTTTACCAACGACTACATCTCTTCACTTCAAAACAATAAAGCTGCCCAATTTAAAGAAAAATACAGAAAATATGATCTTTTGATCATGGACGATATACAATTTCTTTCTAATAAAGAGAAAACTCAGGAAGAGTTGTTCCATTTGTTTAATTATCTTTACGATAATCAAAAACAGATCATTTTTTCATCAGATCTACACCCAAATTACCTCCCAAACCTAGAAAGTCGTTTAAAATCAAGGTTTTCTCAAGGTATGATTATTGATATTACCAAAATAGATACAGAGTCTAAGATGGCAATTATCCAATCAAAATCTGCCGCTGCAGGTATAACATTGGGTGGAGAATGTGTTCAATATCTAGCTGACACCCTTGAGGGTAGTATTCGAGAGATAGAGGGTATTATAAACAACATCTCTATGCAATCTGACCTTCGTGGCCGCCCATTGACCATAGATGAAGTTAAAGATTTAACTAAAAATGTCACAAAAACCACAAAAAGCATTACTTTTAAAGATGTTTTGAAGGCAGTGGCTTCATATTACAAGATTGATGAACAAATGTTGATTGAAAAGAACAGAAAACAAGAAATTTCTACCCCTAGACAGATACTTATGTACTTATTGCGAGAAGATTTTGGTAATTCCCTCTCATCTATTGGTCAAAAATTGGGAGGCAGAGACCACACAACAGTTCTTCATGCTTGTGAGAAGGTTGGAAATGAGATTAAAAACAATACAACACTTATTGAGGAGGTGGGGCAGATCCGGTCAATGTTCAGGGTTTAGCTTGATATATAAGGGTATTTGTGGATAACCTTGTGGATATGTGGGTTATAAGTATGTGTATAGCATGTAGATATCTTGTGGATGGTTTATGTATAGGTTTTGTATAGAACATGTATAAATCAACGATTTATACCCATATATCCACATCCTTTCTGGTCTATATGTATAGTTGTCCACATTATACAGACATATACACAGAGTTATCCACATGAAATATCGGTTTTTGACCTTAAATATCAAGTTATTACTAAGTTATCAACTAATCCACACCTATAATGGGTATGATTTGTATTAATAAGTATAAAAAGGAGTAAGATATACACATGGAGATAAGTACGCTAAACGAGATATTATTCGAAGCTATATCAAAAGCATCAAAAATAACCACCAAAAACCCTCAGATACCCGTTCTAGAGTATGTATTCTTGGAATTGACAGACAATTCAACTTTGCGAGTAGTGGCCAATAACTTAGATATTCTATATATACAAGATGTTTTTGTAAAAACCCTTAATACAGAATACAAAAAAACCTCGATTTGTGTCTCAGGTGGCCTAATTCTTTCTTATTTGGGATTGTTTGATAAAAGTGAACAGGTTCGGCTAACTATTTCAGATAAGAGTATTGTATTAAATATTAAGGATCAAAAATCAACCATTAGTGGCGTTTCTGCTGCAGATTACCCAAAAAACAGTATAAACACAGATGTAAACCCTCATAATGAGGAGGAAAACCAAGGAAATATAATAATACCCTCAGACACCCTAATTAAAGGGATCCAATCTGTTTCATTTTCAGCTGCCATTACAAGTATAAAACCAGAACTATCTTGTATTATGATGTCTATTAATGAAGGAAATATGCTCTTTGCTGCCACAGATGGCTTTAGATTGGCCGAGAAACGATTTTCAATAGCAGATAAACACTCATTTCCACAAGGTACCACAACTACCAACCTGGAGGATTTTAAGCAGGTATTAGTACCCGCCAAAATTTTTCAAGATTGTTTAAAAATAGTTCCAAATGAGGTAGAGCTTAAGATTTCTATAAGAAAAGGTTGTTTGTGTATAAATTTGGCAGACAGCCTCATATCCCTCAGAATCATTAATGGCTCGTATCCAAACTACCAAGCTTTTATACCTAAAGACTTTATAACCCAAGTTGAAGTGGGCTCGGCTGATTTTTTGAATGGGCTTAAGGCATCAAACTTGTTTTCTGATGACTTTAATTATGTAAAATTAGATATACAAGATAGTCAAATGCTTTTAAATTCTAAAAATACAAAAATAGGAGAATCGACCTACAAAGCAGATGTTAAGAAAAAAGGAGAAGATATCAGTCAAAGTTATAATCACCGATATCTGTCGGATTTTGTAGGAAAGGTTAGGGATGAAGTTATTACACTGGACATAAGTGGAAAAGCTACCCCTACTGTTTTAAAGGTAAAAAATGACGCATCATATTTATATATTGTAATGCCTATGAATAAATAGGTATAATATATCTATTATATGTTAAATGTATCTGAAAAATTATTAAACATTTCCAGAAGTATAAAAAAAGATGAATTTGATGATGTAAAAAACATATTTAGACAGATGATAAGGGGTGTAAGTGATATATATTTAGATGACTCAGAGTTTGTATTAGATAAGAGTGTATTTAAAATACGAACCCTTGGTGTTAAAAAGGTTCGTATTTCTATGTTTGTAGAAGATATACAAGAGAAAATGAAATCTGATCTAACCCTTTCAAACTTTAGTTTTCGATTGTAAATCCTGTTGATGCCACTCTGGGTTCGCCACCAGAACGTCTGTACTCCATAATAGTTAATTCATTCTCAGGTTCTAGACCAGGAACACTAGAGAGTAGAATGTTTACTGAGTATGGTGGGTTTGAAGATTCTCCGACCTTAACTCCATTTATCAAATAGTCTATTCTCAGTGTTTCAGTATTTGCTCCAGACACAGCGGTTTGGATTGATTCGTTTCGAGATAAATAATACCTCTTACCCAAGATAGAGACCCCTATGGGTCCGATCCCTCCTGGCCCAGGAGGAATAACGGTAGTTGTTGAGCCCACAACCTCTCCACCAGAGTATACAGAGGCTTCCCAATTATAGAAGGAAGGATCCTTCTCTGGATTGGTCGGCGCTGAGCCGGTAGGGTCTTTTATATCAACCCAGTAAAGCTCTGAATGGGCTACACCGTCAGCGGTTTGATATATTCCTCTCATAAAAGGTTTTGTATCACTACTGATTTCTTCTGGCTTAACAAAAGATTCTTTAGGTACCTTTGTTAGTAAATCATCCATAACTGATTTCCATAACGGCCCCACGGTCAAAGCAGAGGCCAATTGATTCATAGGTCTATTATCATTATTTCCCATCCAAGCACCTACGGCGACTGTTGGAGTGTATCCCATCATCCATGCATCTCGAGAATTGTTAGTGGTTCCTGTTTTTACAGCCACAACATCGTTTTTAAAATAGCTCAACACAAAGATTGTATTTCGGGCCCGTGGATCGGATAAAACACTATTCATTAGGCGGGCGGTTTGTTCAGGAAGAACTCTTTTCGAAGATGTTGCAAATTCATATAACAACCCTCCTTTATTATCTTCTATCTTCAAAATACCCTCTGGTTTATTTTTAATACCATCATTAGCAAACACAGCATAGGCCTCAGTCATATCCAACAAAGAGACATCTGCAGCACCAAGAGCAATAGACAGTCCATAATTACTTGCCCCCAACAACCCTTCTATACCCATAGCTTTTGCTGTATCCAAAACATCATTCACACCAACCAGGTATGCCATCTTAACCGCAGGGATGTTTCGAGATGCACCAAGGGCGTTGCGCACGGTCATGGGTCCTTTAAATCCACCCTCATAGTTTTGTGGGTTGTAACATGTTATATCCACCTCCTTAGGGACCCCTGTAGGAGTACAACCAGAAGAAAATTCTGTTGGGGTGTCAAATAAAACAGTTTTATCAGTGAATCCTTTGTTGAATGCAGTGGCATATACAAATGGTTTAAATGAAGACCCTGGTTGTCTTTTCGCCGTCGCAATATTGTAATTACCATCAATATCCTCATCAAAATAATCCCGTGAACCAACCATGGCTAATATCTGTCCTGTTTTTGGATCAACCACCACAACACTAGCGTTTTCTGCGCCAAACCTTTTTTGATTTTTCTTTACATACTCCAACACCAACTCCTCAGCTTTTTTTTGCATTTCATAATTGATGGTACTTACAACAGTGAAGCCACCCTCTTCTAGTTTCTTTGCACCATACTTTTCTTCTAACTGCTCTTTTAAATACATCACAAAATGGGCCGCCTTAATAGATCCAAGGTTTCGAGGTTGAAATACTAATGTTTCTGCTTGTGCAGTGGTCATTTCTTCTTCTGTGATATACCCAACCTCATACATTCTTTTTAAAACAAGGTTCTTTCTCTCCATTAATAAATCCTTTTTTCCACCATATGGATTGTAGGTTGAGGGCGCTTTTGGTAGGGAAGCCAAGACCGCCGCTTCGGCCAGAGTTACATCAGCCGCGTGTTTTCCAAAGAAGAGCTCAGCCGCCTCTTCAACCCCATATATATTTCCACCATATGGAGAGTTGTTTAAGTAGAGGTGCATAATCTCATCCTTAGAGGTTGTTTTTTCAAGCTTAATAGCTAGGAAAATCTCTTTAATTTTTCTTGAGAGTAATTTATCTTTTGTAAGAAGAGAATTTTTAATTACTTGTTGGGTGATGGTTGATCCCCCTTCACTGTACCCACCATCGGTAATATTCCTGAACACAGCACGCAATAACGACCGGACACGAATCCCGCTGTGTGAATAAAAATCTTTATCCTCGATAGCAACTGTGGCCTTCACAATATAAGGAGAAATCTTTTCTAGAGGGACAACAGATCTTCTAACTTTTTGACTCAAATCATACAACAACACAGTTCCTGTCCGATCATAAATCTTAGCAGATTGTCCAAGTAATTTGTCATCAAATGCGTTCAGACTTGGAGTTTTAAGAGAGGTAAACCATATCAAAAATATAGCCAACACCAACATTCCTAACGAGAGAAATATTAGAAAAATCTTTTTTAGACGACCCTTGCCTTTTTTGAAGAATTTAAAAAACCTCACTATCACAACAATTATTAAATCCTCCATCTTATAGAAGATTTTCTGTATGAATTTAAACATGATTGTATTGTAGCAAACTATTCTTCAAAGAAATAACTGTTGAAGTCCTCAATGTCTTCCTCCTCTTCAAGGGTAATTTTTTTCTTTTTTACCCCAGAAAAGATACTGTCGAACTCCTCATCATCTTCCAAATCCTCTGGTACAACAACCTCTACTTCCACAACCTCTTCAGTGATAACAATACCTTCAAGGTCTCCCTCGGGTAGGTGTAATCCTTCCGGCAAACCTGGTTCATCTTTTGGTGAAGTAGTTTTCTTGGGCATATATTTTATACATACATATGTATCACAAACTTTTTTCTAATGCAAAATAAGATAATCCACAAGCAATCGCATCATATTCATCATCTATTTTTTTGTCAACTTTTGAGAGCTCTGGTAGCAGTAGTTTGATCATTTTTTCCATAGAAATTTTGTCACTCTGACCATTTCCAGTGACAGCGGATTTTATTTGTGAGGGTGTCATTTCATAAATATCTAATTTTCTTTTTTTGGCCACATATAATATTGCACCCCGAGTCTCAGCAACCCTCATAGCAGTTTTTTGGTTGTTGGTTAAAAATAAATTTTCTATTGCTAATGTTTCCGGTCTATATTTTGTAATAAGTTTCTCAAGATATTCACCAACCAACAGAATTCTATCCGAAAAATCTAGTTTTGAAGAAGTTTTGAAACACCCCGAAAACTCCAAATAGACCTTATTTTTTAAGTCTTTTTTGAGTATTGCCACACCCAACCTTTCATACCCTGGATCGATACTGATGATGGTTTTAAATTCTTTAATCATTTTTTACAAATTCGATCCCCAGATGGTCGTGAGCTGCTTTTGTTGCAACACGACCTCGAGGAGTTCTGTCTATAAAACCAAGCTGAATCAAATAAGGCTCATTAAAATCCTCGATAGTTGCTTCATCTTCCGAAAGGGAGGCCGCGATGGTTGAAAGTCCTACGGGTCCACCTTTATATTTATTAATAATAACACTTAAAATATCTAAATCTGACTTATTTAAACCCACTCGATCGGTACCTATCATACCCAAAGCCTCTATGACCACATCCTCACCCAAGTCTTTTTCATAAATCTGGGCCAGATCCCGGCAACGTTTCAGTAAGTAGTTGGCTGTCCGAGGAGTCTTACGGCTCCGTTTGGCTATGTGCTCAGCCGCAGTCTTAGATAAAGGGGTATTCAAAATCTTAGCTGATCGTTCGATGATGTGTTGGATTTCGTCATCTTGATAAAATTCCAATCGAAATACTCCACCAGAAAACCGAGATCGGAGAGGGGAGGAAATCATGGCAATGCGAGTTGTAGCGGCGATCAAGGTGAAGGGTGGCAGTTCAAGTTGAATGGTTCGGGCAGAAGGCCCTTTGCCCACAATAATGTCCATCTGGCCAGACTCCATGGCAGGATAGAGTATCTCTTCCACTGTTTTGTTGAGACGGTGTATTTCGTCTATAAAGAGAATGTCACCTGGGGACAAGTTGGTTAAAATAGAGGCTAAATCACCCACACGCTCTATAGCTGGACCAGAGGTTACCTTCATTTGAGTGCCCAACTCTTTAGCAATCAGATGGGCCAAAGTGGTCTTACCTAGCCCTGGAGGGCCATAAAACAGTATGTGTTCTGGAGCATGGTTGCGCTGTTTTGCTGCTGTGAGCAAGATGTGTAGGTTTTGTTTGATGTTTTCTTGTCCAATATACTCCGAAAAGGCATTAGGCCGTAAAGTTTGGTCTAAAACCTTGTCATCAGGGGTATTCTTTTTTGTAAATATATCGCTTGACACAATTATCTGGGTATGCTATACTAAAATACGTTAACTGCGAAAAGTACTGTTTAACAATATTATACACGAGACTCTGGAATTGTGTCAGCAATAGCTTCTTGAGTCTCCGAGCGACAAACCTCTTGGGTTTTTTGGTGTAATTTAGAGGACATTTTGGTGTATAGCAATGCTATATTCCTGAAATTATCCTTAAAAATACATTGAGCTTATATCACTACGTGACATAAGTTTCGCTCGGAGATTTAAGGAGCTATTCTTCAGTTATAATACGCTTTCCATTTTTTAAAATCAATTGACTCTAAGCAAAAAAGATGAGAAAAATTTATTTCTCATCTTTTTGTTTTGTTTTTTTTATGTAACATCAACCACTCGCTCCAATTCATCCAACGTTGTCACCCCTTGTAAAACTTTTATTACACCATCTTGTTTCATTGTCATAATTTTTTGTTCTTTAGCAGCAACGCTGATTTCGCGCTCACTGGGATTCATTCGAACCGTCTCTTCAATCTTTTCGTCTGCGAGAATTCCTTCATACACACCTATTCGTCCTTTGTACCCTGTGTTGTTGCACTCTGCACACCCAACGGCGTGGGGCAACACTTCTGGAACAGCGGTAAACATATTTTCCTCGTCATACCCCTGAAGGGAAGCAAGTGTATCTAGAATTATTTTTTTATGTTTTTCACTGACGGGTTCCATTTTTTTACACACCGGACAAAGCTTTCGTACAAGCCGTTGGGCAATGGCGAGATGAACAGCAGAAGTTATAACCTTTGAATCCACACCAAGGTCTATCAACCGTGTAAATGTACCGGCGGCGTTGTTGGTGTGTAGTGTTGAAAAGACTAGGTGTCCTGTAAGAGAGGCTTGAATAGCTGTAAGAGCCGTCTCAGTATCTCGAATTTCACCCACAAGAATAATATCTGGATCCTGTCGGACCACAGAGCGCAACCCTGCACTAAATGTATATCCTCGAGCATCCTCAACCTGAGTTTGCACAATACCAGGCAAATGATATTCAATTGGATCCTCAATTGTTACTATTTTAAAATCAGGTGATGCACTTTTTTTCAAGAAGGCATATAACGTTGTGGTTTTTCCCGATCCTGTTGGTCCAGTAACAAGAATCATTCCGTTTGGTCGCCCAATCTCGTGCTGTGTGATGTCATAAAGCTTTTTTGGCATCCCTAATTCTTCAATACTTGATGCAATCGCCTTCGGGTTCAAGATACGCATCACTATCGATTCACCATATGCACCTGGAATAGTTGAAGTACGAATTTCAACATCTTCGGTATAGATTCGAATTGTAAACCGACCATCTTGTGCATTTTCTTTAATGTTTAATTTTAATCCAGACAAAAGTTTTAGACGCGACAAAAGAGATCGATAGGTTTCCAAATCAAATTGCATTGCTTCAACCAACACTCCATCCAAACGATATCGTAATCGTGAAAAAGATTCTTCGGCCTCGATGTGAATATCAGAAGCAAGAGTTGCCAAACCCCCAGCCATGATTGTTGCCAAGATTCTAGAAAGTCTGTGACTCTTTTTTTCTGCCAAAGCAAAACCCAACAACGTGTGCACATCACCCAAACTCGTTGTTTTTTGTACAATATCTTCAATTTCATTATCAGAGATATCCAAAGCCCCAGCCTCTGTTTCCACCGCAAAAGAAAGATCTTTATATAAAGACCAAGCTTTTGTTAGTCCAACCAAAGAAGAAATGTAAAATACAATTGTATATCCCAAACGCTTTAGCCCATCAATCAGACCCTCAACATGCTCGTTGTTTGGATTGGTTAAGGCAACAGATAGTTTTTTGCCTACAATATCAAAAACAGCACACTCTCCCTTTCTGGCATCTTCCTCAGCCAGGAGTCGAAGAGCGTCAGTGTTAATAGAGATAGAAGTTAAATCAATGTAAGGAATATCATATTTCTGCGAAAGCATTTTCATTAAGCGCTCTTCTTCCTCAAGCTTCATTTGTCGCAGTTTCTGATTTTGTTTATCCTCGTCAAAGATTATGGTCATGTATATATAGTAAGGGATATATGAAAATAGGGGTACTGGTAACCACTTGACTTATGTGGTCTAATATGCTATGATATAAGGGTACGTTTTACCTCAGTGGGTAAAACACAATCCCAACCACCCACGCTCCCTATATTATGAAATACATCTCATTGTTCGTTTGTTTGTTCTTCGCACTTTTTAACACCGCCTGCACCGTCGTTCGCGACGATGACCACTACCCGCAGGACGGTGTTTACCAGCGCAGCAGCGTCGAAAGTTACGGCGGGGGATCAACATCCTCTACCAGAACCACTGACACCTCCAACCAGCCGATAGGGTTGGTGAAAACCACCCACACTCCCTACACCATCACCGGTACAGGGAATGCCCATCTTCACATCCGTGGTGACGCCCCCAAAGAGGTGGTCACCGCAGTTCAGAAAAAGGTCGGGGCTGCTACTCAGGCGGCCTATGACTCCACCGGCAACTACTGGACCCGCGAGCAGGTTGAGGCAAGGTGCTCCGAGTTGTTTGAGGCCAAGGGCTACCCCCTAACCCTGACAACAGAAGAGCACAAGCGCTACTGCTTCAAGGTCGAGAAATATGCGACCGAGATTCAGACGGGAGCGAAAGTTCTTGGCACGCCTGAGATCAAAGAAAATCACATCTACAAAGATGGTGAGATTCCCACTAATGCCAAGCGCAATCCTGCCACTCCGGCCCCGTCCAGCCTCCAACCACAAGGTGGCCGTCGTCCTGCAGACACCACCCCTCAACCCAGGCGGTCCACTGGACCTTCCTACAACGTCAACACAACTCCCACCGAACCCCTACTCCCAGAGTGACCTGAAATGGCACGAAGGGATCGAGGACGACCAGCAACCCTGGCCGTCCTCTTTACTTTTGATACATAGTATGATACAATAATTAAGTCACAGAAACTTCAGAAAACCCTTTACTATCAGCACTAAATGAAACATCTCGCTCTCTTCATCATTGTTTTTTTCACCCTTCTTACCAACCCCAACCTTTCAGCAAAAGACCCAGGCGACATCCTTCTGGAGCGCCCAGGCCAAGAGCTTCAACCAGATCTGCCTCTTCCTCAAGAGTTCCCCCCACAATTAGAACCCCAGACCGAGGGAGACGACATGTCCCTAGCTCCGCGGGCGCAACCCTCCTTTCCTCAAACCGGGCCGGGCAACAATGTCCGCCAGATCACTGAGGACACCATCGATGGTGTCACCTATGGGGATAAGGAGAAGGGACAACTCGTCAACTATAGTCTCAGTGGCAAGGGCCACGACATAGAGGCTATCCATGCCAGGATAGACGAGTGTATCCGCACCAAAGTCCCTTACATGGACTGGCAGGTCCACTTCGACAGCCTGGCCACAGAGCAATCCTCTGTGGAGATAGTCTGGAAACTCCACGGGGAGTATTCAGACATCAAAAAGACGGTCAAGAGTAAGATCACTAGTTGGCTTTGGATGCCAGCCTTTGGTCAAGAGGATCACCCCTTAAACCTTGTGATTGTGATCGAGGAGGGGGGTGTGGGACAAGTCCACTTCTTCGACGATCAAGATCGTCGGGTGGGCATGTGCCGATTCTCCACCTCGGCTAGCCCTGAAAAGTGGTTGCCTGAGGGGATGAGACCTGTACTCGCAAAAGCTGACCAGACCCACGATGGCAAGCCGGCTCACTACTCCAAAGAAGCCAAGTGTTGGATGTACTTTCCTTTCCTCCTCGATGAGGAGAGGGGAAAATACGCCCACGGCGGCAACAACGGAGGGGTGCACGGCAGTGATGGCCGCGGCTGCATTCGCCTTCCCAAGGTCGTTGAGGCCCTCGCCTATGCGAGTGTGCAGGTTGGAAAATCGCAAGTAGAGGTTAGATACGCCAAATCCAAGTCCCCCAAGGACAAGGAATAGCCCTTACCCCCACTCTCTGGGCGGCCCGCAGCGATGCGCGCCGTCCTTTTTAATATTCAATTAATGATCTTTTGGTATAATAACAGTCGGAATACCCTTATTCTATAAGCTTTTTATAAACACTACCCCCTAAGAGGACCTATATGGAAGGACTTGACAATAGACTGCAGATAGTATATAATATACTCATTATGTTAAAAATATTCAAAAACACCAAAACAGTTGTTGCAATACTTGTGATCTTTATGATCCCTGTATTTGCGTCTGCTGGTACATCTGGAGACTACGACGAGGGATACTATTCTCCGTATGAGTATTCAGGATGGAATGATAGTGCGGGGGACTACTCTGGTTCTTACGGCTATACAGGTTATGACGATAGTTATGACTATACTCCATATTCTTATGATACTGGATATTATAACGATAACTATGGTTATGATACAGGTTATTCCAATTATGGAAACTATGGTGGTTATGACTATCCAAGTTATAACAACTATGGAGGTACATATGGTGGAGACATTTATGGAGGATATAGATATCCTACAGTAGGTGGATCAACTCCAGCCGTAACAACACCTGCTTATACAACCAACACAAACGTTTCAAGTTCAAACTCAAACGCTGTGGCAAATGCTGTAAATACAAACAACAACGTAAATAACAATACCAATGTTAACAACGTGTATGTATATACAAACCCCTCAGGTACAGCGGTTATAAATAACCCTGCACACCAAAGATTGGATGGATACTGTGTGATCACTCCAAGTAACCCACGAATTGGACAATCAGTAACCGCGACAGCGTATGCTTCAGGTGGTATTGGTTCGTATACATACCAATGGAGTGGAGACCTATCATCAGGATGGGGAGCAAGTACTTCATTTACATCATATAACGTTGGTACAAAAAACATTAACGTTACTATACGATCAGGTGAAGAAGTTATGACAAAATCATGTTCAGTTACATTCGTACAAGATACAATATCTAATGATTTCTCTGCAGTATGTTATCCAAGCATTCAAAATGCTACAGTTGGTCAAACAATCACATGGAGAGCGACTGTAAATGGAAACTCATATAGTGGATATACATCATCATATGATTACCCTGGATATGGTTATAACAACAATAATTACGTATACACTTGGACAGGGTCCGATGGACTATATGGAAGTGGTAGTGCTGTAAGTAAGACATATGCATATGCAGGTCTTAAAACAGCCTCAGTGACCGTTTCAAACGGATCACGAACTATTACAGCCAATTGTTCTGCAAATGTTACTCAAGCCTACTCATATGTACAACCTTCATCCGGTACACCGGTATCAGGAGTATATGTACAACCTGAGCAGATCCGAGTTACATCAGGAACACCTGTTTCTGGAGTATACCTAAACGACCTTCCTGCTACAGGAATCAGTCTAAATTGGAAACACTACATGATTGCATTTATGGTTCTGATCCTTGCTGTTGTTACATTCTCAATGTCACAATCAAGAAAGAAACTATTTGCCACTCAAGAGTAACCTAACTAAACACAAAAGGCCTTGTCTCGCCGGAATCCTCGTAAGAGGATGGAGGAGGAAGGGTCTTTTGTTTTGTGGTATATTGGGGGATATGCCCACCCTACAAATTGTAAATGAGAAGCAAATTGATCAGCTTGCTTGGGACTTCATAGATACCATCTCTAATCGTCTACAGGCTGCTAAAGCCTGTGTGGTCTTTCTGAAGGGCGACCTTGGAGCAGGCAAGACTACGTTTATCAAAGCGGTGGCTGGTGCGCTGGGTATAGAAGAAGAGGTTACTAGCCCAACCTTTGTGATCCTGAAGAGATACCCAATCAACAATATGGGGGATGTATTTCCTTTTACCGACCTCATACATATAGACGCATATAGATTGAAATCATATGACGAACTCGCCGCACTAAAATTTGATACCTACCTTTTTAATCCAAAGTTTTTGATTATGATTGAGTGGCCAGAGATGATACATAATCCAGAAATGAAGCCTGATATTTTTATGAAATTTTCCCATACTGATGAGGTTGGCAAAAGAATGGTGGAGACGAGCTAATTGGAATACAATAGATATATGGAACCAAACGTTGTACCAAAAAAACATGTCGGTATGATTATTCTTAAGGTGGTGGCCTTTGTCGTTTCAATCTTGGTTGGACTTGTGATAATAGGAGGGTTTGGTCTTAGTTGTGCGTTTGGTAGTAATGATTTTGCCTGTCACCGAGTTCTTCCTCTGTGTATAGGTATTGGTGTGGCGCTGGTTGTGATTTTGATCATTTCTTTCTTTGTATACAGGAAAATTCTACAAAAAGCCTATTGGATAATATTTTTGGTGTGGTTACTTTTGCTTGGAGCTTTGATGACTGTTCCAAAAGATGTCCAACACACCTATTTGTGGGGAATCACCAAACGGGCTTGTGAAGTAGGTAGACCAGCTGTCCCTTGGGGATGGATACCACATGATAAAGACAATTGTTATT
>JBDKKY010000011.1:0-25710 GCA_039795875.1 Candidatus Parcubacteria bacterium | reverse complement strand
GCTATTTCTAATATAGTTATACTATCGCCGCTGGCTATGTTGAATGTATCAAATGGTTTTTTGGTATATTTCATTGCCAACACATTGGCCTCAACAACATCTTCGACATAGACAAAGTCCCGAGTTTGTTTACCGTCGCCATGAATAAGTAGATCTTCTCCTTTTAAAGCTTTTTGTATAAATGTTGCGATTACTCCGGCGTAGGCAATAGATTGTCCAGGTCCGTATACGTTGAAGTATCGCAACACTACCGCAGGGATATTTGCATCACGAATAATTTTTTCACCATCCAGTTTGTTTTGCGCATACGGAGACATAGGATCGGTAGAGGATTCCTCCGTAACAACGTCTTCTGAAGTTCCATAGACTGCAGCGCTACTAGAGAAAACCATTTTCGTATTATTCTTCTTTGCTGTACTGACTACAGACTGCGTGCCTTCGACGTTTGTCCGGTGATATTCGTCAGGGTGTGCGATGCTTTCAGGCACGCTGATCTTAGCTGCGCAATGAAAAATACCGTCCATACCAGTTGCATGTTCGGCAAATAAAGAAGTATTAAGGATATCCAATCCTGATTTTAAATCGTATGACTGACCATTCACTTTTCTGGTAATTTTACTTCCAATAAAACCTTCGCCGCCTGTGATGATATATATTGACATGTTATTGTATTTGAATATTAGCCTTCTGTTTATCCTCTATATGAGGGTCTCTGGGGTTGTGGCGTCCGAGAGAATAGCTGACGAGAAAAACTAAAGTAGTCGCCACAATGATGACTATGAGGATGCCGACGAATCCTTTCTGTGGAGTTTGCATGGGGTTAATTGTATCATGGAAATTTGAGGTAGGGAGGGACTTGGTCACAGATAAAATTACTTCGTAATTTTTCTGCGACCCCGCCTCACTCGCTTTGGTCCCATACAGGACATCAAAGCTTCGCTCCGGCTTTCAAGTCCCACTTATAATCCCAGTTATAAAACAAAAAGCCCTGCTTTCGCAGGGTCTTTGTTTTATAGTGTGGGCGATGAGGGACTTGAACCCCCGACCTTCTCAGTGTAAATGAGTTGCTCTACCAACTGAGCTAATCGCCCTCTTTACGTAAATATATATATCACACATCTATACAATGCACAACCATATACCGGTTCTGTGATACAATTTTATTTAATGTCCAAAAAACTATTTTTCCCCTCTGTATTATTGTTTGTTTTTAGCGTCTCAATATCTACTTTTGCTGCTGATGGCGTGATAGATGTGAACATCCGAGTCATTGATTCTCGAAGTGCGGATATTACACTGACCTATCCAACACCATATCAAGAATCAACGTTCAATACACTACCAAGTAAGATGGTAGATGCGACAGGACTTGATGGAACATATCAACTGCTTAGTGCCTCAAATGGATTAGGGGAGAAGCGAGATTTTAGGGATTTTACAGATGGAAATGGTGACTCTATTGTTTATTCAAAACCAACCGACACCTCAATCATAGTTACATATCGTCTGACTAACGCGCTGCCCAATAATGATCTATCCCTCTTTCGGTTTCCGTTGGCCATGGGTGCTAATTATCCCAGAATGGCTAAGATCAATATCACATATCCATCGACGATGAATATGTTGGCCTATCCAAATTCGGAAAATATTGTGACTATCCCAAAAATGATTCAGACCACAATGGCATTACCAAACAGTACCGGAGATTATTTTATCAATGATGTGTATCTTTTATTAAATAAAAAATATGGGACGTATGTAAATCAGACTGTGGGCGGGAGATTTTTATTGGCGGCACCTAAAAATTTGGTAGCGCCAGCAACCCGTATGATAACAGCTCTCACTCCAGCTTTGGGTTCGTATCAGACATTGCTGGGAGGAAAGTTACCGCCAAAGATTGTTGTTGCGGTAAGCCCTATTCGTCGACTAACTAAGCAATATGAATCAGCCGCGGTAACAGTATCAAAAAATATCGTTCTCTTTGATACAGATCATTTCAATCCAAAAATATCAGAGCTTTTGCGAAAGAAGATATTGGCTCATGAACTAACACACGTGGTCCTTGGCGGCATGAATTTGTTTAAAAGCGAAAAATATAATGCACGTTGGCTGGACGAAGGTTTGTCTGTATTTATGGAGCAATATATTAGTGATAATTATTTATATAAAGGATTAACACCGGCTATAATCAAACAACAATCAGATACCTATCGTAAGCCGACCAAAGAAGAATTAAACGAAGAGTACAAAGACTTTTTTGACTTTGGCTTTAGTGTAAATCAAACGCCTCACATGATAGAAAGGACATACTCACATGCCGGTTTGATTTTCTACAATCTGTACCTACAAAACAAGACTTGGATTCCAACTTTGTTACAGATGTTAACAGGGCTGCGGACTGGAGGAAATTGTGACAAATGTGATACGGATAATATCCTATATTATATCAAATATTACACAAAACTTGAGGAAGATGAAGTTATCTATCCATACGACAAGGAGGTGCAAGTTGTGGGAGCAATCACAAATCCTATTTTGGACAAATTGATTTCAAAATAGAGTGTGGTAGCATCTTATTATGCGCAGGTGGCGAAACGGTAGACGCACTACCTTGAGGTGGTAGCGCCCGTAAGGGTGTGGAGGTTCAAATCCTCTTCTGCGCACCTGGTGGTACGGTGTACAACTCAAGCCGATAGTTCGGCTTGAGTGAGGATTTGAAAGACTTTTCGTTATCTCATGAGCTTCTTAGCGAAATGAGATCGAAAAGTACCTGCCGGTGTAGTCGGAAAATCCTCTTCTGCGCACATGCTTTAGCATGCGCAGAAAGGAAGCCGATGGCTCTGCGCACCAGACAGAACTTTTATTTATTATCAAAAAGATGAGGAGAAGTTGAAGTTGTCACATGTGGGTGTAGCCAGAGGTGTGCCTCACCGAGTCCAACTCAAGGGAAACCACCATACTTCCTGTTGGACAACCCGGCTGAATTGCAATTCTCAATTAAAACAAATGGATCCTGTTACAGGATATGACGGATCTCTTAAGTGCGACCGCCATTACCACAACAGAATTGACCCTCAGGATTGTCCTGAGGGAATCTCGAGAAGCGCTATTAGCCTCAAACGATTCGAACCAGACGTGTAGGCCGAATCGTCAAGTGTGACAGCTTTGAGAGCACCATCGATGTGCATCCTAACAGCTGGGGACGAACAACGTGCCGTGGAGGACACAATTCTCATCTGCCAGGCTTTCCCGATTCGTTCGGAAGGGCCTGGTACTTATCTTTTTGATCATAAAACACTATAATGTAGCTAATGGCACTCGAACTCAACAAACGCTATACCTTTGGCAGAAGAACCTTCTGGTTTTTGTTTATACGAAATGGGAAAATCGCCAGTCTGATCATCATCGGTTTGATTTTTGCTGCTTTTGCGGTTAACACCGGAAGTTCGGGTGAAGCCACTGCCAACTACCTCGCCACTCACTTCGATGGCATTATCAGTGTGGGCATGCTGACCCAATGGATTGCCTTACTGCTCGTGTCTGTGATTATTTTCTTAGCGGTGATGATGTATGAGCACCACGCTCAGCACAAGTTTATGTTGGACAATCATTCATTTCACATCAGACGAGGAATCTTGATGGTTAAAGAGAAAGTGATTCCATATCGTCATATTCAAAATGTAGATCTTGAACAGCCATACCACTATCGTATCTTTGGAGTGGTGCGACTCAATATTACTACCGCCCGGGTCGACACATTCGGTGACGAAAATGCTAAGGGAAAACACTCTGATCAAAAGCATCTCATTCCTTTGATGGATAAAAAGATTGCCAAAGAACTCTCACATTTTTTGGTTAGTAGGGGAGATATGGTAAATTAATACATATGATATATTCACCCCTTGTTACGGCCGCTATATATATGTCGGCGATTTTCTCACCCGAGATGATCATTTTGTTTTGTTGGTTTCTTGTCACTATTGCTGTTGCTTTGATGATTCTGCGGAAAATCAAACCAAAAAATGTTTTTAAAACTACAACACCAAGTATCGTGAGGACCGCGGTCTTAATAGTTGCTTCAACAACTCTGGCAACCATCTTATCTTCAGCTTTTAAACAAATCTTTCAAATACCGAGGCCAGTAGAGATGCTGGTGCAAGAAATAGGATTTAGTTTTCCTAGTGGGCATGCAACAATGACCGTCGCTTTCTTTAGTGCGGGAATAGTGAGCCTCTTTTTATTTTACAGGAACTTACCAGCACCTATCATCAAATTGAAAGTATGGGTTTCTATTCTGATCATGGTTGGAGTATGTGCCTCACGACTGGTTTTACATGTTCACCGCCTAGAAGATGTTGTTGTTGGTGCCCTGCTCGGACTCATCTCAACTATATTTGCTCAATCATTTTTTCGAAAAGAAATTTTTGTTGTAGATAAAGGAAAAACGCAGTAGAATATACAGATGACAACAACTCGCACAAAGGTTACCAAAGAGGTAACAAAAGAATGGTTAAAAGATTCAGCTGTACGTGCTGCCGCGGTGGCCGTCGTTGGAGCGTTAGTGATTATGCTTATGGCAGTAGGAGCATTCTTCAGCGCTAAAGGAATGGAAAATACTATCAGTGTAACGGGTTCAGCCAGACGTGCTGTTGTTTCTGATATGGCCAAGTTATCTATCACTCTACGTCGTTCAGCCTCATTTGATACATTGGCTACAGGGTACAAGCATATGAATACTGACACTGGGGATGTGAAGGGTGTCATTTTACGTGAAGGATTTGCCGAGGGCGATGTTTCTATAACACCTCCATCAGCAGATCAGATCTATGACAACAGTAACCCTGCTCCAGAAGATAGAAAATTTGACATTCGAGAATACATAGAGGTCCGTTCAACAGACATCGCTAAGATTGAGTCTCTGTCTCGAAGTATTACTAGTGTTGACCTTGATGGCCTGATCGTTGAAGTTCGACCAGTAGAGTATATGTATACAAAATTGAGCGACATTCGAGGAGATTTGTTTGCTGAAGCAATCAAAGATGCCAAAGTACGAGCCGAAGCAATTGCTTCTGTCAGTGGTAGAAGAGTGGGGAAAATTAAAACAGCAGCCACTGGTGTTGTGCAGATCCTTACACCTCAATCTGTAGAAGTTTCTGATTATGGAACAGTCGATACTTCAAGTGTAAACAAAGACGTGATGGTGACTGCCCGAGCCACATTCAACGTTCGATAATGAAGTTCTGGTGAACGGTTATGATTTGCTGAGCTGACAAGGTACAATACAGGCATGAATAACCCAACAACTTTTATGCAATGGATTGACGCTAGTCCATTTAGAAAAAATATAGCCGTCGTAATCTTAGTATTTATTGCTCTGGCCCTGATCACAGGAACTGTGCTTTTGTATAAGAATGTTTCAAGTTTTGGCATGAGCGCAAACAATCCACAGGTCATCAGTGTTACCGGCAGAGCTGAAGAATTTATCAAGCCAGACACCCTGGTGTTTAGCATCACAGTAAATGAAGATGGAACAGATGTTGTATCTGCTTCTAAAAAAGTAGATGCTAAAGTGGCCAGCGCTCTTGCTGTGCTAAAAAGCAATGGAGTCGAAGAAAAAAATATCAAGACTACATCTCGAGAAGTGAATGACACATATGGTAATCAGTCTTGTCCAACTCAATATACAATGCCAGGAGCAAGAGAGATTGCTATGCCTCCATGTACTACTTCTAAGGTTATCGGGGTAAATGTATATCAAACATTGGAAGTTAAGGTCCAAAATATCGATAAAGATACAGATGGTTCAAAACAAAATAAACTCATCTCTGATCTGACAACGGCCAATATCAAGACGGGTCAAGTTTCATTTACGGTATATGATACAGATGAAGTGAAGGTACGGGTACGAGCGGAAGCTATTAAAAAAGCCAAGGCAAATGCCAAGATTCTGGCTCGAGACTTGGGGGTTGATCTAGACAAACTACAATCATTTGGAGACAGTGGCACAGCAAACCCATACCCGTTTATGTCGGAGCGAGCTGAGATGGCACCGAGTATGATGGCTAAAGATGCTGTATCAAACGCTTCTGTTCCAACAGGTGAGCAGAAGATCTCAACCGAAGTTACGTTGACATACTTGATCAAATAGTATATAGTTATACTAAGTTAAGACACTCCTCCGCGGGTGTTTTAAATTTGAAAAAATTACAAACTAATATACTATATACCGTATATGTCAATCATTTCCCACATCAAAGAGTCAAAGGCCGAGCTAAGCCACGTAAAGTGGCCAACCAGAAAGCAAACAATCAACTATACTATATTGATTATTGTGATTTCTATATTGCTTGCAGCCTATGTCGGAGCTCTTGATGTCTTATTCAGTAAAATCCTGGCCTGGATTCTTGGTCTCTAATTAATATTTAACTTTATTTATCTATGGCAAAACAAGAACTTAAAGCACGAAACTGGTACACCATTCAAACATATTCTGGATATGAAAACGCTGTGGTTCGAAATCTAAAACAGCGAATTGAATCTCTGGGACTAGAAGATAAAATCTTCAATGTGATGGTGCCAACAGAGCGTGTTATCAAAATCAAAAATGGCAAGCGAGTAGAGGAGGATGTACGAATCTATCCTGGATACGTACTTGTAGACATGATCGTAACTGAGGAAACTTGGTTCGCGGTACGAAACACTCCCCGAGTAACAGGATTCGTTGGAGCCGGAACTATCCCAGTACCAGTATCAGAAACAGAGCTTGCAGAGATCTTTTCACGAATGAAAGGATCAAATATCATTCACACTCTGGATGTGGCAGCAGGAGACTATATTAATATCGTTGACGGACCATTTAAAGATCTAGATGGTAAAGTGGCGGAGATTGATCAAGAGAAAGGTAAGCTCCGAGTACTTGTATCTATGTTTGGACGAGAGACTCCAGTCGAGCTCGACTTCTTGCAAGTTAAGAAAAAATAGGGTATTATCAGCAAATAATTATAATTTATGGCTAAAAAAGTAACTAAAATCATCAAGCTGCAAATCGCAGCCGCAAAAGCGACTCCAGCACCTCCTATCGGTACTGCTCTTGGACCTGCAGGTGTTAACATTGGAGAATTCGTAAAGAAGTTCAACGATGCGACACAAGCAATGGCCGGAAGCACTATTCCTGTAATCATCAACGTATATGAAGACCGATCATTCGACTTCATCATGAAGACTCCGCCTGCTGCTGAGTTTGTGAAGAAAGCGATCGGACTTGAGACAGGATCTGGAACACCAAACACCAAGAAAGTAGGAAAGATCACTCGAAAGCAAGTAGAAGAAATCGCAACAAAGAAGATGGTAGATATGAACGCTGTCGATCTTGCTGGAGCAGTAAAAATGATCGAAGGAACATGTCGATCTCTCGGAGTAGAAGTAGTTGGATAATATACAAGTGGCTCCCGCTGCGCTTTGCGCAACACAGATTCGAGCGGAAACAAAAAACATCATTCTATCGTGAATGATGTTTTTCTGTTGAGCACGGATCCTGTGAACGGTCTTTTTTATTGAGTATGGATTAGGGGTGTCTTTTGTTTTGGTCTATAGTATTATTGTGAGTATGAAAGCAAAACTTGCTAGGATCTTAGGCTATTTGTGTTTCTCGATATTTCTTTTCCCTAACAATGCATCAGCGGTAATCAACATAACCAGCTGCCAACAACTAAGCGCATTCAACGAGACATACATATTGCAAAATAACATATCAAGCAGTGGTGTTTGCTTGGAAGTTACAGCGAATCTGGTGTCAATAAATTTAAATGGATTTACTGTTACCGGAGATATCTCAGGAAACGGGTCTTCTACACTAGGAACCATGAATGCTCGAGCTGTGCGGGTAAGTAATGGGTATGTCAACGGAAATATTACTGCTAAAGGTCGGGCAGGGTTAAATGGTGGTAATGGCGGCAATGGTGGTAACGGAGGAAATAGTGTTGATACAGGAGGTGATGGATCAGGAGGTGCCGCCGGAGTGGGGGGTACAGGAGTTGCTTGCTCCGCCGATGCCGCTTGGGGTGATGGTGATGGCGCTGCATCTTTTGATAATGCAATTGGTGGAAATGGAGGTCCTGCAGGTCACGGTCAAGATGGATGTCCTGGTGGGAATGGATCGACCATAATATTGGGGGGTGTGCGTGTTACAGGATATGTGGATGCTTCTGGCGGCAGTGGAGGTAATGGAGGTAATGGAGGTAATGGAGGTAATGGGGGGTCTCCAAGTGGAAACGGAGGAACAGGAGGGGACGGTGGAGGAGGAGGACAGGGCTCAGCTGCTGGAAGTGTGAGTATCTCAACCTCAACCGTTGTAGGCATCGTTCGATCTAATGCTGGAGCGACAGGTAATGCTGGAAATGGTGGTAATGGGGGCAACGGAGCGGGTCCAGATGGAGTCGCTGGAGGAGGTGGATCAGGAGCGGGCATACCGGCAAACGGAGCACTATATGGTGGCGGCATTAGTCTGTATGATTCCTCACTCGGTAATATTATAGAACAACTCATCTCTGCCTGCGGATCAATGGGTATTAATGGAGTTCCGGGTTCTGGTGTACAAGATACCTATGGTTATTCTACGTACGATAATAATTGCCATTCTGGAGGCTCAAATCCTATTCCTGTTGTAACTGTTTCTGACGGTGCCCCAACTATTACACTGAATGGCCCCAACGCAATTTCAATGAAAGCTGGTACTTCATACATTGAAGAAGGGGCAACAGCAGTGGATACAAAAGATGGAGTTTTGATTCCTACTATTTCTGGAATTGTAAATCCGCATGTCCCCGGTACATATATACTTACATACCAGGCATCTGACCTAGGCTCGACGTACTATGTGAATGGTGTAAAAACGGTATTTCAAACACCTAGTGCTGTTACTGTAAACAGAACTGTTATAGTGACAGCGGGACTCGGGGTTGTGGGCGGAGGCGGCGGTGGATATCCTCTTGTGGAAGCACCAAATAGTCAACCTCAAAATCAGGCTGTACTACAGTCAACATTTGTACCTATCACAGATGGTGAAGATATAAATACAACGACATGTAGTACGTGGATTGATAAAAATATTTTGTATGGCAGTAAATTTAATGATTCAGTTGTCGTTCAAAAGTTACAACAGTTTTTAAATAGATATCAAAACGCAAATCTGATGATCGATGGTAAATACGGTCCGATGAGTCGAGATCAAGTAAATAAATTTCAAGCAAAATTCTTTGCTGAAATTTTAAAACCGTTAAAACTTTTTGGTCCGACGGGGCATGTGATGGGGGCAACTCGAGCGAAGATTAACTCGCTGGCCTGTGAGTTAAAATAAGTTGGTATTGTTGGGAAATTAGACACAAAAAACACTTCTTCCACAAGAGGTGTTTTTATGTATACTGAGGGTAGGATGTACCGTGAACATGGTGCATACAATCTGTTAGATAACTCCCAACTTCTTTTTAAACCCTATGAGTACTTCTTTGCTAGACTTGTCTTTGTTTTTACCGACGATTAACACTCGCATGATCCGTGCCATTCTGGAAGAAGCAAAACGTCGCGGTGTGGCAGTGAAAGTAATTACCCTGACCGGAGGTCCGTTGGCCGGCAAGTCAACAGGACTTATCCGAATCGCCTATGATTTTGTTCGTCGTGGCTGGTTTGTGGTCAGTGTACCCGAAGCGGCGACTATCATTCGTGGTGCCGGATTTACAGCCGAAACCGGTGCAATCACATCGTATGCTGGTCAGCGTGCCATGATTCGGGCCGGCGAGAATCTGTTCATCCAAATGTTGGTCGATGCTATCAATGCTGGCCACACCAAGATTCTTATAGTCCGTGATCGCTCTTCACTTGATTGTGCGGCGTACATGGACAGCTATGAAGAATTCGTTGGCCTCCTCCATGAGTTGGGTATCGATGTGTCAGGGCTTAACCCCTCTGACAGAACGATTTTCCTCGACTCTTTGGGGGTAGATAATCCAGAACTCTACGGACTGCTTTGCAGCAACAACTCTGCGAGGCATGAAGATGCTGTAGAAGCGGCTGCTGCCAACGCCCGACTTGTGCAAGCCTATGAGCACTTCGGTGTGCAGGTGGTACGCATTGGCAACAATTGGCCTGATGGGATCGAGGGTAAGAATCGCGCAGTGGTAAATGAGTTGCTTACGATGGTGGGTGAGCAACCCGTTCAGTCTCAGGCTGCATATGCGGTTAAGCTTGACGCTGAATCACTCGCTAGGGCTCTCGGCTTCGATTCAACTCGTCGTATGCGCATCACGCAGTTCTACCACGATGGTTGGAGATATCGCGAGACGGTGGGTCCCGACCACGCCCGTGTCTATACAGCAACTCAGAAGACCCGGAAGAGCCTTGCTGATCCAGTCGTTCGTTACAAAGAAGAACGCTACACCAATAGCGGTGAGTTCTTCCACATGTTGCGGAATGCGAAACAACGCGGCGACGTGATCGTCAGTAAAGATCGACTATTTGGATTCTACGGTGATGTCTCTGATCGTCGATTGGTAACTTTGGATCATTACGATGCTGGTCTGTTGCCCACGACAGGTCACTACTGTCGGGTCGAAGTGGACAATCCTGGTCCTGTAAGTGTTCCTGACTTCTTGGCCTGGCATGATACAATGGAAATCACTGGCCTCCTCCAGCATTCTGACGAAGGACTTGCCACTCGTGCCTTCGTCGACCCGTTTGCTTGATTGCAAACAACCAATCCAGCCCTGGGGCGTTCGCGCGCCTCAGGGTTTTTTATTTGTGTCAATATTGTAAATAGATGAGGGTTCGTTAATATTAGATTAACTGATTCTCACGACGAGAGTTGGTCACTATACTGTCAACCACGAACATTCTGAAATTATGGCACGACGAATATTTACCTTTGAAGGAGGCGACGGGTCTGGCAAGAGCACTCTCTACAGGCATCTCCTCAGCTTCCTACAAAACGAACGCAAGACGACCTCTGTTTTCGAATACAAAGAACCAGGTGGCAGCGTCTTGGGACAAACCTGCAGAGCTCGACTGATCGAAGCGGGTAAACCAGAAGAGCCAGGGATCTGTTTGGGCTTCGAGGCCTCTTTGTTTTGGACCGGACGGTTCCAGAACTTTCATCAGTTCTCTCGCGAACTTGCCGCTGTGGAAGATGGAGTTGTTTTGACCGACCGCTCATTCGCATCGAGTGTTGCGTACCAGATCTATGGTCGGCAATCATTCCGTATGCACCAACTGTTCGATTTCATGCTGGAATCTTTGCTTGGAGAGTTGGTGCAAGTTGTTCCTGATGTGGAACTGTATCATTTCTTTGTGGCAACCACTCCGGAAGTGGCAGCAAAGCGTCGGCAAGGGCGAGGAGCGGATGACGGCCCTGAACAGTTTAACCAACTGAAGTTTCAACAACGTGTGTTTGCCGGGTTCAACATCTTTTTTGAGGAATTGGCCATGGGCATGCATACCGTGCCCGGACTGAGAGTCCACAAAGCATTTCTTCTGGATGGAGACCAGTCCGAGCACGAAGTCTGGGTACAGGCCCGGCACGCCCTGCTAACCATCGGAGTTTAACTGGACTACAATCGAGATCTGGTCCCTCTCAAACACCCACCGTGCACCTGCCTATTCGCAGGTCCGGTGGGCTTTTCATTGTCAGAGTTTGATATAATTATAAATATGAAAAAACCGAAATCAGCAAAACCAAAAATTTCCAAAAAAGATAATCGACCAAGTTGGGATGAATATTTTATGCAACTCACAGAAGTTGTGGGGAATAGAGGAACATGTGATCGTGGAAAAAGTGGATGTGTGATTGTACGAGAAAAAAGAATTTTAACAACAGGATATGTTGGTGCACCGATCGGATTGCCACACTGTGACGAAGCTGGACATGAGATGCATACTGTTGAACACGCTGATGGAAGTAAAACTCAACATTGTATTCGAACAGTACATGCAGAACAAAATGCATTGATTCAAGCTGCACGAACAGGTGTGTCACTTGAAGGTGGAACAGTGTATTGTAAAATGACTCCGTGTTATGTGTGTGCAAAATTAATTATCAATGCAGGAATAGTACGAGTTGTTGCTGCAAAAGATTATCAAGCCGCGGTCCAGACAAAAAAAGTTTTTAAAGAAGCAAGGGTGAAGTTAATGATCTTGGATAAGGAGGTGGAGAAGTATTAGGAAAAAATTTGAAAAATAAAAGCCCCCGGCGGCCTCGTGGCTACCGGGGGTTAATGGCATTGTGGCGGGAGGTTCAACTGAAGAGATAAGTTAAGAATCTTGTCCCGTCGAGTTGTGCAGAACCTATCAACTGACTTGGCATAGCAGCCGGATCAGTAAACAACGGGATCCCATCGCCGAATTCGACCGGCTCGATCGTGAGGTAGAGGTAATTCATAAAGGGTCGGAACCGATCATAGATTTGTGTCCCGCCGCAGATGAACACTTCAGTGTAGCCGTTGTTCTGTAGGGTCTCAAGCAGAACCTCAGGAGACAGATCCGTATAGCCCAACTCTGGAGTCCAAGGTGTGGAGAGGAGCACGGCGTCTCTGGTGTAAACGATGTTGAGGCGTTCGGGTAATGGCTTGGCGCCAAACGTTTTGAAGGTATTGTGACCCATCACGACAACACGCGCCTGTTTCGTAAATTCTTTGAACCGACGAGTATCCTCCGGGCTAGTCCACTTGACCGAGGACTCTCCAGCAGTTTCTTTGCGACTAATGAATCCGTCGCTGGATTGTGCGGCGATTGCTTTGACTTGTATGGTTTGTTTCATGTTGTGGTTGGGTAAAGGTTCGTTCAGGGTTGGAGTTGCACTCACTCTATCACAATAAAAAAAGAGCGCCACTGCAGGTTGTCAGGCTGCAATAGCGCTTGTGGGGGGTGCCGTCAGACGGCGATTTCGGCGCGGATGGCGGGATCCGGGCTGTATCCTTCCAGAGTGAAGTGCTCCCGTTTGAACGAGGTATAACTGGGGAGGTTTTCGTCTGTCAGAATGAGTCGAGGAGACTCACGCGGTTCGCGTGCGAGCTGGGTCGCGACAGGTCCGTCAAGGTGGTTGCTGTACAGGTGGGCGTCACCAAAGGTGTGGATGAATCGGCCGGGTTTTAGTCCGGTGAGTTTGGCTACAATCATCAGTAACAGTGAGTAGCAAGCGACATTGTAGGGAACTCCGAGAACATAGTCCGCGGAACGCTGATAGAGTTTGCAATGAAGGGTGTCTCCTTCAACGTAGAACTGAAACAAACAGTGACAAGGTGGAAGTCCGGAGACAGCCATCTCTTCGATGTCTGCCGGGTTCCACGCGGTCACAATCAGACGCCTGCACATCCGTCCTTTTTCTGTCTTCAGACGTGCGATAAGGTCAGCGATTTGGTTAATCGATGTCCCTCGGTTTGTTTCCCACTTGGTCCACTGTTTGCCATATACCGGGCCAAGCTTACCCCATTTTCCACCGAAGCCTCCAGGGTCAGCTTTAACCAATCTGACGAATTCGGCTTTCGCCTGCCTCCACCCAGCCTTGTCAGTCTGTGCGGGTAATGTTTGATCAGTCTGTTGCAACCAGTATTTGCACGGCCAGTCGTTCCAGATGTTGATTCCTTGGAGAATAAGGGTTGTCGCGTTGGTGTCTCCAGAGAGAAACCAGAGCAACTCGCCGATGATTGAATCCAGATTTACTTCCTTTGTGGTTAGTAGAGGAAAAAAACCTGTACGCAAGTCATATTCATTTTGTGGGCCGAATAGTGAAATCGTCCCAGTTCCAGTGCGATCGCCGCGCGTGTTTCCTTCAGTCTGAATGCGGCGCATCAGATTGAGGTAGGGTATGTCGTGTTTCATCAGTGAAGGGTTTTCACATTGTTGGAAAGAACAGGTGAGCTATATGAATGTATTACCACCCAACGAACTCGTGAGAACTGTTCTCTTACTTTAAAAATTATCATACTCCAACCCCGGCGCCATCCTGGTCAAAACCCGAAAAGTACTATATATTTTAAACATGTTATCTACCGCTGAACATATCAAGCAAATCTGCGCTACTTTTGTCCAAAGTCTAGGAATTGACGATTCAGAGAATTTGTTCTTTGAAGTGGATATTACCAAAGACATGACCAAAGGGGACTTGTACACCAACCTACCTTTTGTCTTGTCCAAAAAGCTCACCAAAAGCCCTATCGCGATCGCTATCGATTTGCATACGTATTTGGAAAATAACCTCGACCGAGTCCAAGTTGAAAAAGTGGAAGTTGCTGGAGGATATGTAAACTTCTGGGTTAATTCTGCATTAAAAGAAATTCCTCAAATTATTACGCATCCAGACTTTACTGGTAAAAAACTAATCTTTGATTACACTGATCCGAATCCGATGAAGGAATTTCACATCGGTCATTTGATGTCTAACACGATTGGCGAATCTGTTGTTCGTCTGGCAGAATTGGGTGGCGCAGAAGTAAAACGATATTCATATCAAGGAGATGTTGGTAGGCATATTGCGACCACTATTTGGGGACTGCAATTCACAGAGGGTAATTGGCCGGATGATGAAAAGATTTCGCTTACAGATAAAGTAAAATATCTCGGTGCCGCATATGTCGCTGGTAACACAAGGCTTACTACTCTAAAAGAAAAAGGAGAAAACTCAGCGGAATATCTTGCTGCGCTGCAAGAGATCAATGATGTGAACAAACAGATATACGATCGAAGTGATGCCGAGATCAATAAGGTATATGACGAAGGAAGAGAGTGGTCATTGGAAAAATTTGAAGAACTATACAAGATTCTGGGAACGAAGTTTGATTTCTATTTCTTTGAAAGTAAGAGTGGGCCATTGGGGATTGAAATGGTAAAAGCTCATCCCGAGATATTTGTAGTGGGCGAAGAGGGGGCCATTATTTTTGAAGGAGAGAAATATGGATTACATACACGGGTGTTCATCAATAAATTTGGCCTTCCTACATATGAGGGTAAAGAGATGGCCCTTATCAAAATGAAATGGGATGTCTGGCCATTTGATAGGAGCTATGTGATCACTGGCAATGAACAAGATACGGCTTTTCACGTCACAACAAAAGCGGCGGCATTAATCATGCCTGAGACAGAGGGTAAGGTGTTCCACATCGGCCACGGTATGATGAAATTTGCTGGAGCTGTCAAGAAGATAAGTTCAAGAACTGGCAATATCACTGCCGGCGATGTATTGGTAGAACAGATGACGCAGGCTTCTTTTGAGAAAATGAAAGAACGACCAATAGATGAGGATAAAAAACACGATATCGGTGAAGCTGTTGGAGTTGCTGCGATCAAATTTACAATTCTAAAACAGAATATCAGAAAAGATATTATTTTTGATCCAGAAAAAGCTTTGGCGCTCGAAGGGGACAGTGGTCCCTATGTGCAATATACCGCAGTGCGTATCAAATCTTTGTTAAGAAAAGCTGAAGAAGCACTCAAGAGTGGGGCGACACCAACAACAGAAACAGCAATTGTTCCTGAAGCCATGATGCTTCAGCGGACACTGATGCGATTTGAACATGCTTGTTTCCAGGCAATCGGAGAGATGGCGCCTCAACATGTTGCTCAGTACTTGATTGAATTAACTTCTAGATTTAACAGCTTTTACACTAACACTAAGATCATGCACACAGATGAAGCTGGCAAGATAACTGTAAATACTCAATTGGTAGAGATCTGTAAAGCAACATTGGTTGTTATAGAGAGGGGATTACAAACACTAGGCATCAGAACCATAGAGCAGATGTAAATAGTGGGGAGGCGTATTATACTTAGGGAATGGTACTTCTATTCATTTCATTTATTGCTGGAGTTTTAACTATTCTTGCACCGTGCACTCTCCCAGTCTTGCCGGTGATTGTTGGCAGTTCAGTTGGTGGTGAGGGAGATAAGCTCGCCAATAGAAAAAAGGCTTCTATCATCGCCTCCTCACTCGGTGCATCCATTATTCTTTTCACACTGCTCCTCAAAGCGACTTCAGCCCTGATCTCGATCCCGGCCTCTGTCTGGGCCATTGTTTCTGGGGTGATCATTATCATCTTCGGTCTCATCAGTTTGTTTCCAGGATTTTGGGAAAAGTTGCCCTTCGTTGCCAAATTGAATAGTAAATCAAATATATTGCTTGGCACTGGATATCAAAAGAAAAGTATTTGGGGCGATGTGATTATTGGGGCCTCACTTGGTCCTGTATTTTCAACCTGTAGTCCAACCTATTTTGTTATCCTTGCAACAGTCTTACCGCAATCATTTTTCCTTGGACTAATATATCTTTTGGCCTATGCGATTGGTCTATCAGGCATGTTGCTGCTTATCGCATTCTTGGGGCAAAGACTTGTCGGCCGACTCACAAGTCTGTCGAACCCAGAGGGTTGGTTCAAACGCGGACTCGGTATCTTATTTATTATAATCGGAGTGGGTATTATGTTTGGCATTGATAAGAAAATTCAAACTAGTATTTTGGATGCCGGACTTTTTGATATAACTAAAGTAGAACAGAGACTCTTAAGTCTCAATGACATGTCGAGCGGAAACACTCTCGGTAAAGCCGCGCCCGAACTTGTTAGTCCCAATGGATATATAAACACTGACGGAGAAGCTATAACGATCGCACAATATCATGGGAAAAAAGTTGTATTGCTGGACGTGTGGACACATAGTTGTATTAACTGCCAACGAACACTGCCATATGTAAATGCTTGGTATAACAAATATAAAGATCAGGGTCTGGAGATCATCGGATTACACACTCCAGAATTCGCCTTTGAAAAAATTCAGGGCAATGTAGAAGCGGCGGTTAAAAAATATAATATTACATATCCTGTCGTAATGGATAATAATTATAAGACATGGAATGCGTACGGTAATCAATATTGGCCACGAAAATATCTGATCGATGAGAATGGTAATATTATCTATGATCATATCGGAGAGGGAGGATATGAAGAGATGGAGAAGCAGATTCAGATGGCATTGATGAAACTGAATGCAGCACATCCCGAAGTAAAAGTCTCAACCGACATTGTTCGACCAGGTGATGTCATAAACTATGAAGCAGATAAAGTGCAGAGTCCGGAAATCTATTTTGGCTCCGCCAGAAATGAAAATCTAGGAAATGGAAAAGCGGGAGTACTTGGTAAACAAGAATTGGCATTACCAGTCCGACGAAGTAAAAACAAAGTATATCTCGATGGTCCATGGACCTTCTCACCGGAATACACGAAGTCAGGCTTTGCTGGAACTATTTCTTTCAAGTACGATGCGCGAAATGTCTACATGGTAGCCAGCGCGGACGAACCGATGACTGTTGAGATCTGGGTCGATGGCAAGAAGGTGAAAGATCTACGAATCGGGGAGGAAACCTTGTATACACTTGTGGAAGGGTTTGACTACGGTGAACATGAACTCCAGATTAGAGTTCCAGAAGAGGGTTTGAATGCCTTTACATTTACTTTCGGATAGATGGTATAATAGAAGCATGACTGAAATGCTAAGAGAATTACAAATGAAAATTAAGAATTCTGCCGGACCGGGACAAAAAGCTTTGTTGTTGGAATTTTTGGAAAAATTAATCGCATTAAAAAATAGTGATGAGTTTACAGAAGAAGAAGCGGGATACAGAATTGTATCCCTCTTTTTTGCTTCTGGACTGGACACTGATGGAGAATCTGGAGCAATCTTTGATGCTGCTGCCAGACTGGAGCATCCTCGAGAAACTTCATATGCTCAACCGATAGGGCATTGGGATGAAAAGACTGCTGATGCGATTAAGCGAAAGGAGTGGGAACAGTTGCTAGCTGCTGTCGAGGGGCTGAAATAACAAAGCTTTTGGGTCCGGATCGAGGGTTGCAATTGAGACGGATATTCGGTAACCTCCGAGTAAGCGTGTTAATGCGTATATGTTGCAAAACCTCTCTCCAATTCAGAATCACATCTTGAGCAGACTGAAAAATGCCAAGTCTTTGCGATATGCTGAATTGCAGCCAAAGAAGGTGCCTAACGATCTCTTCAACTACCACCTCCAATTCCTGGTTAAAAAGAATTATCTGACAAAATTAAAAGATGGGTATACGCTGTCCCTGGAAGGGATCAAGCATGTGGCTGATCCATATACAAAGAATGATGCCGTCACAAGTCTGTTCAAAATAAATGTTATCACAATCGTTTCAAGAAAAAATAAAGGAAAGCTGGAGATTCTAAACCAGATACGAAAGTCTAATCCTTCATACGGAAAAGTGGGGGTGATGGGCGGAGTAGTCTTGAAAGGTGAGTTAATAGAAAATGCAGCTACCAGAAAATTGAAACAAGAAACTGGCTTAGATGCGAAACTGAAAGTTGTCGGTGCTGAGAGAAGAATACTGTATAAATCTGGCGAATTATTTTCCGACTTGGTTTTTCCCATTGCATACACAGATAAATTTTCTGGTGAATTAATAAAAGATACAGATTTTGGCCACAATATGTGGGTTCCGATTGATCAGGCTATTAAGAATGAGTCCGCCAAGTTTGATTCTATTACTAGTATTAAAACTGTGCTAAAAGCTATCAAGACAGGAACCATAAAAAAGCTTCCACATTTTTTTCATGAAAATATTCAGAGTGATGAGGTTCTATAGGAAGATTTTTACCGAGGGGATACTCGCTTTTTCTTTATGTAGAGTTTGGCTAACATACATGCAGGATCATTAACCAAGGTCCGTAACCACTATGAAATCACCAATTCAAGATTTTGCACAAACAGGTATATTTCGCCTGCAGTATCCTGCTGAGTTGCGAGTAGCAGTTTTAAAAGCACAGCAATCATGGACTGATTTTTGGCAACTACCCACTGCAGTAAAGAAAAGACTACCGTATAGCAATGATGGCGCTGGAGTAGGATACGAACTAAAAGAAGGAATAGGCCTGAAGGCGGATCGTAAGGAAAACTTTGACCTTACTATACAGGGATTGCAGTGGCTTCGGGACCATGCGGCAGCTATGGGTAATTATCATGCTTTGGAATTTACCAAAGATGCAAGCGCGGTCTTGCGACTACTCAAACCATCTTTACTCGAATTTGCCCGACAAGTTGAAGTAGAATACGGCATTCCGGGTTTTGTGAAGGAGGTAGATCAAAGTGAGGATGGTTATTTTATTCGATTCATTCACTACTTTGGCGATCGAGAAGATGGTGAGGAAACTGCGACTGCACATGTGGACCAAAGTGGATTCACATTCCACTTATTTGAAAGTGATCCAGGCCTGCAATGCCTAACATATGATACACGTGAGTGGGTTGATATGCCGGTATCGGAAGGGGAGACGGTGATCATTCCTGCTATGCAATTGCAACATCGGTCCGATGGTAAATTACGAGCGCTCGCACATCGTGTCGTGGCCAATGCTCAAACCAAAGTTTGTGGCCGCACATCAGCAGTGTGTTTTGTACGGCAAACGCACACCCCTGTATACGATAAGGAGAAGGGTGGACGTTTGCAAGAGATACCGCCTGGTTCCACATATGACATGGCGTTGGAACAATTCAAAGCCATGTTCAAATAAACCCCTTGGTGCACCTTCGCAAGTACGGTGGAGAAATCCGCCGTACTTTTTTATACACCTGTTCATCCTCAGAACCGTGTTCCGCCGGAGCGTTAGCGCAGGCGAATTGACAAACTCCTTATCCACATTCGCAACATATATAGTATGTTTGACAGGTGAACCACAGTTCACTATACTTAAGACATAATAACTTGAGTAACAATATATACATATATATGAGCACAAATACACGCATCAAAACAATTCAATCAGAAATTGAGAGAATCAATCAAGAAATTGATATGAAGATTCTCCGTGGTTTGTCATATAAGAAAGAATCAAAACATCACAAGTTCCTCCTGACCCATTTATCTGATATCTTAAAGAACAGAGGGGGATCACGATGGTTCGCCAAAGCGGCGCATGTGATGTCTTCATTCCTATTATAAATACAAACCTGATATAATTTACGTATACATGATTGAGCAATACAAAGAAAAAATCATTTCCTTCTATCAAAAAAATAAGCGTATGCCTGGGTATCAAGAGATTATGGGTCTAACAGGATTCAAATCGAAGAACGCGGTGTATAAGCTTATTAACAAATTGGTAGAGATGGGTGTCGTAGCCAAAGACGCCAAGGGTAAATTGAGCTTGCTTGAAGAATTCGAGGAGGTGCCTTTTCTGGGTCTTGTTGAAGCGGGTATGCCGTCTGTAGCAGAAGAAAGCGTGCTAGATACTATTAACATAGATAGCTTCTTGATGCCTCACAAAGATCGAACATATATTCTAGAAGTAAAAGGTGACTCCATGATCGAAGCTGCTATTCAAGAAGGTGACATGGTTATCGTCGAGAAGAGGAGCAATGCTCGGGATGGTGACATCGTGATCGCAGAGGTTGATGGAGGATGGACCATGAAATACTTTCGCCAGAAAGGTACTAAGATCTATTTACAACCAGCCAATAAAAACTACAAAGATATTCATCCGACAGAGTCATTACATATAGGAGCTATTGTAGTTGGAGTGATACGAAAGTATTAGACCGTGCTATACTCAGATTTACTCTATGTCATTCGCAAAACTTATCAAATCGTATAAGGGATGGATTGTATTGGTTACATCACTGGGCTTCATTTCATCTATTGCCGCACTGTATGTTCCTAAGCTGGCTGCCAACACTATTGATGCTGGCGACCTTTCGCCTTGGTCAGGCAATATGACCATATTGGCAATCGTTATTATTATTGCTCTTGCTGTCGCCTGGCTGCAAGTCTATTTATCGGCGTATTTTGCGGAAAAGATTGGATATGATTTACGGCGAAATCTGGTGACCAAGGTGTCTAAGCAATCATTTCAATACATTGCCGACTCAACACCCGGTAAATTACAAACAGTGTTTACATCCGATGTTGAAGCGGTGAAGGGTATCATTTCATCAGGCTTGGTGACGCTTTTGAGTGCGCTGATCACTCTGATCGGTAGTATCATTCTTTTGCTAACCCTCAATGCTCGACTAGGGCTGTATGTCTTGTCGGTTGTACCATTTCTACTCCTATCATTCTTTTTTATCTTTGGAGGGCTATCAAAGCTATTTCAAGCAGCGCAGGAAAATTTGGAAAAAGTTAACGCCTTGATTAGTGAAACTATTGTTGGGTCAGCTTTGGTGCGGGTCGTGAACTCAGCCTCAGCCGAGATCGCCAAATTCTTTAAAGTTAACACGCAAAGTCGAGATATTGGTATCGGTATTGTACGTGGCTTCTCTACACTGATCCCAATCGTAACGTTGTTATCAAACGTCATGACATTGATCATCGTCTGGTTTGGAGGTCATCAAGTTGCGGCAGAAACGATGACGTTGGGAGAATTCTCTGCTTTTCTCGCGTATTCAAACATGTTTATTTGGCCGATATTCATGATCGGATTCTTAGGACCTATGATTTCTCGTGGATTTATTTCTCTACGGCGTATTGCCGAGATCGCTGATTCTCCGGTAATAGAAGAAGCGGGTATAGAGGTTGATCATTTGAAAGGGGATATTGAATTTAAAAACGTGTCATTGACATATAAAACTGCTGCGGGTGAGGAGAAGAGTGTTCTTAAAGATATTTCATTTGTGATTAATGCGAAAACTAAAACAGCTATCGTCGGTCCAACAGCTGCTGGTAAGACTCAGATCTTTTACTTGATGGCGGGGCTTGCCCAACCTACGGCCGGAGATATTTTGATCGACAATAGGCCTATACATGACTATAAGATCAGCAGCCTACTGCAGCATATTGGGCTTGTGTTTCAAGATAGTATTTTGTTCAATACCACGTTTCGAGACAATATCGCATTTACTGATAACGCAGACGAGAGTATTTTACATAAAGCTTTGGAAACGGCTGAACTGGGCACTCTGGTTAAAGAGTTGCCGAAGGGTTTGAATACTATGGTAAGTGAGCGAGGGACCAGTCTGTCTGGAGGTCAGAAGCAACGATTGATGCTGGCGCGAGCGTTGGCTGTTCAACCGCAGGTATTATTATTGGACGATTTTACTGCCCGTGTTGATCAAGCGACCGAGAGTCTGATTCTAGAAAATGTAGCTAAAAATTATCCCGGTGTGACTTTGATTTCTATTACCCAAAAGATTGAACCTATTAAGGCATATGATAAGATCATTGTCTTGATGGAAGGAGAACTGATCGCATCAGGAACCCACAATGAATTAGTCGAGAGTTCATTTGAATACAATCAGATTTATCAATCACAGATGTCTACAGAGACATTACATAAATAAACGTATGACAGATTCTAAAAATTCAAAATTAACATACGAACTTGGGGTAGGGTATGACACAGAAAGTGCAAAGGTTTCTACCTGGAGAAGTGGTAAAGAATTTTTTGCATTTATCAAAGCTGACGTGCCCAAGATCATTTTTGCTTTTATTTTTATTCTCTTGAACTCTGTGGCCTCAATAGTAACTCCTTTTATCATTGCTAAAGCTGTAGACACGTATATCGCCACCAAAGATCTGGCAGGTTTGCCAAACGTTATATGGCTGCTCGTTGCCATATATGTCGTTACTATTATCGCTGGGTATGTACAAGGCATAATGATGGGTATGGTGTCTCAACGGACGCTGTATCGTTTGCGTGAATCTGTATTCACCAAACTGCAAAGTCTTCCAATTGCATTTTTCAATCAGAACAAAGCCGGAGACCTGATGTCACGAGTAAATAACGATACAGATAAGTTGAATCAATTCTTGTCAGAAGGAGTAGCTCGTTTCTTTGGAACATTCTTTTCACTGGTTGGAGTAGCCGGCTTTGTGCTGTACATCAACTGGAAGTTGGGCTTGGTCATGCTTGCCATGACGGTGGTCCTGGTTATCTTTGTTCGACTGATGTCTCCCCATGTTCGACGGAAGAGTAAAGAGAGTTTGACCGCAGTTGGTAATTTCTCATCAGTATTACAAGAAAATCTAAATAACTTTCGTGTGGTTGTAGCGTACGGTAAGAGAGACTATTTCCGAGACCACCTGGATAAAGCGGCATATGATGCCTTTGTGTCTGCTAAAAAAGCCGCTCGTTCATACGGTATCTTTGAGCCGATATTTGATTTTGGCGGAAATATCACTATGCTCGCCCTGCTTTCAGTAGGTATGTATATGATCGGGACAGGGGAGATCACCGTTGGTATCCTGATTGCTTTTCTGGCCTACTCACAGCGATTTTATAGTCCACTACTATACATGGCGGGTTTCTTTGCCAATGTTCAAACCTCGACAGCGGCATGGTCACGTATTCGGGAGATTTTAACTTTAAAAAATAATCTAGAAATATCGGATGGTATAATCCTTGCCGAATCTGCTAATAGAGATTTACGAATCGAATTGGCCGATGTTTCGTTTCATTACGAGGGAGGCAATCCGGTTATTGAGAATGCCAACTTGCAATTTCAACCAGGCAAGACATATGCTCTCGTTGGTCCAACTGGAGGTGGTAAATCAACCCTCGCTAGTTTGATGGCACATTTGTATGATCCAACAACGGGCGTAGTGTTTTTAAACGGAAGAGATATTCGAACGTACTCTGATGCAGATCGAGCAAAAGAGATCAGTGTGATTCTCCAGGATCCTATCTTGTTTACTGGAAATGTAGCGGAGAATATTACGTATGGAAATGAAGAATTGAAACATATCTCTCTGGAAAAATTGGAGGCAATACTTGTCGAAAAAGGTTTCAAGGATGTTATCTCACGTTTCGAAAGTGGATTGAATACGGCCATCAGTCAAAGTGGGGCAGGACTAAGTATTGGACAAAAACAATTGATCTCTTTTATGCGAGCGATCTTGCGCGCGCCCAAACTGCTCATCTTGGATGAGGCGACAGCAAACATCGATACTGTCACCGAAGCGATGTTGAACAAAACTTTGGAAGCATTACCAAAAGATACAACCAAAGTGATCATCGCTCACCGACTGAACACTATTAAAGAGGCTGATGACATTATGTTTGTAAATGGTCACCATGTGACGCGAGCGGGGAGTTATGAAGATGCGATTGGTTTGATCGAGAAGTCGAAGAGGACGAGTTAGGTCAGTATAAAAATAAAGCCGCCGTCCAGGTTGTGGGCCAGGACGGCGTGTTTGAATAGTAGGCATCAGCTCACGAGTGGGCGCGAGCAGCGTGGCGCAAGCGACGCCGCCGATTGGGGCGTGCGGGGCGGTAGCGCTGAGCGAAAGGGTTCTTTGATTTGTAGAACCGCCAAGCGCGTCCGACAGCATCCTGTTTCTCCTGCTGACTTCTTGAATCCCTATGGGCAATCAGCAGTCGAATCGTCTCGATAATGGGCGTTGTTTCCCTGCCTTTGATCAAAGGGAGATTGTGTTGCCGGCAGAGTTTCTTGAACGAAGGTCCGTGCTCACGGTGATCGCGGGCCAATCTGTGGAGTAGTCTGCTGAAGGGAGCGTACTGGTATGCGGCCATGTTTGGGGTGGGGTTGAGGGTGGGAAGGGTCAATGAGACAGTCGATATCTCAGACGTAAAACTACCCCAAGAACTGGATAGTGTCAACCGATGGTATAATAGGCATATGAGCTATTATGTCTACATACTCGAATGTGCGGATAAGACCTTGTACACCGGATATACTACCGATCTGGAAAAACGAGTTAGCATCCACAATACTGCCAAGACTGCCGCCAAATACACCAAAGTAAGACGGCCTGTTAAACTATTTTATTCGGAAAAGCTGGAAACTAAGAGTGACGCTTTGAAACGTGAATGGGCGATCAAGAAGATGAGTAGGCAAGAAAAGCTTGTATTGGCAACATTACAATAATATGTAGCCCTAAAAACTTATACACTATATTACTAGACACACACCAAGATAGGGTATAGTCTTAAATTAGCCCTTAAGGCACATTATTAACCTAATACATATATATACCTATGCTTACAACAATCGCAACGATATTAATCATTCTGTGGATTTTGGGTCTTGTAACAAAGATAACAATTGGCGGGTTTATACACGTTCTGTTGGTAATCGCTCTAGTGATGTTCCTGGTCAGAGTTATTCGAGGAGAGAATCCATTAAAGTAAATCACCTTTATGATCATCTTCCTTATTTTCGGTTTAATTCTCGGAGCCTTAGCTGTTATCTTTGCCTTACAAAACATTGTACCGATTACAGTTACATTTTTGTTTTGGCAAATTAATGGTTCATTGGCTCTGATCCTGCTCATGGCGGTTCTCATGGGAGTACTGGTCTGCGGACTATTAAGTATTCCTGAGATGATGCGTACAAGTACTCGATTCAAACTTCACAAGAGTGAGAAGAGAGAATTGGAACAATCTCTGGAATTGCATAAATTAAAAGTTTCCGAAGCTGAAGCAAAACTAGCTCATGCAGAAGCGGAGAAGCAGGTTGCTCAAGCACAACAGATACTATAGTAGAGTTTAAGTTTTTACAAAAATACTTTCGTCAGTTTCTGATTGAGGGTGTTTTTTGTTTTGCAAAATAAAAACCCTCGCCACGGTCCACAGGGGACCGGGCGGGGCGGGGTTTAGGGTTGTTGGAGAAATTGGGCTTGTAGTTCGAGAGGTCTGAGGAAGTTTGTCTCGATCCAAAGGTAGTTATTTGGGGTCAACCAGGCAGCCTCTTCTACA
>JBDKKY010000010.1:0-27794 GCA_039795875.1 Candidatus Parcubacteria bacterium | reverse complement strand
GCAAACACTGCATTCATATCTAGTTCTCTTTTGAAATTTTTATCCACGAGTATGGATTTGATCTCTGAGGCAAAAGAAATGACGTGGCCATCATGCATCCGATAGTAGAGAGGCTTGATACCAAAATGATCTCGAGCGAGAAACAGTTGATTCTTCTTTACATCATGAATAGCAAAAGAGAACATTCCTCGCAAGCGTTGTGGCAAATCCTTGCCCCATGCTTCATAACCATGAACAAGGCATTCTGTATCAGAATTGGTTTTAAATACATGACCTTTGTCGATCAGCTCGGCCCGTAGCTCGAGATGGTTGTACAATTCACCGTTGAACACAACTTGTACTGTACCATCTTCATTTTCCATCGGCTGTTTACCATGCGCGATATCAATAATAGAGAGCCGACGCATACCCATAGTAAATTCTGGACGAACATATACACCGTCATCGTCTGGACCACGATGAGTGATGCAGTCTAGTCCTTTTGAGAGCAAGTTCGCATCCTGAGTTTTTTTATAATTGACATATCCTGCTATACCACACATATTTCAATATTATACCATTATATAAGGGTTTTTCAGAGTTTTTGGTGGGGTTGACTTTTGGTGTATTTGGGTGTATAATTGTATATGTACCGCGACCACACACACCTGATGGTACACTCACCTCGAACCTATACACAGCTATGACCACACCGCCCCCGGCTCCGCTTCACATTCCAGACCTGAAGGATTTCCTTATTGCTTGCGTGACCCTGGTCCCGCTTGGCGTAGGGGCAATCCTTGCCCTCCTGACACTTCCCACCGCGTACGGATGCTCCATTTTCGGAATCATCTGCATCGGAATGGCATGGCAAGGACTTCGTCCTTGAGAATGTGCCGCAAGGCAAACCGATCCCGCCTAGACCCTTTCCCACATCTGTGGAGAGGACCACCTAGGCGGCTTTTATTTGCAATACTAACGAATTTGCTATATCCGCATTTACGTGATATAAAACAGACTGTTCACGTGGCACATAGTGTGCCGCTGGACCCAATACAACCCGATCCCACAAACCCATATCCACATGACCAAACCCCAGTACACCTTCACGATTGTTCTTATTGCCATCATCGCCGGCCTCGTCGGCTGGCACTTCGGCAATCAGCCAAATCAATCACAGGCCGCCGAGGCTCCTCCCTCTGCCCCTGCAAAGACACCGACAGCCGTCACGTCTCCACCGACCTTTGAGTTCAATCCGCCCACCCTGTCCTGCAGCACCGAAGATAATGTCATCAGCATTATCATGAGAATTGACGGCGCCCTCGCCGACGTTGAGGTATTCTTCGTCGGTAAAGAAAGTACCCCCGGACTGGTTGCGCTGCATCAGCAGACACTGTCAGCTCCTCGTGACCGCTCTGTCCGGACGGTGGCCCGAGGAGAAACGATCACCTTGACCTCAGCGCTCTCTCCCAACAAGAGTTGGAGTGTGACCTACAAAGGGAAAGAAGGCGAGCGGTTCGCCTTTGAGGTGCAGTAACCCTAACCAACCACCAAAAAAAACCGCCCGTGTTCCCTGTAAACACGAGGCGGTCTTTATTTTTACAATTATTCACTTTTCACCTCTGCATCTCTCACTCCATCCTCAGCAGGCTTCTCACCTTCTGGTGCAGGACCAGCTTGCCCGGCATCACCGGCAGGTGCAGCACCAGCCTTAGCAATCTCATCATGAACTTTTGCAAGTTCCATAGAGAGTGCGTCTGTATCATTTTTAATAGCTGCTATGTCGTCCTTGTCTTTACTGTCTCGAAGCACTTTCATTTTCTCTTCTAGTGCAGCTACAAGTTCCGCAGATACTTTTTCTTTATTTTCCCGCAACGCTTTCTCGGCTGTGTATATAGCTTGATCAGCGGTATTTCGGATCTCAATCAATTCTTTCTTTTTCTTATCATCAGCATCATGCATCTCAGCATCCTTTTTCATTCTCTCAATATCATCTTTTGAAAGACCTGATGAGGCTTCGATACGGATTGATTGCTCTTTTCCTGAAGCCTTGTCTTTTGCCTTCACGTTTAGAATACCGTTCGCATCGATATCAAATGTAACTTCGACTTGAGGAATACCTCGTGGCGCTGGTGGGATACCGTCGAGAATAAATCGTCCGAGTGATTTGTTATCAGCGGCCATAGCTCGCTCTCCTTGTACTATATGAATCTCTGTCGAAGTTTGATTGTCAGCAGCAGTTGAGAATACCTGTGAACGTGAAGCTGGAATAGTTGTATTTTTCTCGACAAGGTGTGTTGCAACTCCTCCCATAGTCTCAATACCTACTGATAGAGGAATAACGTCAAGAAGTAGAATATCTTTAACGTTTGAATCTCCTGAAAGAATACCCCCTTGTACAGCGGCACCGAGCGCAACAACTTCGTCTGGGTTGATTGACTGATTAGGCTCTTTACCAAACAACGCCTTTACCGCTTCCTTAATCTTTGGCATACGAGTCTGTCCTCCAACCATAATGATCTCGTGAATATCAGCAATCTTAAACGGAGAAGCTTCGATGGCTCGTTTTGTGATCTGAATAGCTCGTGTGATAAACTCGTCAGCAAGTTCTTCTAGTTTTGCCCGAGTCATCTTCAATACCAAGTGTTTTGGACCAGACGCGTCGGAGGTGATAAATGGGATATTGATCTCTGTATCGATCGCAGATGACAATTCAATCTTGGCTTTTTCTGCGGCCTCATCAAGTCGTTGTAATGCAAGAGCATCACCTCGGACATCGATGCCTGATTCTTTCTTAAATTCATCAGCAATCCAATGAATAATCTTTTGGTCAATATCTTTTCCTCCCAAGTGGGCATCTCCGTCTGTTGATTTTACTTCAACCACATCTGCACCGACTTCCAGAATAGAAATATCGAATGTTCCTCCTCCGAAGTCGAACACTGCCACTTTTTCATCCTTCTTTTTATTGAATCCATAGGCAAGAGCGGCGGCTGTAGGTTCGTTGATGATTCGCTTGACATCGAGACCTGCGATCTTACCAGCATCTTTGGTCGCTTGTCGTTGTGCATCATTGAAATACGCCGGCACAGTGATCACCGCTTCTGTTACTTTTTCGCCAAGTCGAGCTTCTGCATCATTTTTCAACTTTGTTAAAATCATAGCTGACACTTCCTCAGGAGTGTACTCTTTATCTCCAATCTTGATACCAACTCCGTTTGTAGAAGTCTTTGTAACTTCAAAAGGAACTGTGCCCTTATCTTTTTGGACATTGGCCTCGTCAAATGAGTGACCAATAAATCGCTTCACTCCAAAGACAGTATTCTTTGGATTGGTTACACCTTGTCGCTTAGCCAAAAGGCCAACAAGTCTTTCATTTGTTTTTGAAATAGCCACAATAGATGGAGTAGTCCGAGCACCCTCAGCATTTTCCAAGATCTTTGGCTCGCCAACTTCCATCACTGCTACAGCTGAGTTTGTTGTTCCTAAATCGATTCCGATGATTTTTGACATATGTATTGTGTGTTTTTGTTTAAATTAAAAAATTATTTTAAATTCTATAAATCTATTATACTCTGCTTGTCAAGTCCTCCTCTCTTCCTGCTCATGCCTGATAGACTTTGACCATAGCTGGGCGTATCACGCGGTCGTGGAGCTTATATCCCCTCTGCATAACCAAGGCTAGGCGCTGGTCCTTTTTAGGGTCTTCAGTGGGCTCATTGCCTATGGCTTGGTGAAGGTTAGGATCGAAGACGTCTCCTGGGGCTCCATATGCCTCTACACCGACCTTTTGTAAGCTAGCGTAGATCTTGCTCATAAGGGCCTCTACCCCACCTCTCCAGGTCTCGTCGATGCTCATCCAGGTCGGCTGAGCCTTGGCCTGTTCATAACCATCCAGGGTTGGGATCATATCCATGATCAAGGTTTGATTGGCAAATCGGATCACGTCGGCCTGAGTATCTTGATCTCGCTTACGGGCGTTGAGAAAGTCGGCTTTGTCCTTCTGCCAACCGGTCAGCATGTCTTGCTTCTCTTGCTTGACTTGCTTCAATTCGGCTCGGAGTTTTTTGAGAGCAGCAGCAGGATTTTCAGCTTCTTCTTCAGAGATGACATCTTCCGTATCGACAGAGGTTTCAGCATCAAGATCAATAGACGCCTCCTCTTTTGGAATATCATCAATGTCTTTATCTTTATCGTTCTTCATGTTGGTATTGTAGTGGTTTTAGGGTTACGTTTCAAGGGGTTTTTGTGTTTTTTCGTGGTGTGATTGACACTTTTACCTGTCCTATATATGCTTGGAGTGTAGTCCCTTCACAACCCCGAACCCCACACTCCGATGCCCCACGAACCACGACCCGATCCAAATCATCCTCGACAACAAGCCTGCATGGCTTATGCCGCGGCCTGGAATGCCATGTCAGCGGTAACCAACGCCTATCTCAGAAACACCTACCCAACAGGACTCACACACGCTGAAGCACCTGCCCTGGCCGAACTCCTGAAGTTCAACACCCCCACGACCCAGCTCCTTCACTACGGCTGGGGCATCATCGTCTTCGCCATGGAGGAAGTAGGCGGCATGCGTCTGTCTTACTTCATCGATGGATGGGGTGCTCATGTTTCAGGACAACCTGTGAGCAAACGAGCTCTCCGCACCGGCGATGCAAGACCTGCAGAGAACAACCAATACTCCTATTACCACAACATCACGCTCCTTCAAGCACTGGCAGTGTATGACTGGCTCAACCCGGACACTCACTGCACCTTGGTCGAGTATCTGAACCGCGAGATCGACTTGATCGCAGCGGCCGCTCCACCACCTCAACTGGAGGCCTAAAGACCCGCCAATCATTAAACCCTAACCGTCTCCGGACGGCCATGGGGTTTTTATTTTGTCTAGCGAGGAGCGGGTGGAAATTTATTTCCACATCGTCCGAGTGACGACAAAACAAAGGGCTATGGGGCCCCTTTATTTTTGTAAATGAAAAAACCGCCCCTAGCATGGCGGTGAAAAAGGTTCTGAAATATAGTTACACTTCGCTAGGAGAAGTTTGTTAGACCGGGACGGCAGTTCGCTGGCGGTCATAGAGCTTGAGCCATTTGTCCGCGGAAACCGATCCGCACTGGTCAAGAAGCTCTTTGAGAGGCGGAGACAAGTCGGCGCACATTTCCATGACATGTTCAAATGATCGGAACCTTGACACCATTCGTTCAATGACCCATTGCAGACGATCCACCAGACGGACATCCGGGTGGACATGGGAGACCAGAAGAGTCAGCCTGCGCACCTGTTCGATGACTGCCGATTCATCCTCGAGGGCACCGTGATAATACAGGTACCAGTCTAGGAGAATTTTCCATTCGTCCCAAACGGAACTGATCTCTCCGCGTGCCCTGAGCATAGCGGCCAAGGATAGGAAGTGCTCATCCGAGAACACTGTCGCGTCTGGCGCGGGCACATGGGCTATAACACTAGGTTCACGGGCCTTAATCCTGTCCACAATGTGCTGCGCCCACGAACGATCAGGAGTACCCTTGATCGTATAGGGGCATAGCTCAGACACCTCGCGACGAGTGATGCTGTCTCTGATCTTATCAACCAGTCCAGCTTCATCTTCGATGAGACATCGAAGCCATCCGAGCGGGGCGTGGCCTCCGCTGTTTAGGAGGCAATTAAACATGTACCAGTTACAGAAAGCGTTGTCCATAGGATATTTCAAGGGGGTTGAGTGTTAAATATCAAGCGAGGTACGTCACCTCGACCCCTCAAAACTATCATGAGATCTTGAAGGGGTCAATAAAAAAACCGCCCCTGTCGTTTGCGAAAATATGTCGAGTGGAGAAAAAGGCTTGCCGGACGAACTCTCGGAGAGAGTGAGGAGACAGAAGAAAACCCCCTTGAGCGTAGACTCAAGGAGGGTTATCTTGTCCTCCCTTGTGGAGGGTTCTGTTCTTTTTCGGAACGAGGCATATTTTAGCGCTTACTCCACTGTGGTGCTTTTCGCGCCTTCTTCAAACCGAATTTTCGTCGCTCTTTAGCTCGACCGTCTCGAGTCAAGAATCCAGCTTTCTTTAAAGGACCACGTAGTTCTGCATCAAACTCTTCAAGAGCTCGAGCAATACCCAGACGAACTGATTCTGCTTGTCCATTGATACCTCCTCCATTGGCTTTAACTGTGATAGCAAAAGCTTTCTCAGGTAGGATCTTTGTTAGAGATTCTATTGCTGTATCTTGCAATTCTTTTGTTTTAAAATACTCTTTGAAATCAATATCGTTTACAGATACTGTGATCTTAGATGCGGGCACCATTCGTACTCGAGCAATAGACGTTTTTCGTCGTCCCACCGCTTCGAAATATTTAGATTCTGATTTTGTAGCCATTGTAATGAATTATGTAAAATATTAATTTGTAACTTCTAGATTAAGCATCATCTTGTCTCGTAGTTTGTTTTTTGGAAGCATTCGAGATACAGCTCGGATGACGGCCTCACTTGCTCCTTTTCGATCCATAAGTGCACCTAGGAATTCTTTCTTTTGTCCTCCTGGATAACCTGAGTATGTAAGATAATATTTATCTTCTTTTTTCTTCTCGTTAATATCAAGTTTTGCGGCATTTTCAACAACCACTTTAACTTCGTGGACAACGTTTCGAGCAAAATCAACTGAGTTTTTACCCATGAGATATGAGGCGGCTTCTTGTGCCACTCGTCCTAGTTTTTTGTTTGTCGCGTCAATTGTATATTTCATATATGTATAAATGATAAGCAGATCTACTATACAAGCTCGATAATAGCCATATGACTACCGTCTGTTTGTCGTTGACCTGTCTTGATAATTCGTGTGTATCCACCTGGTCGCTCTTTATATTTTGGAGCAATCTCTGCAAACAATTTACCCACAATGCTGTTGTTGGCCATTCGTCGTAGAATATCTCGTCGAGCAGCTACGGTGTCAATCTTAGCCTTAGTGATGAAATCTTCAGCATAAGGACGAACTTCTTTAGCTTTGGCCTCTGAAGTCTCAATCTTTCCGTGCACAAAAAGCTCACGTACAAGAGAACGAATCAAAGCTTTTCTCTGATTTCTGCCTCGGCCGAATTTTCTGTTTGCATTATGATGTCTCATAGTTTTTCCAATATAACGTATTTTTATTGATAAATCAAGGCTTATTCTTTCATTGAAAGGCCAAATCCGGATAGGATTTCCTTCAATTCTTCTAGTCCTCGAGATCCGATACCATCGATATCTAGAATATCTTGTTCTTTCTTTCGAATAAGACCACCAACTGTTCGGATATTGGCTTCAATCAAGGCGTTGATTGTTCGTTGACCGATCTGTAGAGATTCTATTCGAGTCTTCAATACGTCGTCCAAAGCCTCTTTGTCTACGACTTCCTCTTCTTCTGCCACAACTCGTCGGGCTTCTGCTCCAGAAGCAACAGGCGCTTTCACTTCTTCTATTGGATCAACAAAGTTGATAATAGCTTTAAGTTGATGAATCATGATCTCAATTGATCGTTCAAGTGCTTCCTTTGGTGTGATTGAACCATTTGTTTCAATGTTTAGAATCAATCGATTGAAGTCTGTTCGATCTCCAACTCGCATTTGCTCTACATCATATGATGCGTGAACAACTGGTGAAAATGCGGCATCGAGAGCAATACTTCCAACTGATACTCGCTCTTTTTGTAGCATTTCTTTTGGAACATAGCCGATACCTTTTGATAGAGTGATTTCCATATCTAGGATGGCATCTTTTTCTGTCAAAGTCGCAATGTGTACGCCTTTGGTCAAAATCTCCACTTGCCCTGCAGCCTCGATGTCTTTAGCTGTTACCTCACCTACACCTTTTGATTTGAGGTTTAAGATCACATCATCATCGCCTGACACAGAGAACTTGATTCGTTTTAGATTCAAGATAATGTTGATAACATCTTCTTTGATGCCTTTGATAGTTGAGAATTCATGAGGAATACCAGCAATCTTGATAGAGGTGATAGCTGCTCCAGGAAGAGACGACAAAATAATCCGTCGGAGTGAGTTTCCGAGAGTGTGACCGTATCCAGGATATAGACCTTCTACCTCATAACTACCAGTGTCACCTTTCTCTTTGAGAATTTTTGGCTTTGATGGCAATACAATTGATGTATGGATCATAAAATTTTGGTTTATATATAAAATTTATTAAATAAGATAATAGTGGACGAGACTATCTCTTTGAGAATTCTAGTACTTGCCCAAGATCGAACAGGACATCTTGGCCGGCAAGTGTTGGTAATTTGGTGATCTTTCCTGACATCTTCTCAACATCAAATGTCAGCCACGGCTGTACGGTCGAATTCTTACTTCGTTCTGCAACGTCCGCGAACGCTTTTGTATTTTTACTTCCCTCTCGAACTGCAACTACATCACCTTCATAGATTTTTGTTGAAGGGACTGTGTTTTTCTTTCCATTTATAAGAATGTGGCCGTGAGATACAAGCTGTCGAGCAAATCGTCGTGTGTTAGCAAGTCCAAGTCGATACACCACGTTATCAAGTCGAGTCTCAAGCTTCTTGTAAAGTTCATCTGTACCATGAGTAGTTTTTGAATCGATCACTTCTTTGATGTATCGTCCGAATTGCTTAGCTGTAATACCGTAGGTAAAACGAGCTTTTTGTTTTTCAATAAGCTGTAGACCGAAAGAACTTTTTGTCTTTCCTTTTTTAGCTTTGGCTCGCGCCTCAGATTTTACTCGAAACTTTTGTGTTTGAGTTTTTTCAAACACTGGAGCTCCGAGTCGTCGTGCGATTTTATATTTTGGGCCGATTTTCATAGATAGTGATGATAAAAAATATTAATAAAAATTATATTCGTCGTGGCTTCTTAGGCTTAGGACCATTGTGTGGAACAGGTGTTCGGTCTTTGATTGAATCAACACTGATACCTTTTGTAATAAAAGAACGAATCACAGACTCTCGTCCTGATCCGGTTCCTTTAACAACAACTCCAACTTCTTTTACTCCCATAGCAATCGCTTTGTCAGCCAATGCTTCACCAATCTTGGCGGCAGCAAATGGAGTACCTTTTTTGGCACCTTTGAATCCTAGAGCACCGGCTGATGATAGAGCAACTGAGTTTCCTCGCTCATCTGCCAAGACTACCTTTGTGTTGTTATATGTTGATTGCACATGCAAAATAGCATATGTCATCTTTCGTTTTTGTGAAGCCTTCTTCACTACTGGAGCGTCTGCTGATTTTGTAACTGGTTTTTTTGCCATGAAATTTAGATTAAATGTGAGGAGTGTTAATTAATGAATATTTTATTTCTTAGTTTCTTTCTTCTTTCCAGATCCCATAGTCTTCTTAACACCCTTCAATGTTCGGGCATTGGTTTTTGTTCGTTGACCTCGAACTGGAAGTCGTCGAGCATGTCGAGTACCTCGGTATGATTTGATATCTTTCAAACGTTTGATATTTGTGGCAACTTCACGTTTTAGATCTGCTTCCAATTTGAAGACTTCAACCTCTTGTCGAATCTTTGACTCTTGATCAGCTGTAAGCTCTTTTGTTTTAGTACCGTAATCTACTTTTGCTTTATCTAAAATAGAGTGAGCTCGTGATCGGCCGATACCATACACGCCAGTTAGTGACATCTCAATCCGTTGTTCATCTTTCAGGTTGATACCTAGTATACGCATGGGAGTTAATAGAAATAAAAATTAAATAATAAAATAATCCAACATAACCGGTGTTCCGTATTACACGGACAGGCATTCAGTCATAATAGCACAAAGAAAAAACATACGCAACTTTATTTTTCGTCTACGGCGTGATACTTCCCACTGGCGTCTTTTTTGAAGTATTTGTTGTTTTGTAGGTTGACCAAAATAGTGTTTTCTTTGACGTATCGCTCCTTCATAACCTTGTTGAAAATATCCTCTCGAGTCATCGGACCATGCTTTGAAAGCACCTTCCGGATAACGTCTCGAACTACACCGCTTACATATCCCCACTCAGCCAAGGCATACAAACCTCGTCCAACTAGAACAAAACGAGTATCCTTAATAAGCTCATTGTGGGTTGTGGCCTCATGAGCTCTCTTACCAAAGACTTTTTGGATCAATTTTGCGATCTCCTTAAAGTGAACAGGTGAACCGTGCTTTCGCATTGCTAGATAAGCATAATCTCGGATACCCTTGACTCGAACATTTGTAGATCCACTTTTACCCCATTCTCCGAGAGGGTTTTTGTCGATATGCTTTGAGATTCGCAACCATCGTTTTGCCACCTCGTCATTTTTCAATTCTTCAGTTACATCTTTCACGTTGTCCATGAACGCCTTGATCATCTCTGTTTCTGGAATAAGTGCCTCATCTGAAAGATTGGTATAGAGCTTTTTTAGAGCATCGTGGATCTTCTTTGATAATTCACTATCCACATGCCATCGGTGATGAAATTCCTCAGTTTCTTTTTCTTTTTTAAATTGATCACCAAGAATCAATAGGAAATGATAGTGGTTTTGAGTTGAAGGGTCTTTAGACAGGTGGTCTAGAAGATCATGCTCTGCAATCACTCCGCCTATCTTTCGGACGTATGCAGCAAGCTCCTCAAATACTTTGGCCTCCTCCTTGTAAGCGTCTGACTTTCGGATAGACGCCAAAGAATTTGCTTCGATCTGTCGCACTCGTTCTCGAGTAATGTCGTAGGTCTCACCAATAGCCTCAAGCGTCATTTTTTCGGTATCTTTGTCTTTGTCAATACCAAAACGCTTAGAGATAATGATTCGTGACCGTTCTGGAATAGCACTCAATAATTTTTTGGTTACTACTTTAACCTTAAAGCTAAAAGTAGGTGTTGAATTTGCCATAGGTTTCTACTTTTTATCATAGTAGTCGATGTACGTCAACTCCCCCGTCAAGTCCTGTGTCAAGGACATGTTTGTCAACTCCCCCACCCTAGTCTCAAGGACATAGAGGGCATTCCGGTCAGGATAAAAGACATGCGGGTATGTACTGGGATCAACAGAAAGTTCTTTATGCACAAGGCGGAATTGGGAATCGAACCAAAGAATATCGATCGGGTAATTCATGTCCTTCATCCAAAATCCATGCCGTCCAGGTTCATCAAATGCGAATAAAAGCCCTTCCCCTGCAGGCAACTCATCTGTCCCTGATAAGCCTTTAGTACGCTCTTCATCGGTCTTTGCCTGTTTTACTAACATGGTGTGTTGTTGGCCGGTAGCTCCGAATGTGAGGAAACTGTAGGGGAATCTGAATCGGGCCATAACCTCTTTATACGGAGTTCCTGTTGCGCTCACGATCGGTTGAGGTTGGAATTGGGAAATGGTCAAGGGTAACAGAAAAGGACGTGTCTCTTGAATTATCCACATTCCTTTGTCTGATTTTGCGGTGATATTTATATGCGCCAAAACACTTTGTTTTGTGTAAGGCCAGGGCTGATCGAAGACGAAATTGCCAAGACTATAGAAAATATATTTGCCTTTATACACCTCTATTGGCTGCAACACATGGGGGTGATGGCCAATCACCATATCGGCTCCAGCGTCTATAGCGGCATGAGCAAAGTCCGTCTGATGTTTGTTGGCAGTAGCCGCGTATTCGGTGCCTGAATGCATTGAGATGATCAGAAGGTCTGCCCCTGCCCGATTAGTGACAATGTCTTGTTTGAGACGAGTCATATCCATTGTATTCGTGCCGGACTGACGGTCTGTGGCATAGGTAGTCGGAGGCACAACATCAGTGTCATTGTACGCAATGACCCCGACACGTAGAGGCTTTAGAGTAGAGTCTTGTTTTGAAGGAATATCAAAGATGGCGATACGACGAGCTTCGGACAGGTTTTCACCCGCACCCGCATGTGCAATACCCGCTTCTCCCAAAACCTTAAGAGTCGAAGTGACTCCCTTGGCGCCCTGATCTTTCATGTGGTTGTTAGCTATAGAGACCATATCTATCCCAGCGTCCTTCAGAGCTGTTGCAAAATCGACGTCGCCTCGGAATACTGTGGTACCACCAGGCGTAGTTCGGCCGGTGTTTTTGTCTCCAATAAGAGGAGACTCTAGATTGGCGAATGTCATGTCGGCGTCAGCCAGCACATCTTTTATTCTTAAAAAAGGATAATCATACCCTTGTTTCCGCATGGTCAATTCTATTGACCGAGCAGCCAAGATATCTCCAACAAAATTGAGGGTAAACGTTTCAGGCCCTGATTCTTGCCCTACTTTAGGAGTTTGGACAGGCTGGGTTGGACTAAGAACTTGGGCTGAAGAGACAAACCTGATCCCTGGAGATATTTTTAGAAAAATAGATACTGAGGCCAGAATAACGATAACGAATGCAGTTATCCAAATATGCTTCAATGTAAACATGTGATAATCGTATCACATTAAACAAAAAACAAGGTTTTTAGCCTTGTTTTGCGTTTCTTTTTGGACTCTTCTTGTTGATCCGGTAAAGGTGTTTACCTCGTCGTACGATGAATTCTCCTTGGCGAAGATCTTTCTTCTTGAGTGATGATACTAATTTCATAATGTGAAAACTATAGCATATGCACAAGAAAAATCAAACTATTCGGGGAGGACTAGCGGCTAACCGAGATAATGGGCTGAATTTCCCCTGTAGCTGACACAGTTATCCGACCCTGTTGATCTTGAGAAATGTCATAGGCCAGATCGTACGTGTCTTCACTTTCATATGATCCTCGTCCTGGAGTTGGGTCGTAGGGTAGTTTTGGAAGATAGTCTGGCACTAGACATGTAGCCAAACCGAATTGACCAGTATTAGTACCAATACGAGTGGGCTCATCCGGCAGGATTGCAGGGTCTCCGTCACACTGCAAAGTCCCTTGGTGGTCGGCAATATTTTGACCCACTGCATTTAAAATGGTGTTCACGTTTGCCACTCGCTGAGAATCTCGGGCTTGCTTGAATTGTCGTCCAGGACTAACGGCAACCAACACAACTGCGGCCAAAATACCAATAATGCCGATGACGACCAAGATCTCGATCAGAGTAAATCCTCGCTGACCTTTATATTTTTTGTATATATTTTTCATATGATGTTTATATTTTTTAAATTATTAATAATGCGTACAGTCTGACACATAGAGGTTCTGATATATGTAAAGTAAAGTTTAAGAAAATATCAGGGATGATATTTTGCTCGTATATCTCGAACAAATCCATTCTCAATAGTTGAAAACACAGAAATATAGGGTAAGAAATTTTTTGTAGTACTGATATCAAAGGAGTTTTTGGTTTTATTTTTGACAAAACAGAGGACGTGGTCAGTGAGTGAGAGATTTCTCGGAAAAGTGTAAGTCGTCGTTGCAGCGTGAAAAGGTTGTCTGACTTCATAATCCAAAGCCACGTCCACGCAAGAGATCAGGTCCCGGACGTCATCCCTGTGTGAAAAGAACCTTTTTTGAGCTTCTATATATGTAAATATCTGTGCCGAACTCAGACCGACCCAGGTCAAAAGAGTCATAGAAACTCCTAATACGAAAAATAAAGCTATAAATCCTCGATGGTTGCTATACATGAAAACAGCATTGCATATGAAGGCTTAAATATATGTAAAGATAAGCTTAAGCATTGCTTTTTTGAGACACTTATACTATACTTTTACCTCATAAGGGCCCGTAGCTTAGTTGGTAGAGCGCCTCATTTGCACTGAGGAGGTCAGGAGTTCGAATCCCCTCGGGTCCACAGAAAACAAAATCGTCTGCAAGGGCGATTTTGTTTTTATGTGACTCCGAGAAAGTGCTGAGCACTTTCGTGGGGGATTCGAAAAGCTTTGCGTTATTTTCGAGAACCCAAAGGGTTTGAGAAAATCGCAAACGAAAAACCACAAAGGAACTTTTGTGGTTTTTCTGTTCCAAAGCCTCTTCTTTATTGTGCTCGTGGATTCACAGTCACTCTAAAGTTTTGATATAAGAAATTGGTATCTCCAGATTCACTGCCCTCATATATATGAATCTTAAAGTATCCTGTATACACCTTAGGGTTATTTCCATCTGCGGCTAGGTATGAATCATTTAAGTATCGAGGAATGTTTGTAATACCGTGCGCACCACCACTTGCTGTACCGAGAGATCCATACGTAGGCAACCCTTCTCCGTATCCATATACACTGAACCCGAAGGATTTATTGACATCACTTGGAATGACTCGGATATTGAAATCTTTGTTCCCTGCTCCGTCTGTCATAGTCAGGTTTAATGTACATTCTCCTAACGTGAATGTGTTCGTGCCGACTGTTAAGCTCTGAGGACACGATGTGTTTGGGGGTGTTGGAGTATCTTGTACAGGAGGAAGAGTGATAGGTACTATAGTAGTTGGCACAACTGCAGGAATAATAACTGGCGGAGTAACTACAACAGGTGCAGTAGACATAGTTATGTATGTAGTGACAGGTCTAAGAGTAGAGATTGTTGATGAAAAATACCCCTCCGAAGCCTCTGTAGCTCCTTTGTAGATATTGATACCCATGTTGTCGACTAGACGTATACCTGTTGAACCATATATTTCAAATCGAGCTTTATATTTGGCAGGCTCTACAACTCCAGCAGTAACCACATCGACAGAAAGAGTTTTTCTACTGTTTTTTGATACCGAAAAATTCATACCGGCAAATTGGACATAATACGCTCCTGAATAATACGTGAAGCTTGAGGTGTTTATAGGAATTGTCGCTACAATATTTGCGCCATCTTTCAGGATAAATGATTTGATCAACGTTGCTGGATTAATCATTGTATTGTTCGCATCATACAATGACACCTGCAGATTGATACGTGCCAAACTTATATCAGAATCTCCCGCTTGAAGTGAAATGTTATATGCATTTAGAGTTGATTCAGCATTCACAGGAACAGGAATTGGAGTTGGGGTTGAAATAGTTGGAGGCGTCACAACAGTTGGAACATTCATTTGCGCGTTTATTAATGCTCGCGTTAGAGGTCCAAGTACACCACTGGTTGGCACTAGATTATTGGCCATCTGATAGGCTATGAGTGCACGCCGAGTATCTTCATCAAAAATTCCTGTGGCTGCTGCACTCATATATCCCTTACTTTTGAGAAAATTTTGTAATTTCAGAACTTCACTACCTGTGGCACCAAATTCCAGATTTATTTGGAGCAATCGAGATTCTGTTAGCGTCGGCATCGATGTTGGAGTAGGAGCAGTTGTAGTAAGACCAGGAGTTGGCATAGTTGGTGTGATGACGGTTGGAGTCACGGCGGGAGCGGTAGGAGTTGAGCTACAAGAAAGAGCTTTAATCTTGGCTCTAGTTGAAGGTCCTACATAGCCAGTCGCGCTGATTCCGTTGTTTCGTTGGAATTTTGTAGTAGCAGTTCGAGTTTGAATGCCAAAAAATCCACTTGGATTAGCATTTAAATATCCCGTTGATTGTAAAAAATCTTGCAAAGCAGATACTTCATTGTCCGTTTGGGCATCGGTTGATCGATAACGAAGATTATTTCTTATTTCCAAACAACTACTATCGCCTTGAGGATCGATATCAGCAACATCTTGGGCTAAAGCTGTGACTGATACTATCGGAGTTAATATAAATAAAGCAGCCAACAAATATGTTTTCATGTAGTTTATAATATCACTATTTGATAGAATAAACATATGAATAATACTCACACTCCAAACTCTGGTTACGTCGGTCTTTTAGCACTCCTAATCGTCTGCAGCATCATTGTATTTATGATGGCAAAACAGCATTCACCTGGATCAAATGGTCAATCTGACGTGCAACAAAGCAGAAAAACAATTCAAGAGGCACAAGATATAAAAGCCTTAATTGAACAAAGGGATCAGCATTGATTTATCAAAAAAAGTAGTATATTATTACCTACGTTGGCAAATCGTCTAGTAGAGGTAACACTCAATTGACCGTCTATAGCTCAGTTGGTAGAGCAGTTGCCTCTTAAGCAATTGGTCGTAGGTTCGAATCCTACTAGACGGACCTGTTTTGAAATTTTGAAACACATGGGCAAGTGGCGGAATTGGTATACGCGCTAGTCTTAGGAACTAGTCCCGCAAGGGTTGAGGGTTCGAGTCCCTCCTTGCCCACAAAAAAACAAAATCTCCGCAAGGGGTTTTTGTTTTGGGCAAGAGAAAGTGCTGAGCACTTTCGTGGGGGCGAGAAAGGCTTTTCGTTATTGAATGAGCTCGCTAGAGCGAAATGAAATCGAAAAGCACCTGTCGACGTAGTCGACGAGTCCTATTTACTTTGAAAATACCCCTATTCCACAAGTGTTTTCTCGTGCTTATTGTACTTGCTTTTTATACTAAAGTATGATATGATTATGACTGTAGCCGTATACAGAAAACGGCGTACGACGCACATTGAAAGTCGTCAAACTCAACTCACTCAACAACCCATATACCCCACCACTATGTCCCAAGGACCTACCGTACCTCCAGCGCCTGCTCCCCAGCCGTCGCCTCAGCCACAACCTACCGTGCCTCCGGCACCCAATCCGCCGGCACCTCCCAGGCCTCAACCGCCTGTACAAGCTCCGGCTCCTCCACAACCACCACACCGGCGGCGTCCTGGTGGTAGTCAACAACGACCACAACCTGGTGGCCCGCCGCAACAAAATCCGCGGCCGGCACCGCTGGCACTCAATCCGCCGGCACCACCTGTGCCCCCCGCCCAGGCTCCAGCGCCTGCCCAACAACCTCCTGTGCCTCCTGTGCCTCCGGCGCCGGTCGTACCACCACAGCCTGTGGTGCCACCCCATCCCGGACCACAACCGGTTCAACCGGTCCACCCCGGAGTGATTGCGCCTCCAGCGCCCGTACCTCCGGCAAATCCACCCGGACGATGGGATAGGTTCTGGACTTACCTCCAGGATCGGGGACCAAGGCACTGCCTCTGGTTCTTGCTGATCGTCATCCCGTTGCTGATCCTCTGGGCTTACTACGGTATGCCCGACGAGGTACGCAGCTACCTGCCGACCAAGCAATGGTTGGCAGAGCAGTGGTGGAAAGCGATATGGTTATTCGTCGGCATGGGCGTCATTGCCCTGCTCGTGAATCGCCGCACTCGTCGTGGGGTTGGCAGCCTGTTGATCTTCCTGCTGGGAAGCTTGCTGCTACTCTGGATCCTCTGGTGGGCATTCCACGCGCTGTTCATTCCGAAGACGGTTCCTCTAAGCTTCTCTGGAGCACAAGGGAACCGTTCAACGATAACAATGTGGACCGAACCAACCCCAGGCATCGACAACTCTCTACCATCAGGCACCCCGCCGCCGGCAGAGAGTCCCACAATACCTCCTGTTGCTTCGGCGCCGGCTGGAAAGCCGATCGTTGGAAATCCGGGGTGTTACGTGGATGTCGTTGCCAAGGAGAACGGTATCACCACCTACTACAGAGTAGGGGACTTCGGAAACGGCCGGTATGGCGTTGTGAAGAGTCAGGGATATATACCTGTGGACGTGAGTGAGGTTAAGAGAATCGAGTCAGTGGCCGTGAGGTTCACTGCTCCGGTTCGGTTCCCAACCAGGGAACAGTTGGACCAATTGGCAAAAGAGGCAACCCCTCCAGCGCCAAGAGGTTCCCGACCTTCCGCAACCCCTCCTCCGACAGAAGGATCTGGCCCCGCCAGTGAACTCCTGCCGGTTCCCCCTCTACCAGGAATGGATGAGGAAAAGGAAAGGTTCCAACCCTCTCCTCCCGACCCCGGCACTCTCCTGATCAAAAAGGACGCGGCAACGGAGGACTCCGAGGTCGCTGAAGCAGAGGCAGACGACGACATCCCTCCCCCGGGCGCCGAAGAAAAATCACGATTCCCCACGTTTGACGACGCGGAGTAAGTAACCCGTTCGATACTACCTCACACGTACTAACGAACAACCCCCGGCCTTTCGCAAGAAAGTCCGGGGTGTTTTATTTATATAAATCTAATTCAACGGAATAACCTTTTTGATATTATCCTTCACAGTAGGATCGGTTGGCACACTGTTGATAATGATCTGTAAAAATCCAAAAACAGATACCATCACGAACATACCGACTAGTCCCCAACCAATATGTTTAGAACCTTCTTGAATCGCGCTTGGATCTTTATGAGACTTCCACAGGTATTGGAATAATCCAAATAGGAATACAACCAGTGCAACCCCAAACAAAACTGCAATGAGAGGGTTGATGATTGTTGTATTTATTTTACTGATGATCTTAAGTGCGGCTTCCATATATAAGAAGTATACAATATAGACTCAAACGGAACAATGAAAAATCCAGACTTTCGCCTGGAATTTTCTCGCTCTGTATTGTTGACTAGTTCAGTGTAGGGGGAGCCATCGGAGATGTCTGTTGAGGAATTGCAGGTGGTGGTGGTATGTTTCGGTTATCAAGACTGAATGTTGATCGAAGAATGTTTACCAATCCCCAAACTGATACCATCACGAATAGCGCTACGATTCCATATAGTACGAAATCTCGATTTTTCTTACCATCAGCTTCCTTATTAAAGAAGAATAGTCTTACGATTCCAAAAAGGAACAGTACCAATGCAGCTAAGATAAGTAGCGGCATGATTCGTCCTCCTAGATAGATAAGGTACGCTAGAAAGCCATCAATGGTTCGACTGAATGTAAACTCTTGAGCACTAGCCAAAAAAGGAGCTAAGGCCAGTGTTAAGATAGAAAGTTTTGATTTCATAAAGAAATAATTTTTATATTGTGACCCTCGAGGTCATGTTAAATTTAATAAATAGAACTATGCGTATATTATACTACTTGAACGTCGGAATAATCAAGCCACCGCCAGAACCGAAAAACGAACTTTGTAATACTTTGACCAATCCCCAGACTGACACCATCACGAATAGGGCCACGATTCCCCACAACATAAATTTTCGAGCCTTGGTTCGTTCTGCCTCATTTGAAGCATCAAGAAATACTAGTCTGAAAATTCCATATAAGAATGAAACGAGTGATAGCGCCAAGATAAGCTGTACTGCGTATTTTAATATTCCCATAAACCACTCACTAAGTCCGGCGACAGACAATGTAGGATTGGTGCTGCTTTGACCTTGAACACCCGTTTGGTTTTGAGTGCCTATCGGTACTAGAGCACTTTGATCAACATTTACAGGATCAGTAAAGGAGCCGGGCGGAAGAGTTGTCTCGTCAAAAGTCCAAGTATTGTTGGCAGCTTCAGCGGCCAAATCTTCTTCAGGTTCAGTAGCAAATGTCAGTATCGGATTTACCGTTAGCATGATCGCTATCAAAAATGTACAAAGTAAAAATATTTTTTTCATATGATTATTGTAAAATGCCGCTGACTGTATTTTTAAGAGTTGTAATAATAACCTGCGCTGCCAAGATCAGGGCAATACCAACACATCCCCAAAGTAAGGCATCTCGAGCTTTTTGAATCTTGGCCGGCGCCCCCCTAGCAGTCACAAACATAAAGCCAGCATAGAGTATATAGAGTACTGCCGCCATGATCAAAAGAATTTGAACTATATTGACCACATTCAACAACACCTGACTGAGTGAAGTCGTGCCAGGTATTGGATTTTTAATCAAATAATTTGCTGACTGAGTTGAACCAGGTGCGGCAGGGTTGGCTGCCGCTCCGGGTGCAGGAGTAGTATTTTGCAAAGGAACAAGCGGAGGCGGTGTACTGCCAGGAGTTCCTGTGCCTGGAAATAGCATACCTTGTGCGTCTACCATACATGGTAGAGCCATTAGGCTGAGGGCAAATATCGCGACTATACTATTGAAATATGTTTTTTTCATATAATTTTTATTGTGTGTTTGTATTAGATGGTTCTACGAATCCGTTGCGGAATTCTGGGGCTACACCAAGTTGGTTTAAGAACAAGTCAACGACATAATATGCGCCAAACAAGAGAATTACACCAAGAACAATCCCTTTAAAGACTCTTCGGGCTCTGGTTCGGGCTGCTGGGTTACCCTGCCCTTTAAGTAATAGGAAGCCAGCGTACGCCACCATACAGGCAGCAGCAAAAAGTCCGACAACAATCAAAGATTTTAAAATATCATTGAATAAGAAAGCAACTTCTTTCCATCCACACCCTCCTGTTTGATTACCGAAGCAGCCACCATCGCCGCTTAGTTGTGCAAAAAAATTATCCATAAGTTTTTCTAAATTATATCATAAGTATTAACCTTGAGTACCAAATAATCGATCGATTCGATTCGACGCATCTTGTAACGCTTCATACAACGTTTGCTTACCGCTGGTAATCGCATCGATCATAGTGTTGAAAATATTGTCTGTTGTAACAGGACTTGGGTCTACCCAATCCCGAGCATATACCGCAGACTCATATATCACTGCTAGATCCGGCTGTTCTTTAGGTGCTTTAGCTGAGGCCAACACATCTCGTCTTGCTGGTGCCATACGTAACGCTGTGGCCAATGTTAAATCAGCGGTTGCAGGAGTCAAATATTTTGTTACTTCAGCGATAGCTCCGTTTACATTTTTTGAAGTCAGCAGAAAACCAAGTCCATAGGTTTTTCCGTGCACCACTTTCACATCCTGACTTTCTTGCGGCATAAATGCAGTACTAAAATTCAAGTTAGGATTTCGAGTCCTCAAGTACTCTCCTTCACTGCCCGGCGCAAAATACACCGCCAAGTCTCCGGCCAAAAAGGCCTCACGTGAAGAGGTAAATGATCTATTCCATGAATACGAAGGCTTCAACGGGTTGGCAAACTCTGTATAAAAGGTCAGCACTGATCGACTCAATTCTCCAGTGTTTTCTTTCTGAGCTAACAATCCAGAGGCATAACTACCTCGCGATGTATCATAATAGGTCAAATTGACTCCAGCTTGAGCCATCATTGTATATAAGATACGTTTAGCGTAATTGATGTTGGCATATTCACCAAGTGACACAAAAGCTCTGTCGATGACACCGTTGTCTTGTTTTCGAGCCAGCTTACTGACCATGCCTGACAATTGATTCCAATTGGCTGGTGGTGCCAAGATTCCTGCAGCGGAGAACATATCTTTATTCCAGTACATAACTAAAGGGTCAGTCACAAGAGGAAAGGCTTTGATACCACCCTGTACAGCAAAAGCCTTACCGGCATCTATATAGGTGTCGACAAATGTTTTTGCAGCGACAGATTCGGACGGAATGGTGACCAACTTATTGGCCTGAGAAAAATACATATCACTTGGAAACACAATAGCGTCTGGTCCACGACCTTCAGCTACTGCCACGAGCAATGCCTGAGCAAATCCTTCTTCAGCGTATTCAACATACGTGATATTTGGAGTAACTCCTTTATCTTGATATGGCGCCAGCGCGGCATCAATAGCCGACTTCGGTAACACTCCCCAGATCACAGTGTCATATGAACTCCCGGCTTCACGACTTTTACTCGTTGCAAACAGAACGACTCCAACAACGCCAATAAAAATGAAGATTCCAAGAACGACCAATTGGAATACGTTTAAATCTTTAGTTACACTCATAATGTATTAAGTATACCCGATTGGTGATTACACGCCAATCACAGACGCCAGCGTATCACCTTCTCGCAATTTCATAATCCGCACACCCTGTGTGTCTCGTCCCAGATTTGGAATTTCTTTCAATTCACAACGAATCACCTGACTCTTCTTTGAAATAGCCACAACCTCTTCGATCTCATCTGTTACCACTTGAGCAGCGATCAGTGAGCCAGTCTTGTCAGTCACCTTAAATGTCTTGATGCCTGAACCCCCTCGTCCTTGTACCTTGTATTCGTCGAGTGTGGTTTTCTTTCCATATCCATTGGCAGACACAGTCAAAAGCTCTGCATCCTTATCGGTACCATCCTTAACTGGAATGGCACCTACTATAGCCACACCTTTATCAAGCTTCATGGCCCGCACTCCACCAGCAGCACGACCCATCTCGCGGATCTCACCAACAGCGAAACGGATAGACTGTGCATCACTAGCTGTCAAAATCATTGTATCTTTTTCAGCCACAAATGAAGCTGAAATCAATTCGTCCTTATCTTCAAGACCAATCGCAATGATGCCACTTCGTCGCACATCTTTAAAACTATCAAGTGCCACTCGTTTTCCCGTTCCATATTTTGTAATCAACATCAAAGACAGATTGTCTCCTTTTTTCACATCTTTTGGCATTGGCAAAATAGAAGTCACCTTCTCTTCAGCTGACAACGACAAGAAATTCATGATCGACTTACCTCGAGTTGCTCGCTTTCCTTCTGGGATATCATACATTTTGATCTGATATGCCTTTCCTTTATCAGTGAAAAATAGAAGATCACTGTGCATAGTGGCCGACACAAGATGGGTGATAAAATCCTCCTCTTTAACGTCCACATCAACGACTCCCACACCGCCTCTTTTTTGCTTTTTGAACTCGTCTGGATTGGTTCGTTTGATGTACCCGCCTGATGTAAGCACTAACACACTTTCTTCGTCGGCAATCACATCTTCAATAGAAAAGTTTTGAACGGCATGTTTAACAATCTTGGTTCGCCGAGCATCACCGTATTTTTCCTTGATCATAGTCAGCTCTTCTTTGATAATCTTGATCACCCGTTTTGCATTCTTCAAAATATCCTCAAGATCTTCAATCAGTGCTTGTACCGCTTTCAATTCGTCTTCAATCTTCTTTCTCTCCAAACCAGCCAGTCGCTGCAATTTCATTTCCAAAATAGCTGTTGCTTGTCGATCAGAAAACTTAAACTCCTTCATCAAAGATGCGTGTGCTGTTGGCGTATCTTTACTTCGTTTAATCAAGGCAATAATCTCATCGATATGATCCAAAGCTTTCTTCAAACCAAGCAAGATGTGCTCTCGATCTTTGGCTTTGGCCAAATCAAACTCTGTTCGTCGTCGAACAACTCGTTTTCGGTGTTCTACGAAGCTATCAAGTGAGGCTTTGAGTGATAGTGTTTGAGGAACCCCATCTACAAGCGCCACCACGTTATAGTGAAATGTGGCTTCAAGCTGTGTGTGTTTATATAAATAGTTCAGAATATTTTGCGGATAGGCGCCATTTTTAAGCTCGACTGCAATACGAATATCACTAGTAGATTCATCTCGAATATCTTTGATACCTTCGAGTTTTTTTTCTCGAACTAGATCGGCGATGGATTCGATCAATGAGGCTTTATTTACTCGATAGGGAATGGATGTGATGACGATACTTGATTGACCAGCTTTAGCTTCTACAATCTCCGCTTCACCGCGAACGACCACACCACCTTTTCCATGCATCTCGGCGATCTCGATATCTTTTTGGCCAAAAGCTATACCACCTGTTGGAAAATCTGGACCTTTTACAAACTGCAATAGATCGGTAGTTGTGGCCTCAGGATTATCCAGAAGATGCGTTGTGGCATCTACAATCTCTCCCAAGTTATGAGGAGGAATGTTTGTCGCCATACCTACAGCAATACCCAAAGTACCATTCAACAACATACTTGGCACCATCGTTGGCAACACAGTAGGCTCTTTTCGAGTACCGTCGTAGTTTGGTTGAAAATCAACTGTATCTTTCTCAATATCGGCCAAGATATGCGGAGTGATCTTAGCCATACGTGCCTCTGTATACCGTTGCGCAGCAGCTGGATATCCGTCGATGTTTCCGAAGTTTCCTTGTCCCCAGATCAGAGGATATCGCATACTAAAGTCCTGCACCATATTTACCATAGTCTGATAGATAGCAGCATCACCATGGGGGTGAAAGTTACCCATGGTTTCTCCTACCACCGTCGCACTTTTTCGATACTTGGCAGTTGGGACCAACCCCATCTTGTGCATAGCAAAAAGAATACGCCGTTGTACAGGCTTCAGACCATCACGAACATCAGGTAGAGCACGATCGGTGATCACTGACATGGCATAGTCAATGTATGATTCTTGCATCTCCGTTACCAAGTTTCGAGGAATAACTGACTGGTGCGGTAGAGCTGGAAGCGCATCTTCAGCCGCTTTTTCTGTAGGTTTATTTTTCGCCATATTGGGCCATTGTACCATAGGAGCATAAAACAAAAAACCCTCCGCGGATGCGAAGAGCTTTTTGTCCAAAAGACGAGGAGTGCTTATGGCAACATTGGTGCTGGCGCACTGAACGCTGGACAGACCAAGAGATTTAGTTGATGTTGGGTTGTCTTATATACATATCCTGTTGGGTTAGCAACAAGGTTTGTAGAAAGACCTGCAACATCCCACGGTAATAATATTGTTGATGCATGTTTAGTTTGAAACAACTTTACAGCAGCTTGAGTTTTCTTTTCAAAAATACCACTTACGGCCAGATTAGCCTTCAGGTATCTATTAAGAAATGCTTGCAATCTGATTACTTCAACTTTATTGTTTGATTTTCCATAACCCATATAGGTTTTGAAAAGTTGTGAACAATTTGGATTGATACCGATTACAGTTGATGTAGCTGTGGCACTAATAGGTGTACCTACTGTAAGACCACCACTTGTGAATCCACCTGATGAACCTCCGCCACCCATTGGTCCTACTGCTGTTGTAATAGTTGTAGGAGGTGTTGTAGTTGGAGGGGTTGTTGGTGGGACGGTTGGTTGGTCGCCACTGCCATCTGACGAATCCTGTGTAGGACCCTCTGTTGCCGGTGTTCCGCTACCATCGCTTGAATCTTCTGAGGGACCTGAGGGAATTGTAGATCCGTCAGATGAGTCTGAAGTCACACTCAATGCAGAACCATCACTTGAATCTCCAGTTGGCTCAGCTGTTAAAGCAAAGGCGTTCACTTGCGCGAAACCTAAAACTGCAACGATGGCCAAAGTTAAGAAATAAGTTTTTTTCATGTATTTTTGTCATTGTCACCCTTGAGGTGATATTAATTTATATAGAGTCTATTATATCATACTCTAAGAGTTTGTCAACGATTTTATAGGTATAAAAAAGACCCTCGGGAGGACCTCCAATAGCGGGTGCTACGGAGGCCTCCTTTGGGCTTGGGGGGGTGTGGGTGGAACGTTACGGAGCGATGGAGTCATCGACCGGCTGTTCGGCGGGGCTGAAGGCCAGAGGACCAGCGAACTGGGCCAACGGGCCTTCCTCGGCGACGGGCGGACTGAACTCACGAACACGGAAGAAGTTGCGAGCCAAGCCGCCATCAATCTTGAACGGGGTGATTTCTCCTTGACCGAGGTCGGGATAGAACACCATGTTCCAGTTGGTGAGGTCGGTGCTTTGTTCGACAGCGTAGATGCGGTTCAGAGCCGGGGAATTACCCACCTCACCCATGTGGATCCGGTTATGAGCCAGGTCCAGAGTGAGAGGCATATCCACGACACGTGACTCAACTCCCGACTGCGTCGGTATGATGACGAGTGAGGTTTGGAAGGTTTTGGCCGTGCCGCCGTCGTCGTAGGGCACCGTTACCACCAACCGGAGCACTGTGTGGGTGTCCCGATAGTAGTTGAAACCATTCTGGAGTTGTTGCGTGTTGTCACCGGATCCGAAGGCTCCGATAGCCGGCATGAGTCCGCCGTAGCGGAACATCATTGTTGCCAGATTGAGATCTTGTGAACTCGACAACACATCATCCGGGGTACCGGTCACGCCGTCGAGTCCCGCTTCCAGCCGGAGGCGGAAGTAGTTCGACGAGGCAAACGAGGCGGTGATGTTGATCACGTCGGGCTGCCACCGGACAAGATCGTCCATGTGGTCGTAGGAGCGCACCGTCATCACGATCCGATTGGGCTTGAAGGTGACTCCTGACCGGAGACTGCGCACATCGAGTGAGATGACATTGCGGTTGCCGAACTGCTGTTCGGTGGTCAACCCCAGATTCCAGGATCGGAAGCTGGAAGAGGTCACCATCCAGGAGTAGTCGGCATTGGCCTGCTTTGCAGCAAAGTCGAAGCCGGAACCCTTGAAGGGCGCGCCGGTGCGAAGGATCTCAATCCAGTTGGAGGCGAATGTGGGCCAGGTGATGCTTTGTCCGGCCAGATTGGCCGCATTTTCCTTCGGCGCGAAGCCGATATAGGAAGTGATTGCGAGGTCATCCGACAAGGGTGAGATCTCCATGCGAATCGGCGTGACGAGAGAGCCAGCCGAGGCGGTGGTGGGAGTGGCGAACGGTGAGACGAACGCGAAGAGTAGTGCCAGCAAGCTGGCGAATGGGATTTTCATGGGTGGTGGGATGGTTGGGAGTTTGAGTTGGGGTGTAGATATCGCCTTTTGGTTAGTTTTTGTTGTTAGTTGTCAAAGGGGCGATTCACCCACAATTATACATTATTTGACAGGAATGTCAAGTATCTTGCTGACTCCTTATACCTCTCTTTTCTTTAACAAAACTACAGCAAATCTTACATTTTATTCAGGGTGTCAATTGATATTATTTCAGTATGAAAGATTTTATCTCTTGGAACAATGAAAAAGTCCAAACAGATCAACAAATTAGACCTATTCCCTACTTTGCGGAAGGAGACATATGGTGGATCAAATTAGGACTAAATATTGGTATAGAAATAAATGGTAAGGGGGAGCATTTTACAAGACCTGTATTGATTATCAAAAAATACAATCAGTATTCCTTCTTGTGTGCACCACTCAGTACCCGAATGAACCTTAATAAGTACAGGATTATTTTATGTGAAATCAATAATAAAATCTCAGTAGTAAACCTGTCCCAACTCCGCAATGTCGATAGCAAGAGATTGGTTAGGAAAATATTTCATATATCCAAAATTCTGTTTGACGGTATAAAAAGAAAAGCCAGCGAAGTGAACTTCAGCTAGTTTTCTAAAATTTGCCTTAAGTTTCCCCAAGGCGAGGCAGGCTGCCCAAAATTATTTCCTTACATTTATTATTATACACCCACTGTCAAGCCGGCATTATACCCCCACATCTACAAAGGCGGCAGATGAGGCTCTTTTTTGTGGCTGCCGTTGTGCTTTGCACAACTACTAAATCCACGCGCAAAGAAAAAAGCTGTTCTATCGTGAACAGCTTTTTCTTGAGTACGAATTTCTTACTTTCCCAAATCCAGAATATTATCCACTCCAATCTTCTCTACAAACTCATGCATGTGACTCACCAAGATCATTGCACCCTCAAATTTTTTCAAAGCGTCGGCAATAACTGGAATATGTCGGAAGTTAATGTGGTTTGTTGGCTCATCAAGAATCAAAAGGCCGGGTTCCATCAATACAAGTTTTGCAAATGCAACCAAACCTTTTTGTCCTTCTGATAATCTACCAATCGGTGTATATACTGTATCTCCTGTTATTAAAAAACTAGCAGCAACTTGTCGCAGCTTGTGTTCATCTTTATCTTTCATTACTTTTTCCAATTCTTGAAATGGAGTGTTGTCAAAATCGAGTGTAGAAAAATCTTGTCTATAATATCCAATCTTCACTCCATCAGCAATAGCCTCACCTTTGGCATGACCGGTTGCCAGTGACTCAAGCAGTGTCGTCTTTCCTACTCCGTTTGGACCTTTGAGTAATAGATGCTCGCCTTTTCGTAAATCTATATTCACTTTCTTGGTTTTGGTAGAGCCATCATTCTTGTGAACGTCCATAAATGTCACCGATGTTAACGTAAACAGAATACCGCCAAGCTCTTGTTGTGCTGGAATAGTAAATGGACGAATAGTTTTATCTTCGCGTCGAACATCTACCATGCCTTCCTCTTCTTCTTCCGCTTGTTCACGCATTCGCTTAGCCACTAGACGCATCCCTCCTCCCTTTTGGGCAAAGAAGTTGGCTTTATCCTTCTTTTCTTGGATCTTTTTTTCAGCTTGGGCATTGGCCCGTCGTTCTTTTTCCACTCGAGCCGAGATCTCAGACACCACATCA
>JBDKKY010000009.1:0-31773 GCA_039795875.1 Candidatus Parcubacteria bacterium | reverse complement strand
CATCATCGCTTATATCGTTCGAGCCACTCGTATCCCCCGCATGACCCTCTACCCTGTTTTGAACATTCTTAAAAAAAGAGGGTTGATTGATTTTGTACGAGAAGGACGACGACGATATTGGAGTATTGAATCAGCAGAATCTATTGCCACCAATTTATCCAATCTGGCCTCGGTGACACATAAAGGAACTGTGCAGGTGGCAAAAGAGAATTCTGGTTTTATTGTTCACAGAGATATCAAAGCTGTATATTCTGTTTTTGAAAAAGTGGCACGTCTGAAACCTGGCGAACGTGTATACGGCATTCAGCCAACATTTTCTATGTTGAATGTGATGAAAAATCTACAATGGCAAAAAGATCTAACACCAATACAAGATGCCATTCGTGAAAAAGGAATTATTATCGAGGCAGTTCTGCAGGAAGACTATTATACTTCGATGTATCAGTATCTGGCCAAAAAAGATCCAAAGAATGCTCTCAATTCTCTAAAAAGTTTTATCGGCCGTGCAACTGATATGGTATACGTTGATAAAAAATATTTACACGCTTCCAGTGAATTGATGATGTTTAGAAATGTGGCTTATCTGGTAAATTGGAAAGATGGGGTTTCTATTGAAATTCATGACAAAGATATGTTGGATTTCTTGTTCAGGTTATATGAAGTCGCGCGAGGATATGGACAAAAAGTAGATCAGAATCAATATTTGCGTGGACTAGTGAAAAAGATTGAGGGGTGCTAGATCTTACTCCTCCTCGCTCTCCCCTGCAAAGTTTAAATGATACGCCAACTGTTCAAACATCCATTGCGCCATTTCTGGAAATTTGGCGGTATATACTACAGGACAACGGAGAATTGTTGGTTTGGCATCGGGGTGTAATTTGTCTACGTGGGCAGCTGTGCCTTTTCTCACCTGATCCAGAAAATCATCTTTAATATGCAAAACAGGACCACCACCATCTTCCCTGATTTCGAAAAATGCCGGGTCCATAAAGACATCTATTCTATTTAAATCTACCTGAACACCCATTCCTCCACCTTCATGTAATGTGGTTACAGCTGGAATACCATAATCTCTGTGATTATTCATCAATGTCACGAGTCGAGTATTGAAAGACGGGTGTTGTAAGACATGAGTAAATTCTTCCGGCGTCATCACTCGCCCTTTTTCCACTTCAAATTTATCGTACGCGACTTTTGCAAATCGAGTGTAGAATGTGACAAGATCTTTAAACGACGGAAATCCTGCTCTATCACCAAGTTGCTGTTTGATAAACAGATACCTAAGAATAATCTTTTCCGCTCGAGGGAGTGAATCCCAATTATCGGGACCCAACTCCATGATTCGGTCCAATTTTCGTAATAGATAATCTTGTCCTTCTCCCAACATCTCCATACAATGGTTCTGAAATGCTATCCAGAATTCTTCATCAAACGGAATACGGAAACCTTTTATATAATCTTTGTCCAAACTTTTTACATATGCCCACTCCATATCAATCAACACCGCACTCAAACCATATGATTCTGCCAAAGCTTTATCTTGATCTATCTCTCCTTCTTGCGTCATCATTCCTTCTTTACTAAAGATCTCCAAATCCGCCGTCTCTTTCTTCAATGCAGCAAAACGCTGAAACCCAGCAGGGTCTACTTCTAAATCGCCCAATCTAGCCATTGTTAAGGCTTTCTCTTTCATATAGACAAGTATATCATTTTCATTCATACTAACTATATGACATTCACAGAAACAACATTCGGTGCCAAAAAATATTTGGCACTCAAAAAATCAATCGCTCTTTCAGAAGTGAGCAACAAACAAATGTATGAAGACGCGGGTAAGCAACTTGGAGCATACATGACTTCACATGGACTTACTCCGACAGGACCATGGACAGTTATCTATTTTACTTGGGACATGATGGATAAACAGAGCACAGACATGGCCATCGCTTTTCCGATCGCCAATCTGGAAAGTGTAGATGACGCCGCCTTGAGTCTAGTCGAACTTCCAGAAACTAAAGCCATCTTGAATGTACTGGAAGGATCATATGACGGACTCAGCGACGCTCACATGGCAACAGCCAAAGAATTGACTGACAAAGGATACACCTACTCGAGTGACGCAGTGGCCGTCGAAGAATATCTCGTTGGTCCAATGCAAGATCCAGAGCCAACACATTGGAGGACAAATATTTATCATTTGTATCAGTAGGCCTCTTGACTCAATATTACAAATTGATATACTTATATTCATAAATGGTCACCTAGCAATAGGAAGTACCAACTGAGAAGACCTCCTTTGTGGAGGTTTTCGTTTTTACAGAAGATCTTTCACTTTTTGTTTAATTATATTAAATTCAGTTCGGGATATAGTTTTAATAAAGCGCAATAATCTCTTTGCACTAATCAACCGTATCTGACTTAATATCACTCTAGAGTCAGACATTTCTAATTCATAATAATATTTACCTTCTTTATCAGTAGATGTAATAGGTATAACCACACAGACTTCTTTACTAAACTTTTGTAAAATCAACACAGGTCTCTCAAATAATTCATTTTTCCCATCCTGCTCGTGACCAATATTTTTACCGAGTGCACACCACCAGATTTCTCTAGAGTGAAATACAGGCACAGATAATCTCTTATCTAGGTTTTCTTTGTAGGTGTTCCAGATTGTGAATATATTCATACCATTTATCTTATAAAATGACACCTCAAATATTCCTGGAGAACTGTTAAAGGATTTTCATTGTGCAACCATCTCCCTCAGCGCCTCTACTGTATACCCTTCCGCCAAACCACTCAACTCCGCCTCAGAAAATTCTAATTGGCTGATATACAAGTTATATATCAATGTAATCATCGGCAATTCTCGTTTAAAACTAAAATTGATGTCATTCGAACTCACTCCGGATTGTGCTGCCAGAGAGTCGTTGACACCAACTTGTTCTTTATAGTGTCGCATCAATACGTGTAATACGATAGCTGACATAACTTTAGGATTTTGTGTATCGCATTCTGCATGAAGCAAAGAAGGTGACACGCCTATATCTCTCTTTGCTGCTTCCTGTTGTATATATTCAGATAATGTAAATTGATCTACTCCAGGCACATCTTCCGTCCGATTGAGATGCATAAACATATCTAACAACTCGGAACGCTGACTGCGTCCAACAGAGTGTCCTCCCACATCATATGAGTAGGCCAAATGATGAGCCAGTTTATAAGCCAATTGGATATTACTCATGGACTCTAACTTCTCTCTAGTCTCTGTGGACAATTCTCTATCAGATCCAAAATCTTGATGTTCTAGCGATGTCATATATAATAAGTATATCATGACAAAAGTAACCCCTTTCCTTTGGTACGACACGCAGGCACTAGAGGCAGCAAAGCTATATACTTCTATTTTTCCCAATTCCAAAATCCTAGGACAAGAGGAAATGGAAAATACTGGTCCTGATGAAAAACAAACAGTACAAATTGTTTCTTTCGAACTTGACGGATCAAAGTTCACAGCTATGAATGCCGGCCCGATGTTCAAATTTAACGAATCTATCTCTTTTATGGTCGATTGCAAAGACCAAACTGAGGTTGATTATTATTGGGAAAAACTTTTAGCCGACGGTGGACAAGAATCACAATGTGGTTGGTTAAAAGATAAATTCGGCCTGTCATGGCAAGTTGTACCACAACAATTGCCTGAGCTGATGAGTAAGGGCACACCTGAACAATCAGCCCGAGTGATGCAGGCGATGATGAAGATGGTAAAGATTGATGTATCGGCATTGCAGAAGGCATTTGATGGAGAATAGTATGTTTACGGAAATAAAAAAGCGTCCGGTCATTGCTGACCGAACGCCCGATGATGCACTCAATGCATCTCCCTCAGAGAACCTCAGTTCTTAGTAGGGGTAGGCTCAGTGGAGTGTTCCACCTTGCCTGGTGTCGGAGCAGGAACTCCGAGGAGCAGAGAGGGGCCACCAGCACCGCCTCCCAGGTAGTACTCAGGGAACTTGCCGTCCCAGCGCGTAATGAACTCGCGCTGAATGTACAGAGGTCCAGCTTGTTGCAACGCTTTTTGCACCGCATCGATGGCTTTGGCTTCACCTTCAGCCTCGATGCGTTTTTTGTCAGCTTGAGCTTGCGCCGCCAGCGTGACAGTAGCGTTCAGCTTTTCCTGAGCCTCGAAAGCCGCCTTGGCTTTTTCTTTTTCCTGCTGAGCAATGAAGACGGAGTCTATGGCCTCCTGTATCTTCGTGTTTTCGTACGTCATACCGCCGAACATACCAACAGTGGTGATCGTGATACCGCGCTCTTTGAAGAACACCGTCACATCAGTACGAATACTGTCTATGATCTCCTGCTTTTTCCCGCGAAGAATATCCAGCGGGTACTTAGCAGAGACCTCGGCAGCACCTTGCTGTATGCGAGCCCTGATCTCGGTGTCCATCACGATAGCCAGGCTACCACTCGGATACCAATACAGAAACGTAGCGGAATCTTCTTCCGTCACATACGCGGTACAGGCAAAGCCCATGGAGAAGCCGACGCTGTCGGCAGACTCGACCCAGATGGCCGTATCTTTCTCTTGTCCTTTGGTTTGGGCACCACCGGCCGCAGCTTGCCAGTTACGAGTCACTGGCGAGCGGTCAACTTTGATCACACGAATGGAAGGTATCCACTCGCCGTTGCTTTCGCCACGGGCGGTTTGATTCCACCGGTGCGTGATCTGAATACGTTTAGCAGCCACTTTGGCTTGCTGCAGGTGTTCCTTGCTCTGGAACTTGGCCTGCTCTTTCGTGTCACCCTCAAGCGGAAACACGAAAGCGGTTTCATTGTTGTTGATCTCGACGTACTCAGGTTTGTCGTACGGCTTCATACAGCTGACCATCGTGGTCGAAGCCAAACCAATCAGAATCAGATTGGTGACTGGTGCTTTGTTGCCAGATTTCCACAGCCGCAAAATCAGCGGCTTGAACAGCCACAGGGCGACAAGCCCGTAGAGCGTACCACAGATCAACGTGACGGTGTTCTTGGCTTCTTGCAAGCTTCGCAGCTTCAAGCCGTCAAGATCATCACCGTTGACCTGATTGATCCCCATCTTGGGGCTGATGAGTTGATCGGTAGGAGTGAGTATAACGAACTCGATGAAGGCAATTATCCCGATCAGGATAAGGGCCAGAACGATTCTAGATTTAGTCATATAGTGCGTGTTGTATTTGGGTTTACTGAGTCGATGATTCGAAACAGCGTTGCATCCATCTACGTATCCGGATGCATTGCTGTCGCGAATTCTGTTCAGTTGTCTTACATACCACTCGCTGTCAAAGTTCGTTCTGAGATTAGTATTGCAACAAAGTACAATATGTCAAAATATTTTTTCAGAAAAAAATATAAGATTACAATTCAAAATATACAAAAGGCGTATACGTAAAATACCCTTTGTTTATAAGGGTATTTTGACCAACTTCATAGAATCTTTATTCTATTTTTATTTAGAATTTATTTTTGATTTTGTCTTTGGTTGTCCATTACTAGACGAATAATCGATCCTAGAGTCTCCGCCAATTGTTTTGACTCAATGCAGATTCCATATGCATTATCCCCCATCATATGAATACGAACTTCTTCTTTATAAATACCAATATCACAAGAAAGTGGATACTTTGACTGATCTATCTTCAAAGATTCTTTAAAATGTGAGTCGGGCAACTCTCCTTCTTCTGAAGTGTAAATAACTTTGTAGACATCGTTCTCTTTTATACGTTCGGTGACATACGAGACCCAACCTTTATTGCCAAACATCTGATGTACTACATCCAAAGAAAACACACCGTAGTCCAAAGATTCTTTTAATCCTGGATTGTGAACAAACTCTATCATCGATGCCTGAATTGCATCCCTACCTTGATAAAATTTTAATGTTGGTGCGCCACCCGGTTTTTTCATGAACGCCCGGATACGTGGGATGGACTCACTGAAAACACTCGACATTTCTTCTGTTTTATTTTTTGCTTCTTCCAAAAGAATCTTGATGCGCTCCGGATCTTCAGCGATGAATACATCTTTGTGCTCATGTTTGATCTCGCGCACCAATCCTTTATTGGCCAATTCATCAAGAGCGGCATATACAGTTGAACGTTTTATTTTTATACCTTTGCTGATAGCCAATGGACTAGCCATACCAGCTTCAAGCAAGTATTCGTAGACCTCTGTTTCTTTTTCACTGAAGCCTAGATGTTTTAAATATTCGTCTATAGCGAAGTGTCTCATAGTACAGAGATTATATCATGAAAAATCGGACCTCTAGACAACCACATCCCTCATATGTATACTAATTTTCGAGCTCGTTGCAGGCAGTGCCCGGCCAATTCTACTGGACAGTCCAGGTTAGAAGTAACCAAGTCGACCGTACTCTCAAACGGTCTATCGCACGCACAAGTACAAGTTTGATCGGGATCGCCTTTCTCCCGGCATGCGTCTCTCGGGGCTGCTTCCACTCCCCCAACATTTTGTCAGTAGACACGCAAAACTTAGAACCTACCTGCAACGAGTCTCACCCCTTCTTCGGAAGGTTTTTTATTTGGCATAGTTGGGATAAAGATCTACGTGTTTATTGACATGTGTTCCTATTATTATTGCAATAGATATAAGATATACTATATCCATGAATCAAAACTACGCCTGGTATTCAAAATTAGCCAAACCAACATGGGCACCACCTTCATGGTTATTTGGACCAGTGTGGACATGTTTATATGTCTTGATTACTATTTCTTTTGGAAAAGTATTTTGGATGGCATTTCACAAACAGATACCATTTATTGTGGCGTTACCTTTTATTTTAAATATTGTTTTCAATCTCATCTTCACTCCGATACAGTTTGGATTAAAAAGTAACGGTTTAGCAGCACTTGATATCATCCTAGTTCTTGGGACTTTGGTCTGGGCCATGATTGCAATTTTCTCTCACGCACGGTGGATTACGTATATACAAATTCCTTATCTACTCTGGGTCACATTTGCAACATGTCTACAATTGACAATTACCTACATCAATCGGTAGCTATATTCGCCGGCTGTCATATGCCCAGTGCAACACCGCCTGTCTTTGCTTTGGACGGCACATCATATTCCCAGCTTCACAATTATTTTGAATTTGAATAATATGTCGCTTGATAGCTTTCCACCTTTTGATTTGCCTACGATCCTCTTTAGGAATTCTGCGGCCCATATAATATCGACAGTACCACTGAAACCATCCTCGTGGGTCTTCTTTATATATCCAACCTTTCTGTTGCCAGACTTGTAAAGATTGACTGGCATTTTTCTTAAAATAGTTTAAAGAAGCGATTGGCTTATGAATCTCTTTTGGTGCAAACTTTGCTTTAGTAAACCATTCCTTAGAAAATTCTTTAACACAATCTCGTAGATATATTCCCCCAAAGACACCGAGCTCCAGCATCTGCTTAGGAGTCAGATCTGGTTTAAATTCAGAATCAAAGTTTTTACCGACGGGTTCTACCAATTCATAGGTATACCTTTTTTGCATTAGGTCCCGTACTATTACTTTTTTCTTGGTAAAACCTGGCACAGTCCAATCCTATCATAATTCATACACGAAAAAACCACCGCAATCATTCGGTGGTTTTTTCTTTGATCAATTTATGACGGAGTATGAGGAATACACAGACTAATTACTAGTAGTAAATCTACCAAACCATACACTTGATTTTCCGTTAGCATTTACAATATGCGCAATATAGTAGTACAACGTGTTTGGTTGTAGCAATCCAGTTGTGATACTGTGCGATGTTTGCAATGTGTTACTTACTTGAGCCTGTGTGCCGCCTAGAGTCACTGATCCTTGAGATTCATTCTCTGATGCAGGAACAGGTGATGTGCCATAGTGAACTGCAGCTCTTACATTAGTATTTGCACTAATATTGAAAGTGGCTGAAGAATTACCAGGAATAACACTTATACCTGTAAACCATGGAAACACTGTACCTACAGTGCCACCCATTTGTGACAATATGTATTCCAATGTTTGTGGGCCAACTCGTCCGACAGGACTGATTGCGTTTCGGGACTGATATCGCGCTACGGCTGCTTTAGTCAATAATCCGAAATAACCTGTGACTGATCCTTGTGGATAGATACTGGTATCTGTTGCCAGGAATGCCTGCAACTCAGACACGTCTGATCCACTCATTCCGAGTTGTAATTCTCGATAGAGAGCAGCCGATGCCGTTAGAGGCAGTGCTGCAGCTAGTGCAAAACCAAAAAGTAATGCTAATCCCAATACCGTTTTATTATTTTTCATACAGTTATTTTAATTTTTTAGAATTAATAAAGTACTAATGAATAAATTAGTATCTCGAGTTTGTAGCCAAACTCTTTTAGAAAAGGACTTTCTCATATACAGATACAAGAGGGTTATCCACGCTACATCTTCAGTATGTTCCTGTTGAGCCAGGTTAGCAACCCCGTTATACACTATTCACATTAGTGTTAATATTACTGTAATGTCCTTGTGGTATAAGGGTTTTGTCGAACTTTTGGTATTACATTTTTCTGGCGGATTTATTTTTATTCACTCGTGCTAAGTTCTCCCAAGTGTGCACTATCATTCCATGATTCAATACACCAAATCTCTTCACCGTGACGCATCACCTGTTTGAAAACCGTTATACCTGTATTTGCAACAGCAAGACCTGAATGAAATTTTTTATATTCATAGGAATTCAAATCTTCTCCTAAAACCACACACGCTGCCAACATTCTTAAAAATACACCATGTGTTACAACAAGTATGTGTTCAGCGTCTGACTTACTCAATTGATCCAATACAGACAATGCCCGCCTCTTTAAATCAGCAAAAGTTTCTTCATCAGAATACCTAAACTCTGGATCATGAAAATTCTCTGCCAGCACACGATCAACCTCCAATGAATCTGGATGATTCTTATCAACTCCGATCACCTTACTTGGTCGTAGACGTTCGATTAGAGAATCATTGAACTCATGTTCTTTTTGTAAAACTTCAGCGATTGCCTCAGCAGTTTGTTTTGTTCTCAGAAATGGACTCACCAACACTTTATCAACATGAATATGTTTAAATCGTTCCGCCAATAGTTTGGCTTGTTTAACACCCTTCTCTGATAAGGGTGTATCAGGACCTTGTCGAATAGGACCTACATTTCCAAGGCTTTCTGCGTGACGAACTAAGTATACTGTTTTCATATTTTCATAGTAACACAAATTGACCTGAGCTCAATTTTCCTGTACAAATAACACAAACGCTCCTTAATCACTCTGATTCTGGACGTGGCAATTCTCACCTTTCCGACCACAAAACTATGGGATTACTTATTGAACCTCCCCCTCAAGATCTGACTCACCCCGTCATCGCAATCGACGGATTGGCACGGACTGGCACCTCGACCGCTATGCGACTGGTTGCTAAAGCACTTGGATTCCGGACCTGCGACAGCGGTGCCCTTTTTCGCGCTGTGGCATTGCTGGGCCATCGTCAGAATGTACTGGAAGACGTCAATGCATTGCGGGACATCGCTCTCGCTCTCCGCGTTGAAGAAAACGACGACCACATCATTCTGCATGGAATAGATGAAACTGAAGGCATCCGCACTGGTGCTGGAGCAGCTCATGCTTCTCAGATTGCCGTTCACTTACCTGTGCGCGAAGCTCTCCGGACATTTCAACTCCGTAAACGCGAGGAAGGACCGCTGGTGACAGATGGACGCGATGTATGCTGGGTGTATAACACCAAGTACCGTTTCTATCTCTTCACTGATGTGCATGTCAAAGCAGCTCGGCACTTCGCTTACCTCCAGTCCACCGGCGTTACCACGTTTAGCAAGACAGCTATTTTCAACAGCATCGTCGACCGTGATCACCGAGACACCCACCGCGAGCACAATCCAGCCAGACAACACCCCGAGGCCTTCCCGATTGATACATCACTTCTTCCTCGCGAAGGAGCAGCGGAAATCATCCTGGAGAAATACCGCACCAACATGGCCTAGCCAGGCTCTTCACCTCCTCAATCTAACCCCATGCACACCCTAACCCGGTCCCTACGTGGGTTATTTTTTAGAATATTCTTCCAACATCTGCATCGCCCTTTCCATAATTCTATCTCCGATAGGACCCCAATCAAAATATTTTTTATATTCTGCTGGATCGATCAATTGCATTTCCATGATTTCGCCATCAGGATCAGCGACAAATTCTCCATATGGTTCTACGATGCAAAAGTTTCTAGTTTGTCTGGTTATTTTATTGTCATGATAAATATCTTGAAAACCTATTACCTCTTGATGCAATATTTTCATATTTGTTTCTTCCTGGACCTCTCGAATTACAACCTCTTCGATAGTTTCTTTCTCCTCTCTACCTCCACCAGGCGGCATCCACCCACCTTTGGGATGATTTACCAAGACCATTTTCCCATCATAAAAAGCAAAAGCGTGTATGCCTCCTAATACCTTTCCCTCCATGTCTGCAGTCGGATCACCTTCGTTATATATAACCTCAACAGTCTCCCCATCATCTCTCGTAAAACTTCTTTTTAATTCCATAATAGCCCCAGTGTATCACAATTCTACTCCTTAACAGTAGCCTTCCTCTCAACGCACTTCACACATCGACAGCCCAAAGGCTTGATATGTTCATTCCAATATTCCTTTCCATAATCATATGTCAATTCTTCACCAGCCATAATTTTTCTTTTGGCAAATATATAGGCTCGAGCTTTATAGCTGATCGGTTCGCAATTGGCTCGACATGAGTGGTTGATATACCGCGCTGTATTTGACCGTTCTCGTCCGTCTATAGTCAAACGATCGTGTACTCCAAAAAGGTATTTGCTCGTACTAGTATACTCTTCTTGTCCTTTGATCTGTCGCCCTTTGTATTCAATGATACAAGTTCCTTTAGGAATATCATCTCCTGCAAATAGTCCTAGGCCAGCATTTGATCGTTTGACTATTACTTTAAACTTATCTGGTGTGTATGATCTCCGCATATGTGTATATATTTTATTTTCATATAGTACCCTACTCTACGGTAAATTGATACACTATATATATGCTTGGCTTATCAAAAGCGGAATTGTCTATATTTAAGAGATTGAACACTCCGATCAAGATTCAAGATTATCTCGACGCCTTGGCCATCAATTGGGAAAAAGATGGCGACTTTAACATGTCTCCTCGGGGTGTGATTAAAGCCCAGAAAGCCCATTGTTTTGAAGGTGCTCTGTTTGCTGCAGTAGCACTCTGGATCAATGGCGAACAACCACTTGTGCTGGATCTAAAAGTTCCGAGTGATGTCGGACATGTCGTGACACTCTATAAACGCAATGGATACTGGGGTGCGATCAGTAAAACCAATCATCTGGCTTTGCGTTTTCGTGATCCGGTCTATAAAACCATACGCGAATTGGTCATGTCGTATTTCCATGAATGCTTCAATGATAAAAATGGTAAAAAAGATTTGCGAGGGTATGCAGGTCCTATCAACGTGAAAAAATTTGGTACAGCATGGATTACGTCTAACGACGATTTATATGATATTGCTGAAAAGATGTATGACATGAAAATGATTTCATTATTTCCGAAGAAAAATGAGCAACTTTTGCGTAAAGCCGATGCTATGGAGATGAAGCTTGGGACTATTATCGAATGGGATAAAAGTGATCCGCGTACGTAATTTTGCTATTCAACATGAAGTATGTTTTAATACTACAAACGAACCCTTTACCAACAACCCCAAACAATGCCCGAAATTAACCTAAAACCGCACACTGAAGAAGACCAACCACTAGGACCCGCCCTGCTCAGCAGGCTAGGAACCCGAGGACTAAGAGTACTGCACATCCCAGCCCCATTTCAACATCAGAGCCCTCACGACTGTCTCTTTGAGGTCGTGCGCATCGAATGCAAAGAGATCATCTCTCTTTGCCACATTCTCCGCTTACTCGAGGAATACTTTCAGAGCCTCGGCTGGCGAGCTATTCTCCACCTAGTGGAGCACCCCACTGAACCCTACATCGGTGGCGATGTATACACTGGTGAAGACCTCGGTTACCAGCGAGTGACCGTTCAGTACGAGCCCGGACTGGCCGCTTATCCCGTCTTGAAAGTCGAAATGGATTATCTCCGTGGATGATCAGAATGCGCAAAAAATCCCCCGCCCCGCGATCGCTTCATAGCGTCAACGGGTGGGATTTTATTTACACTCTCCAACTGGAGTCAGTACAATCACTTCTGTAAATCCCGCAGAAGCAAACATTGTTTGAAATTGTTTTCGACCATTTTCGGCAGCTATTGGTAAAATACCACCATCGCAGGCTGCTTTTCTTATAGATTGTTCGGCTGCTGCTCGGGCTTGTGATTCGAGAGCTGCATCTCCTTTTGTTAATAATCCAAGTTTGCGATCATACACTCGCGTTTGATCATTGTCGAGTCGACTGTACAGGATTTCTGGTGCGGGTAGAGTAATTTCCAATTTTGTTCCTTTTACTTTCACCAATTCTTTATTTAATTTTGCCAGATCAAATCCAGCGACAACATTGGCATGGGCAATCAAAAGAATCTTGTCACCATATAAAATATTCTGAAATGCATTTCCTTGTACACCTGCTTCGATAATCTTTTCAATAGTAAACGATGCCGTCTCCAGTTTGGATAAAGCCTCAATCTCAGTGATCACTGACGCTTGGTCGAGATTGATCTTAGTACTCGGCTTAGAGGTTGATGAAGTTAGTTTAAGGGCAAAATAAATAATAACCAAAAAAACTACTACATAGATAAGAATTTTTATAGTTTTGAGAAAAGCTGTCATGAGTATAGTATGGCAAATATTTAGTTTGACTTTATATAATAAGAGTTATATCGTTGAACCGTGCCATAACGTATGGCATACGGAGAAATCCGTCAACCCCTTGCTTGAAAAAGCAAGACTACCTGAAAAGGTTATGAATACCCCAAACGAACCAAAACACACTACATTACAACGCCGCCTCCTCGCCCTGCATATCCCCTTTCACGACCGTGAACTGGGAAATTGCTGGGAGGAACTCATGTTCAACCCTAACCCAGCTCAAGTCGTGCCCAAGGTGCTGCGAGGAGTTCTCCTGAATCCTCGCAACACTTGGGAGGAGCAGCTCAGAGTTGTTCAAGGGCTCTGCGTGTACTGCGCCGCCGAACTTGAGCCTCGTCCCTTCAAGCGAGTCGCAAATTGGATTGATGACCATCGTGGGCCGCGCGGCATGGACAATCACCTGAACTTTATCGGGGCACTGATTGTCGGTTGCATCACAGCACCATCATACATGAGCGACGTGACGCCTAGTACGATGAGAGACGCTCGGCGGAAATTCCTGGTCTTCTTACGACGGATCATTTATGATCCGTCGTACGGGTTCGACAAAGTCCCTGACTGGATTATGACTCACATCAGTTCGGCGTTCGCCGTGCTAATACAGCATACTCCGTATGACGATCGTCATCGACTGATGCGAGTGATGTGCAACTCCGTTGATGGGAAAACCCGTGCATACAGTGTGGTGTCCGATACCGGCGTCAAGCTTATCAAAGATATCGCATTCAAAATCTTCAATGCAATGCATTGGGAAGACATGGCCTGCACCGTCATGAATCCCACTCGTCGTACGCCTTGGACACCTCTTGATCAACCGAGGATGAAGAGGAAGCGCCGTCCGGGCATATGCAAGCGGCCTCGATCGACCGTTAAGCTAACCCCTTGAAGACTCCAACCTCCCGACCGTGCCCCTGCGGTCGTGGAGTGTTTTTTTTATTTTACTTCTGGTTTATCTTCGAGCTTTTTCTCCGGACCCCATTGCCATTTTGGTTTCTCGCCTTTGGTGTATGCGATGCGGACAAATGCGATAGTTAAAAGAACAACAGGTAGAATAAATGTAAACCACACCTCTTTGGATGGAGATTGTTCGTCAATAGTAAAGGCAAATGTAAACACTAAAGCAACATAAATCCAGGTCACGGTCCAGCCTTGAGTAGTTACCGGTGTCCAACCCCAGCCATATAATTTTTTCTTAAACCAAAGCTTGTTTGGATTATCCTTGGCGTACGGCACATACAGCCGCTTGAAGGTTGGAATACACATAAGGACAATGACGAATAATACTATAGTTGTGATGAGCATAAGTTGATTATAGCACCAGGACATGTTTTTTGAGTGTACTTGACATTGTGGTGTAATATACGTATAGTATACCCAACCCTTAGATATAGGGCCTTCACAATCAAACAACTCCTACACACTACTACCGTGAACCCACCTCAAAATACCACCACCACTCAACCTTCGACCCTCTTCGTGCTCAGCAACTTAGCACAGTGGCTGTTGACCATTTTCCTCGGCGTCATTGTTCTGAAACCCGAATGGCTGAGCAGCCGAACGGCTGACCTGAAGAGAGCTGAGAGTCAGATCATCGCCCTTCAAGAGGGGCAGGTCGTCAGAATTGTCATGACCGGCAATTACAACCACCCTGCTTCCGGCCGCGAATGGCCTGTGCCCCAAGTCATCGTCAGTGATGCTGGTGGTATGCAGTACGTCGTACATACTTCCGATATCATCACGTTTGACATTCCGCCGGGAACAACCCACTTGATAAAGGTCGTGCACAATGGCCAACTCAAATACTCACCCTGGCGCACCGAAACAGTGTATGCTGGAAAAGGTGAGTACGACTCTTATTCCAGTGACTACAGCTACAGCCACGACACTTCTACCTTGACCGACGATCAGGTACTGGAGTACGCGAACAAAGCCCTCAAAGAGACCAGCCCTAGACCGGTGGAACCCCTCACTCCTGAACCCGCCAACCCTCCCACCCCAAACACCGCGCAGTAAGCCTCGCGCTACGCTGCAAACCCCCACGTTGTGGGACCTCACCCGAGGTCCTGCAGCGTTTTTATTTATTTAAACGTCAACATATACATTCCCTTCTCCAATAATTCTGGTTGAGTTTCAATCCATTTTTTCAAATCAACTTTCCGTACATATGTCATTTCTTTTTCAATCACTCTACCTGTTGGTTTTCTATTTTCTCCTTCTCCTATCCATTCTTCCAGCCGTAAAATATCTCCAACTTCAATATCAAAATCAGCCAGACGTAATTCCCATGTTTTAATTCCTGCAGAAATATCATCAAACCATTGTGTATCAATCTTTTTAATAACTGTTTTCATGGTGATAAGTATAACAGTTTGTAGGGCATCAAAAAAACCTTTTTCCTAGGGGATTTAACCTGTATTCATTGGGCATTTGACAAAATAAGGAAGTTATACTATGATTATCACTATCGCACTTTTACAAGGTCTGGTTCGTTACGGCAGCTAGTTGTTCATCTGGACAATTGTCTGCTGTAACGAACATTTCCGTCTCGTTCTCTCCATAGGGAGATACGCAGCTCACAACCAAACACCCATAGACTACCCATACCCATGAAAAAACCTCAATGCCTTATTCCGCAAGTACGACCCCAAGGCCCAACTCCCCGGCACACCACCTATTGGCCACAATGACAAGGTGGTTGACCAGATGAGCACGAACAACCGGCAAACCTTTTTCTTCCTGGAGACAATGCGCGAGGCCGGTAACGTGATCGTCAGACAGATGCAACGCAATCAACGTGAACATCGTGCCTTCACCCGCCACACCAGCGAGACCCGGCGCGACTACAACACGACGCAGGCGGCACTTCAGCGCGAGCTGAATGAAATCCGCGCGATCGAAAGTGCTGGCAACAGGTTTATGAACCTCATGATCCTGGCCGATCTGCCCGATGAGTTCAAGAACTCCTCGACCGGCGTCCTGATCAAAGGTGACGGATTACTGGTCGCCGCGCCCGCCAACGGTCCTAGCGCAGCTCCTCCCGGCTTCGTCGCGGTCCCCCTCGGAGATCTCGGAGAACTCTTCGGTGGCGATCGCGGAAGCGCCGGTGTGTCCCTCGTGGAAATGCTACTCAGCGGTCTGGGTGGTGCTCTGTTCGGTGCTGGCCCCGGTGGTGATGACGATGATGACGCTGGAAATCCAATTTATTTCATCCTGTCGAAGCTTTAGCGAAGGCGGACCATCTTACTCACCTTCTCTAGATCGTCACTCAATTTTTTCAAACCTTTTTTAAAGAAATCCGGCTTAGTCGTATCAATACCAATGCTCTTGAAAATGTCAGCTGGCGACATACTACCTCCTGCTCGCAAAAACTTTTTTACTTTTTCAATAAATCTTTTATCTTTCTTATATTCTGTATACAATGCATCGGCAATCAATTGACCATACGCATATGAATACACATAAAAGAATCTACGAAAATGGGAAATATACACATATCCATATCCATCGTCTTCGGTAATCTCAATCGCATCACCGATATAGGATCGACGACAATCTGCAAACATCTTAGCAATATTCTCTTTTGAGACATACCCCTGCTCCCGAACGGCCGCATGCAATTTCTTTTCAAATTGAAAATAGGCAATTTGGGCGTGAATGGTGTTAATCCGTCCCTGAATGTCATTTAACATCAGATCACGCTTCTCATCCGCAGTAGCTGTTTCTAATAATTTATCAAATAAAATATTTTCAAAAAATGTACTCGCCACTTCCGCCACTGAGATCGTAAAATCTTGATACATTGCTGGTTGTACTTTGGCTAGATCCCAATGAATAGCGTGCCCCATCTCATGAGCAATAGTAGAAATGTCTTTCAGTCGTCCAGAGTAATTCAAAAAAACACGAGTCCGATCTGACCCTATCATACCCCAACAGAAAGCACCGATCTGTTTACCTTGTTTTGGAAACACATCAAGTTGAGCATTATCTAAATATGTTTGGAACATGTCACCAAATTCTGGACTAGCTTCTGCCAGTGCACCTTTGACGATCTTGGCAGCCTCTTCAAAGGAAACATTTTTACTTTGGCCTTCTGTTGTAGAAACAGTTGTGGCGAACTCTGCCATGGTGATCTTTTTTTCGCCAGTTTTTTCTACTTTATTTAAAATCTTAGCTTTTAAGGAATAAAATTTGTGGGCTATTGGGTTTGATGCTGTCACAGCAGCAACCAGGCTTTCAATACTCTTTAGGTCATTCTGATATGATAAGACCGTTGGTTCATAAGGAGTCTTATACCCTCTGATGTCACAATCAATTATTCTATTCCGAACTATCGCATTCAATTCTGCCTCGGCTAGGAAGCTGATCTCTTTGTATTTTTCCATGACAGTTTTGTGCAGCGCTCTTCGTTCAGCTCGCGGCAGTTCGGCCTTAGAGCTCAATGCTTCAGAAAGAGAAATCCACTTTTTACCTTTCTTAACCTTTTGAGCGTTTTGATATTTGGTCATGGCCTTAACCCAGGCACCGTGCGCGACAGTGGCCTTCTCTGTCATTATTCTCTCCTCAGCGTCTGACAATTTGTACTTGCCTTTAGCAAACATGACTTTTAAGGCATATCTATACGGTGCCAATCTTTTATCTTTCAAAAACACCGCTTGCTTTTTAGACTCTATATTTGAAACAGCCGAGCTGAAAAAGATGATTTCCTTATACCCTTTCTTAAACATATCATCCAACCGAGCGGTTTCAGCTTGGAGTTCTGTGTTTCCAGTATCCCGTCGACCTTCCAAATACAGATACCACAACGCACGTGGAGACGTGGTCTCATGGAGAGTGTTCCAATCCTTCATCGCCTGTGCCAGTCCCGAAACGCTGTTTACAAACTTCTTATCTTTATATTTGGCCGTAAAAGTCTTGTAAGCTCGCACATACCCTTGCACATCCTTCTCGATTTTAGGATCCTTAATCCCCTTATACATATGGGAAAAATCCCACGCTGTTTTGAGTTTATTCATGCACTCGAGTATAGCATGCTTATATCTTCTTCAAGAATCCTCCAACATCAGCCTCGGTTTTGAGAGGAATGGTGATGAAAAAGGTAGTTCCTTTACCCTCAGTAGACTCAAAACGGATCTCTCCTCTATGAGCTTTGATGTATTTGGCCGAGGTATACAAACCGATACCGCTTCCAGTACTCAGTTTCTTGCGAGCATTGCTAGCACGATAAAATTCACCAAAAATCTTCTCTCTTTCCCCTGTTGGGATACCAATACCGTTATCGGCCACTTGTACATGCAACTCGTGCTCATCGTTGAACACGCTGACAGCCACCTTTTTATCTGCACCTTCAGCAGTATACTGGATAGCATTTTCCAAAAGATTCTCTAAGATAATTCGCAAGCGCAACATATCAACTTCAGCCATTTTTTCTTCATCAATATTGACATTCTTTGTCAAATGAATACCATGACTTTCCGCGCCCATAGTATATTTTTCCAAGATTTCATGCATCATCTCTGTCACCTTAGACAATTTTGTCCATTCGAGTGAGATCGACAATTTTCCGATATCAAGCAGACTCACATCAAGCAGATTAACCGAGTGCATAACCGTTGTGTGTATAGAATCAACCACACCACTTAGCAACTGTTTATCAGATTCCTCAATACTGTTACCATACTTTTTCAAGACTAAACCTATTGCCCAACCGGTTGAGGTTAGACTCGTCCTCATCTCATGAGTAATCAGCGCCACTGTCTCATCTCGAATTGCCTGATTCTTTTTTAAAGACCGTTCATACCGATACTCAACGATGACCATAGAAATCAACAAGCCGATGAGTGGCATGATTCTAACAGTCACTGTCTGGTACGCAGGATCTATAATGTGCATATTTAAAGACACCAAAAGCGAGCCGCAGCCCGCTCCTATAAGTGCTCCGAGCACATACGCAAGGATTCTTTCTAGTGTATTATTCATATACTACATCGTTGGTGCTGGATTGGCGGCTGGTGCAGATGTTGTATTCGACCCACCGCTCAAAGCTTTCTGTCGTAATGTACTCAAGATGATAATTGGAGCCAAAAATGAGAAGATTGTTCCAAATAGGAATGCCCCGCCAATCATCGCCCCTGTTGCAACCACACAACAACTAACAACACCGGCTCCCCCTCCGATAGCCTTCTTTTTAAACGCCGCTTCGGTTGCTCGTATTCCAAACATAATGATTGATCCTCCTACAACAATTCCGTTGACCACTAAGTCATACCACATCACGAAGTGCATCAATTGAGTTTCTCTCTCTGGAGTTTGGACGAACCAAACAAACAGTGCCAACAAAATAACCAATATGACCAAAAACAGAGCATTTCGAGTTTTCTGGGCCAATTTACTTAAAGGAAATTTCAACATGTACGCTGATCCAACAAATACGGCTAGTGCAGCAATGTTGCTATACAACATATTCATAGTCTGCATACCCGCTCCCATGAAAAACATACTTACAGCTTGATAACATAGAAAGGCAAACAAGGCTCCCAATAGTTCGTTCTTTTCTCGTCTCCAAGTTTTAAAGATAGAAAGCGCGCAGATAAGATAGAATACTCCTGAAACCATTAAAAGTAGATTAACTAAATGAAGGCCTCCGAAGACCACAGGTCCCATATCCATCATCATGCCCATGTCACCCATCCCCCCCATATCATGACCAGTCATCATGTTGTCACCCATCATCATATCATGACCTTCCATGTTCATATTTGTATCCATAAATTTATATAAAGTTAGTTATTATTGATATAGCTTTATTATATTAGAGTTATGGGTGGTCTACAAGGAAGAGCTGGTGTATACTGTGGATATGACTGACACAAACATCACTTCAAAAAAGGTATTTATCGTTGAGGACGACACTTTTTTAGGCAGAATTTTAAAAGACCAAGTGGCCGAGGCTGGCATTCAGACCTCTTTATTCACAACTGCCGAGGCACTGCTCGATGCATTAAAAACCAATCTACCAGACATCCTTCTCCTAGATATCTTTTTGCCGGGGATGAACGGATTAGACGCTTTGGAACAATTGCGCAAGGACGATCGAACCAAAGGCATTAAAGTTATTGTTGTCAGCAATACCGACGAAAGGAAAGATCGAGATCGCGCGGGCTCTCTCAATGCCCAATTTATGATCAAGGCCACAACCGAGCCTCAAGATATTGTCAAAGCCGTCACAGACGCATTAAAAGCCAATTAATTTATCACACTAATGATTAAAGAATTTGCATTCACAATATACGCTGTCAACGATATGAAAAAAGCCAAGGCCTTCTATGAAGGAATACTCGGGCTCGTCCCAGGAACAGAATTTAATAGTGATCAGTGGACTGAATATACGATTGGCGATAGCACATTCTCTCTCGGCTGTGCTCCAGACATGTATAAACCCTCTCCCGAAGGCGCATGTATCGCATTTGAAATGGAAGACTTTGAGGCCGCAGTTGCCAAACTTAAAGAACATGACGTAACATTCCAGCTGGAACCACAAACGTATCCAACTTGCCAGATGGCAGTAGTGCTAGATCCAGACGGAAGTCGGGTGATTATCCACAAGAGAAAAGCAAAGTAGTTGACCATAAAAAAACTCTCCTTCGTCTCGCTGGAGTCCAGCTTGGACGGAAGCGGAGGGTTTTTTATCTATGTTGACGTCCCTTATTCTGTCTCTACTGGCTCTTTCTTGCCTTTAGTAAATCCTCGCAATATATTTTTAATCTTCTGACGACCTCTGCGGAATAGATGCTGTTTTTTCCGTTTTGAACGTGTTACTTCTTGAACAATACTCTCTTTCATCTTATCAATAGCGGTATAGAGGTCCGACTCAACCACACTAGTTTGGAAATTATCTTTACCCATAGTCAGACTAATCTCGGCTTTAAACACATCTCCTTTGTGGTGATGATGTGTAGTTTTACCGATCTCGATCTCTGCCAAAGCTTGCACATCAGATTCAATGAATTTTTCTAGAACATCAACTTTTTTATGAACATAATCAGATATGGCATCTGTTAATTCCATATTTGTTGTTTTGACTCTTTTGTTGAGCATTGTGCTTGTTTTGAATGAATTAATTGATAAACTTCCGACACTTTTATTATACTCTATCCACCCTTGCTTTTACTTGACAGATATGGTATAATAGTGTTGTACTGAAATTCACCCGAAACTTCAACCTCTACCAGAACACCTGACACCTTGAGCACGCCAGAACCCATATTCACCTCTCTCATCATTTCCTTGGCCTATGGAGACATAGATCGACTGGGAATGGCCGATGGCGCAATCATGCGCCATATGGACACGGTGGCTAACATATCCCCAGCCGTACTGCCTGAGCACGTATTGGTCGTCGCTACCGCCGGCTACACCCGCGAAAGTCCCAGCACTCCTGTTCCTGCCCGGATGCGTGCGCTGTCCACCCAATTCATTGAGTGGCTCCGTACGTTTCCTGAATGGACCGAGGAGAACTCAGTAGCGAACCCGTGCTGTTGGAGCACCGGGAACGAGATCCGGCAAGGGTTCGCCCTTGCCATCAATTATGGTGCGGATCCAACAACCCACCTCGATGTGTATATCGGATCTTCTGACAGCTACTGGCACCAGAAGCGGATCGCCGCCTATGTCAGAAAGTATTGTCCGCCGAAGTGGAAAGTCCACATCGTGCGATCCTCACATCCGATGAGCCGGAAAGAACGCTGGCTTCTCGAGCCCCTCAAATGGCTCAAAGCCGTGCGCGCCCGACATTCTCGCTGAGTTTCACCGCTCAAAAACCCGCTCCTGGAGCTGCCTTAGCAAAGCAGTCTCCAGGGGTTTTTATTTTGATACCTTACGGTTCAGGCTATAATGGATATATGCGATCCAAAAATAACCTGCTCTTACTCAAAGACATCGTCATTATTCTATTTAGTATTTTGGTAGCTACTCTTTTTATCAAAACCGGCGTGATTGTAGATATGTTGAAAGATCATGGTTCATCTCCTATTATCGCTAGTTTAGTTGCTGGTTTCTTTTTTACTTCAGTATTCACGACAGCACCTGCCATCGTTGCTTTAGGTGAGATCGCTTCACATAATAACCTCTGGACCACCGCACTATTTGGAACTCTTGGCGCTGTTCTCGGAGACTTAGTGATTTTCTATTTTATCAAAGACAGATTTTCAGCCCATATCGCAGCCGCCTTGCAACACAATAAGTTCAAACTAAAATTAAGATCATTTTTTCAATGGAAATATATGTATTGGTTTACCTTTTTAGTTGGAGGAATGATCATCGCTTCCCCATTACCTGACGAAGTTGGCATCAGCATGCTTGGATTTTCAAAAATAAAAACCAGATGGTTTCTCCTGGTTTCATTTATTTTCAATTGTATCGGGATCTACATTATCGGCAGCGTTGCCTCTGCCCTCCGATAGCGTAACCTAGTTATCTTGAGTAGAACTAGCCGCTGCTGTTGGAGTAGACTTTTGAATGTTTCCTTGTTGTTGCGCTTGAGTCGTGTCTGCAATACCGAAGTTTACAATCTTCTTTGTACTAGGTCTCCAGATAAGAGCTCGAGATGTTTTTGTAAATAGGAATACATAGTCACCTCGTTCAACGTTTGCATAAAAAGCTTGATCCTTCTTCAAGCTCTCCGCGTCATTGATCACCCCCAATAGTTGCAATTGCTCTTCATCGGGTATCACAACATACTGCTTTAAATCTTCAATCACCTTTTTGACTTGTTGCTCGGCATATTCTGTTTGAGCAACAGGATCAGTCAATCGTCGTATCTGTGTTCTTTGTTGTAGATATAGTACACCTAGAACGATAACTGCAATAAATAATAATCCTGAAAACTTTACCGCCAATCCTCGGCGGCGCGGTCGTGGAGCTGATGTTATTATTTCTTCTTGTGCAGTGGATATATTTTTTTCAATAGTTTTTGTACTGGCCATGTGCTAATGATCTCATCTTTTATTCTAATAATCAATACTTTTATTCTGTTGGAGCAAGTGTTTCTGGTGGTGATTCAATTGGGACTTCAACTGGATCTACTACAAGAGCAGGAGGCTCTACATTTTCTTCTACTGTTGGTTCAGTCGGAGGAGTTTGCTCTGGTGCAGGCTCTTCTATAACTGGTTCCGTTGGAGTTGTCACCCCGCCGCCGCCATTATTGTTACCAGTTGGAGCAGGACTACTGTTTCCATTTAATAATCGCCGAACATCATCTTTGGTCATACACACCTCATCATCAGCTGAGCCGACACAGAGTTTTTCGGTATGTAATTCTTTTAGATTAAGCACTGTTGTATATTTTTTCAAATCATCAAGTCTGATCTGTTGGTCTTGAATTCCCTTTAACAGCAACACTGCCAGTCGAGAATAGTTCACTCCCTTAAATCCATCAGTTCGGTTAGTGAATACCAATTCGGGGAAAATAAATTCAACTTCTTGGGCAATCAAACCGAGGTCTTGGCGATGATCAGGATCTGTTTTCCATGTAAAGTTATAAGCTTTAAGCTGCATCAATTTATCAAGAGTAGAAGTAGCCAACTCTAAAATATTTTCCTTCAGACGAATATCAGATGCGCTTGTAGTCAGGGTGCCATCGGCGGTTATGTTTAGATCGCTAGCATACGTACCAGAAGTTACTCCGGTAAATTGGGCGTTACCGACGACTGTTAACTTTTGACCAGGGGTGCTTGTACCGATACCAACATTACCGACAACTGATCCGTCTCTCATGATGCCGAGGAGAGTATGGCCTTTAGTTCCAGAGCTTGAGTTACCTGGAGCAATATAGATATTTCCACCCGACCCGTCAGTGACAGTATCGCCGCCGGTACCTCCATAAAATTCCAGAAATCCTCCATTTCCTCCTGTTGAACCTCCTGTTGAACCATTACCCGCCTGTATAAGCACATTGTGACCGTTTGAGGCACTAACTCCACTACCATTTCCTGCCAAAAGAGTGACGGTCGTCAATCCTCCACCTGATGAGCTGTTAGTTGGTCCTTGGACGACAAACTTACCAGTAGGTGTTGTAGTACCGATACCCACATTTCCACCCTGCAAGACGTACAGACTTGACGCCGCCACAAGCCCTCCTGCAAAGGTTGAAGTTGCTGTTGTTGAAGTGGCTGTAAAATATTGACCAACAACTTGCCCAACAACAGATAGCTTGGCGTATGGGGAAGTTGTACCGATACCGACGTCGCCGCTAGAGGTTATTTTCATTCTCTCATTTCCAGCTGCATAACCACCTGTTCCGAATCTGATCACACCGGATGCATTTGAGGCAACGAGGTTAACTCCACCTGCTGGACTACCAATCATCCAAACAGTGTTCTGTCCAAATAGTTCCGCTCCTCCAGATGGAGTATACGCAGCACTACCGACACCAACCTGCAAACTATCAGAAGGAGTGTTTATCATCAGTTGCGCAAAAGCAGCCGATCCGCTAGTGTTGTTTTGAACCATCAAAGCAGTACCGGCATTTTGATCTTTTCGAATATGTAGTTGATATGCTGGTGAAGAAGTTCCTATACCAACAAGTCCGTTTTGATCGATACGCATTCTTTCATTGGCAGTTGCATAACCGCCAGTTCCAAATCTGATTACACCGGACGCATTCGAGGCAACCATGTTCACTCCACCTGCGGCACTACCAACCATGTACGCAGTATTTTGGCCAAATAGTTCTGCACCACCAGTCACAGTGTATCCCGCACTAGTAATACCAACTTGCAGACTATCAGAAGGAGTATTCATCATCGTCTGGGCGAATGCTGCAGTACCGCTGGTGTTGTTTTGCACCATCAAAACTGTACCAGCATTTTGATCTTTTCGAATATGCAGTTGATATGCTGGTGAAGAAGTTCCTATACCAACAAGTCCTGTGGCGGTGTCAACCATCAATATAGGAGTAGATGAGGTTCCGACACGAAGATTGCCCCAGACATCCAGTTTGGATGCAGGTGAAGAGGTTCCTACTCCAAGATTCCCAGCATTGGTCAATCTCATTTTTTCTGAAAATGTTCCAGAGCCTCGAGTCATAAAATATAAGTCTGCTGAAGATCCTGGACTAACCACGACAGTTCGTATAGATGCTTGACTTGTATTACCCGCATAGAAGTCAATCGCTCCAAGAACATCATCTGTGTTTCCTGTATTTGAAAGAGTTAAAGATCCATATTGGGTACCACTACCAGCAGCAGGTCCCGCAACGTGTAGCGTTGTTGAGCCAGAGCCAAGTGGACTAGCAGTGTTGATTCCAACATTTCCATTACCATCAATCACAAATCGATCTGTAGTTCCAAGTGCGGTTGATGAAGCGATCGAGAATCGGCCACCATTTGATACGTCCATACCGATTGTCCATTTATATGTTGAACCAGCTGCACCAGAGAATCCGATGGCAGATTTAGTGGTTGAATAGATATCCAATTTGTTGTTAGGAGTGGTGGTACCTATTCCTATCAATCCCGCCGACGTAATACGCATCCTCTCTGAAGGAGCTGTACCACCAGTAGCACCAGTCTTCAGCGCCAGATATCCACCTGTACCAGACGAAACTCCATCACCTCTATTTGACTCAAGCATTGCTGTGCCAGCACCACTTCCATCAACAAATTCAATTCTTGAAGGTGTATATCCTGTTCGAGATCCGACTTGTAACTGTGCTGAGTAGTTTCCACTTGAGGCATCTCCTTTAACATACAATGCGCCATCACCGTCAGATGATGCATCTCCCAAGATAGTCATCTGCTGTCCTGCTATAGGAGCTGAGCCGACACCTACTTGACCAGCTGAGTTGATTGTCAATCTTGTTACGCTCGGATTTGTTGAAGCGCTGGCGGAATTCAATATCTCAAAATATCCATTCCCTGTATGGTTGATAACAAAGCCCCAGTTTCTATCAGATGCATGCTGAGAATTGGGAGATGCAATCCACATAGCCGCTTCAATACCCGATGCTGCTGCATCATTATGAATATACAATCCTGGTACATTGGCACCACTATTGGTATACCCGAGATCCAGTTTGTATGAAGGTGTTGTTGTACCAATCCCAACATTTCCGTTTGTGGCAATAAATACTGTTGAGGTTGCAGAAAGTGTTGTCCCGTTCGCGGCGTAGTATGAAGTCTGTCCAGTTGTACCTGACCCTACCGTTCCTGATCCAAACCCAAGTGAAGATGTAGAAACAAGATCATAAGAACCAGCGATATTTCCCATCAATAATTGGCCATAGGTGGGGGCAGTTGTTGTCCCTGTTCCGCCACTAGCAATTGGCAGAATCCCTGAAAAGCCCAACGTGTTGCCAACCCAGGCCAGATTTGCGCCTGCGGTAACCCGAGTTGACGGTGTATTGTAAAAAGAATTCCAGTTTGTTGATGAAGCAGTTAAAGGGATTCTCAAAAAATCAGTGACTGCCAATAAGCCCCGCACAGAGGCTGAAGAGGTCGGAATATTGAAAATAACTGTGCCGGCACTTGTAGCAATACTAAAATCTGTTCCACTGCTACCAGCATTAAATGTGAAAGTTGGACCGTTGGCACCATTGATGGTTGTTGTCGCACTTCCACTTGCACTAACACAGTTGAAGGTGTTACTGACCCATGCGCAATTTGCACCTGCGATGATACGACTTGAGGGTGCGTTATAAAATGCGTTCCAACCAGTTGTTGAAGCGCTCAGAGGGATCTCATATCCGGCAGTTGTCGACAATACTCCACCTGAGTACTCCAAACCATTTACAATCTCAGAGAAATCAAAGCTGCCACCGGTATTATTTACAACAGTATTATTGACGATATTGTTAACATTTTGAACAATAGGATTCAGACTTCGATTCAAGCTTTGGGCCAGGGCATCAATCTCTTGTCGTTGTCCAGCAAGAGCTCGGGCCAAGATACTGTCACCCCAGGCTTTCAATTCGACTTGTAATTGCGCTTGTGAGACTCCATATAGAAAATTCTGTGTGATACCTCGAGGAGGCACGACTGTTTTTCGTGGAGTGTTAACTTTCACAACCGGAGCAGATGGTGTGACTGCTGTGGCAACAAGTATGCGAGGCGTAAACAAAGGAACGAAAGGTGTGGCCAAAGCATTGATCATTCGATTCCATAGACCACTTTCAGCTACAGAGTTGGCAGCAATTACATCATTTTGTGAAGCAGCAGAAATAGCACCTGCAGTAACAAATGTACTCAACAAAAGTATGATAATTATTAATGTCCGGCAAACTCTCATACGTGTATTAATAATATCAATTTTATCTTTAGTAGACAAGGATTTTTTCTCCTTTTTGCAGGTGCAGATTGTGTATAAAAAATAAAAATCCCGCCGAGCGGGATTTTCACTGTATTTGAGAGTAAATTACATTGTTGACACCGTCTTTTTTCCCAAACCGAAGATAAGAACAAGCGCTGATAGTCCAACAAGTCCGTAAATTACTCGAACAACTGCTGGCCATGCTCCAAGTAGCATGTCTACTACGTTCCAATCAGGATTGATACTGACTAGTCCCCAGTTCAATGCTCCGATGATCACAAGTACCCAAGCCAATTTTCCTAAACCGTTTAAAGTAGCCATAAATTTATGTGTATATTTAAATTAATATTAATTCGCCCCTGTAAATAGTATATTAAACCTCGTGACTAAGTGCAATATTTAACACTTCATGAGCAATAATATCCCCAGCATCAGGCCGTGAGAACTTCTTGGCTTCACTGGACATACGGTCATGCAATTCCCTATCATTTACGATTCGAGTAATCTCATTTACCAAGATCTGTGGGGTCAAATTGGCCTCTTCTATCACAACTGCAGCTCCAGACCGGGCATAGTTAAAGGCATTTTTCCGCTGGTGATCTCCGTTTGAATCTGTAATAGGGATCATAATGCTCGGTACTCCCCATAAGGCAATCTCAAACAACGATGAGCCTGAGCGAGAGATAATGACATCGGCAATACCAGCCAACATTCGCATACTCATTGGATTTAGGTAATCAACAGCTTTATATCGTTCTGGATGACTGGCGCCATCAAGAGCAAGTTTGGCCATTCCTTTGACTATATCAATATTGCTTCGGCCGGTTTGATGAATGACTTGATACCGTTCTACCAATAGAGGCAGACTACCAATAACGACATCATTGATTCGTTTAGCGCCTAGAGATCCTCCCATAACAGCAATCACCGGCAAATCTTTATCGAGCTCCAAATACTCATATGCTCCAACCGTAAGAGGCAGTGTAATATCTTTGCGCACTGGATTACCGGTATAGGCAACTTTTTTTGGATCAAAATACTCAGCAGCTTCTTGAAAAGCCACCCCAACACGTTTAGCAAATTTGCCTGCCCACAAATTTACCCGTCCTGGCACACTATCTGATTCATGGATAACAACTGGTATGCCTAAAACCCTAGCAGCGAATAGAACCGGGAAGGCGGCAAATCCTCCCTTGGCAAAGACAACATCAGGAAAAAGGAAAAACATCTTTATCAAGCCTGCGATACAACCAAACCCCATTTTAAAAATATCAAAAAAATTCCTAACTCTACTGAATCCTTTGGGATTGATTCTTCGCTTGCCAGCAGTAACTTTTATAAAATCAATACCTCTGTCAAATAATTCTTTGGGGTTGTATGGATCTGGGCCAACATAATACAGCCGAGGTTCAAGTAATTTTTGCTCTCGTGCTTGTTTTTGGATTGATTCTGCAACAGCCATCAAGGGATAGAAATGTCCACCTGATCCGCCTCCGGTTACAACAATTTTCATAATAACCAGTATAACACAAAACACTTATCACTCCGACTAGAATGTTGTTATATTAGGTCTACAAAAACGACAACTGTGCAGGGTTCATTTGCAGGCGCTGGGGCAATTGCGCCGAAACCGAACCCGGAGCAGTTGGAGTTTTACCGGACGCCAATTTTTTTCTCTTTCGAAGCACTCAGCATAATTCCAACCGAAAACAAGGCCATAAGTAAAGCTGTTCCTCCATGACTGATAAAGATCAGCGGCATACCCGAGAGAGGTACGATCGCCAACATCGCTGTAATATTCAAAAAGGATTGGACTGTGATCAAAAATAAGATTCCGCCTATCACCAAAGAGCCGTACGATGAAGATCGAGTGGCCATCTTCAACCCTCGCAACATAAACATCAAATACAAAAAAACAAGCGTGGTTGTCCCTATAAATCCAAACTCTTCAGCCGCCACAGCAAAGACCGAGTCCCCAATAGGTTCAGGTAAATATTTAAATTTTTGAATACTCTGACCATATCCACGACCTGAAACACCGCCAGATCCGATAGCAATTAATGATTGTTGAATCTGATATCCACTACCCGTAGGGTCAAGACTCGGATTTAAAAATGTCTGCACACGTTGCATAACGTATGGTCGGGAAAAGATTAAGATGATAAGCGCAATACATCCAAGACCCGCAATACCCCACACATCTTTCCAGTTGCCTCCGGACAATATGTACATACCGACCAGAGCTGCGACAGTCACCATCAACGTATCTGTATCTCTTTGTAATAAAAATACAATAGCACTCACACCTATCATGACCAAGAGCGGAATAGTCCGCTGGTAAAAATTTATCTTTGAGTCTAGTTTCTTACCAAAATCTCGACAAAACCAAAGGGCCATGTACAGCACTGCTGAAAGCTTATAGACTTCGGCTGGTTGAAATTGAAAACTTCCAATCGATAACCACCGGTAAGCTCCGCCATGGAATACACCAACCCCAGGAACAAAAACCATGAGCATTAAGATCGTTGAGCACACGTAAGCGTAGAAACTGGTTTTGCGGAAAACCGATACAGGAATCTTGTAGGCAATATATAACAAAATCAACCCACCCACAAAGCCCAGCCCGTACTGATTGAACCGGACCGCATCGTATTTGGCGGTGCCTACCAGCATAAGAGTGGCTGAAGAAAATATAATCAACCCTGAAAGGATTAATAAGGAAACAATGATTAAGAAAAAACGATCCGCCCCAGATTCTATTCGTGAGAGAGTTTTAGATTGAGCTTTCTCAATATTTCTTTTTCGACTTTTTTTAAAAAACATACGCTGAAACCTATCCCAATAGAGCAATGATAACACCTATCACCGCACAAATCACGGACACAATCCAATATCTCATTGTTACTTTTGCCGACGGCCAACCTATGGCTTGAAAATGATGATGCAGTGGTGCGATTCGAAAGACTTTTTTACCAAAATGCTTCTTAGAAAACATTTGAATCGAAGAAGATAGAGACGTTGCCACGAGCGGAAATGCCACCACGAGCAACACGATGACCTCCTTGGTCAAGAAGGCAAACATGGCAAGTACTATACTGATGCCGAGCATTCCCGTCTCCCCCATGTAAAACCTGGCTGGGGGTACGTTGAACCACAGAAAGGCTAAGAGTCCTCCGATGATCGCTCCACCTAGTGCCGCTAAGTCGTATTGAGACTGCGCAAAAGCAATCAGTGTATATGATCCGAAGGCAGCTATCATGACTCCTGCCGCCAAACCATCAATACCATCAATCACGCCACCGGAAAATGTTCCAAGAACTGCCACAATAAACAGCAGAACAAAACCAATGCCTAAGTAGATCTCACCATAAAACGGAATGTGGATTGTATCCATACCCAACTTGCTATAGAACCACCAGGCTCCAATCACTGCCACCAATAATACAAATCCAACTCGTAACTTTCGCGGAACGCCATCACCTAGTTTCAATTGGCGACCATAGATCTGCATCAAATCATCTACCAACCCAAAGACAGACCCTGCAATCAACGCCAGAATCAAAAGGGCAGTTTGATTTCGAGATATAAAATTCAGACGATCAAACAATGCATGAGTAACCGCGTGGTCAGTTGTGACATATCGGATCACCAGATATTGTGCGACCATCATGACGATCAATGTGAGTAGCACAGCCAGCCAAATAACGACGCCTCCGACACGCGGGGTGTGCACCTCATCGGTCTCGTTGTGAATTTTCTGAAACTCCACAGACATTGCCTCGGTATTCTCAGAACTGCGAGATTTTCGCTTCCACATTTTCTTCTCGTACATGATGCGAGTCAAATATGGGGTAACAAGAATACCAAAGGCAAATGAACAAAGGGTCGGTATCAAGACCTTAAGGGCGCTAATTATCATACGTCCAATTGTAGCAGAGCTTTAACTATATGCTCAACATCGACAAATCGATCCTTTTCTGTTGAACCGAGGACTATGATCAAATATTTATGCGTAATTCCTTTCTGAATAATCACCATCAAATTGCCTCCGGAGTAGTTGGTGAACCCCGTCTTCCCCGCTAAAAAGAAATCTAACTTACCAGCGATCAGATTGGTATTATCGTTGTACGGTAAAATTGTTTTATCAAATAATTCTGGATATTTAAAATAAACATCACGAATCCCTCGAGCCAAATTGACCGGCGTGCCCCTTCCACCCACTCCGCCATCGGTTTTTATATCCAAACCATTTACATTTCTAAACACCAAACTGTACGGTTTTACATATTCGTTCAGACGGGTGACGGATTCTTTTCGGGTGTTTCCAAATATTGTTGCAATAGCTTCCGCTTCTTCGTTTGAAGACTGTGCCAACATACGTTGAATACGAGCAACATACGCTCGTGCCTCCGGGCTATCTCGCTTGTGTGTTTTGAGAAATGTTTCGTAAGCCAACCCTGAAGTAAAGATCTTTGTTAGAGAAGCTAAAGACATCGTGTCCTCCATCGTCTTGCCGGCAACCAATTCATTATTTTTTAAATCATATATCAACACACTGAT